>JAJPJP010000361.1 GCA_021324175.1 Chitinophagia bacterium
AAATTACCTCCCGGCGTCTCGTCCATTTACAGTAATTACAAAAAAGAGCTTTTCTATTATAGTGAGCGGGTTCGGGAATATCGCGAGACGCTAAACGACCCTGATAAAATGCTTAAGACGGCTCTTGATGTTTTGAGTAAGGTGCCGGCTTTTGAATCATTTATGAAAACCAATTCCTTTTTAGCGGGGTTGTTTTCCATTCCTGGCAACTATGGCTCTGCGGATGGATTGGTCGGTTTGCAAACGCGCGATCAAATTCTGGCGATGATCCAAAGCCAGATAGCGGGAGGTGGGCCCAATGCGACCTCCATGATCCAAACATCTTTGCAGACAGCTCAACAGGACATCAACAATATCCGCAACAAAATCAGTTCGCTAGGCGGCGGCAGTGGCGACATGGATATGCCGGATTTCAAACCAAGCAGTCAAAAGACCAAGACCTTTCTGCAACGGCTTGAGTATGGAACTAACATGCAGACGCAGAGCGGCAGCTTTTATTTCCCGACGACAACAGACCTGGGTCTATCGCTTGGGTATAAGCTTGGTAATAAAAATGTTATTGGCATTGGTGGTAGCTACAAAGTGGGATGGGGCAAGGATTTTCAGCACATCAACGTCTCCAGCCAGGGTGCAGGGTTGCGCAGTTTCCTCGACATACAAACCAAGAAGAGTTTCTATCTGAGCGGGGGTTTTGAATATAACTACCAACAGCCTGTTGGCCTGTTAGGTGCCCCGGTCAGCTATTGGAGCAATTGGCAGCAAAGTGGCTTGGTCGGCATCAGCAAAATCGTTTCTATGAATACCAAAGTTTTCAAAAAAACCAAGGTTCAGTTTCTCTGGGATTTCCTGAGTTATCAGCAGGTCCCCAGGACGCAGCCCTTTAAGTTCAGGGTTGGATATACTTTTTGACAAAAACTCTAAACCAAACGCCGGAAGCTATGACTCGGATTTTGAAAAACGCCACGCTGTTGATTCTCATTGCCGCTTGTTCAAGCAGCATGTCATTCGCACAGAGTCTTACGACTTCGCAGTATGTCCCGAACATCATACCGCCATCGCCGACCGCCGCCGCATTAATGAAGTTTTCTGAAATTCCAGTAAGTCCTTACACAGGCACTGCAAACATTACCGTTCCGATAACAACGATCAAATTGCGTGGACTCGATGTTCCGGTATCCATTGCTTATCATACCGGTGGCATTAGATTGAAAGATGAAGCAAGCTGGGTAGGCCTGGGTTGGGCACTTAATGCGGGGGGAATGGTTTCAAGGACAATCATGGGCCACGATGATTTTGGAACGCAGGGTCAACCATATTTTACCAACATGGTCCCGCAATTGGCTGGGGACTTGTCGTACATACAACCGTCGCAATCAAGCGGGGTGCCGTTTCTTGGCCAGAATTATTTTGACTTCTACTGCTCATACTTGGCTTCTACAACAGGCGGTACGATGAATTTTTACCAGGCATTTACCGGTGAAACGGATCTATACGATATGGAGCCCGATATATTCACATACAATTTTCCTGGTCACAGTGGCAAATTCATCATTACACGGTCCGACTCCGTCGTGATGCAAAAGCAGGATAACATAATCATTCAATTCCAATCTGGTGGCCAGTCTTTTACGATAACTGACGAATCAGGAAACAAATTTTATTTCAATACACTGGAAAAAGTTCAGACGGTCGGCGCTGCGCAGCCCGTTTCCTCATGGCTGCTCTCTAAAATTGTTACGCAGCTCCAGGACAGTGTCACCTTTAATTATACCGCCGGTGGCAATACCACCAGTAGTATGCCCGATGCTTATCAGACATACGGTGCTTATTGTAATCCAACCGGGCTCATGACAACGAACGGAGCAATTCCCATTTACTATACGCAAATGTTGCAAAATATCGATTATGTCAATGGACGACTAACATTTAATGCGGATCCTCATCGTAGCGACCTTTCAGGGTCTTATAAACTGGATTCGATACTAGAATATTCTAAGAACATGTCGGGGACACTGACGTATTTAAAACAACACAACTTATATTATTCTTATTTCAACGCGGGATATGGAAGCGGCGCTGACTCTTTCGAATACGAAAGGCTCAGACTTGACAGCATCAAGGAATTTTCAGCCGGAGTTTCGTTGCCTCCATATTCTTTTGTATATACCAACCCCATTACGCCTTCATTGACTGCAAAACATTCGTTCAATGTCGACCATTGGGGCTATTCTAATGGATCGAGTAACAGCGTCCTAATTCCATCGATGAGCGTCGAATACAATCCTCCCAATTTTACGTACGTCATACCACAGATTCTTGCTTATAGCGGTGGAAACCGGGATCCGAATTTGGAATTTATGGAGACGTTTGCCTTGCAACAGGTGAACTATCCGACAGGAGGGCATACCGTCATAGGCTACCAGGCTAACGACTATGACTATAATAATACAATCAGCACCGGAAATGACGGCTTCACTTATTTAAATCTTGTTACTTACGACTCTATCATAAACGTCACGCATAAGGGTACTGCTGCAGGTAGTATCGACCTGACCAATATTTTCCCGGTGCTGCCAACCGGTTCGCAGCAAAGCAATCTGTCAATGATCGTTGCATTCATCGATAAGAACAACTACACAGTGCCCAATTTTCCTTATGAAAATTCAACTGGAAAACTTTATGCCACACTTACGGGTAACGGTGTGAATTTGTATCAGGACATCAACGGCGCAACCTGCGTGAACAATTCGCCGCAATGTTCTGCGAATATCCCCGTCACCATAACATCGCCCGGTGTTTACAACTGGACTGCGTATATCGATCCCTCGGTAGATACCGTCAACCTTTTTTCGGAAATCCATATCACATTCCAATATCAACTCACCTTTCAAGCCTACAACCTACTAGAGAATAACAGTTTCATTACTCCAGGCGGCGGATTGAGGGTCCAAAATTTAACCAACTATTCTTCCTCGAGTACCATTGCCAATGAAAAGGTCTACAGCTACAACTATACCCAGGATAAGTTGGGAACGGGTAATCCCCAGCAATATAGTTTCGGCCGTTTAATGTCGCTCCCGCAGTATGTTAAATACAATCCCACTTACACCAATACTGGGACAACTTGTACAGGTTTAGAGCTATTTAGTAGCAGCATAACGTCACTTACAAGCGACGTCCAAGGAAACATTGTCGGGTACGACCAGGTCACAGAAACAAATGTTGATCCTGTTACCGGGTTAGACATTGGCAAGACCGTGTACAAGTATTATAACATCTCGGACACCCTCGTTGTATATGGTGGTTACCGACTCCCAGGAACCTTAGCGATGGGCAATAGCCTTAACGGTCAATTGTTGTCAAAAACTGAGTATGCGAATAAAGGCGGTCTATACTATAAGGTTGCAGAAACTGACAATTTCTTCCATACGACTAACCGCGTTGTCTTTAACAGTCCAAAATACGATTATATACCTCTGCCCGTTGGATTGGGTCATTGGGACCCCGCACTATGCACAGGAGACACGACAGTAAATATTCAGACGGAAGCATGTTTTTACCCTTCCATAAAGTCTGAAAAAATCCTCCTCGATTCTACATACAGCTATGCCTACGATCAGTCCGATACAACCAAATATGTTTTGACTATAGAAAGGAATTACTATGACAATCCTAAGCACTACCTGGTCACCCGCACAAATACTACTGACAGCAAGGGTGACACGATAGTGACGAAACTAAAATATGCTCAGGATTACCCTTCCGGAAATTCGATTATTGATACA
>JAJPJP010000318.1 GCA_021324175.1 Chitinophagia bacterium
CAAAAACATCCGGGAGATGGGACTACATAATCGTTCAGCAGGGGTGGGCAGCTCCGGTGAGCCTGTTGAGAAGCGGCGATTGCGCCGTTCAGTGAAACAGGAAAATACCTGCGCGTAATTGCCATTCTTGAAGTACCGGATCAGGGCGCTCGGGAAGGGAATTTAGCCCAAACCCGTAACTGGCTGGATTTTGTTGTGCTTATAACGAAAAGCAAATGGAAAAATGATGCCTAGGATCAAAGCATAAGCTGAAAATGTAAACCATATGCTATCCCAATGTCGCGAACCATTCACTGTAAAATGGTCGACAACCCGACCGCTAAAAAAACTTCCCAGGTACGCTCCTAGCCCATTTGTCATGAGCATGAATATGCCCTGTGCACTCGCCCGGATTTTTATATCAGATTCCCTTTCGACGAACAATGATCCTGAAATGTTGAAGAAGTCGAAAGCCATACCATAAATAATCATTGAGAGTATTAGTAGAGTCAGTCCCTCGCCTGGGTTACCAATACCGAAGAGACCAAAACGAAATACCCAGGCAAAAATGCTCATCAACATTACTTTTTTGATCCCGAACCTGCGAAGGAAGAAAGGAATTGCCAGAATAAAAACTGTCTCTGAAACTTGGGATATTGAGATTAGGATGTTGGGATGCCTGACTGCAAAAGCATGTGGAAATGTCTGACTAAAATCCTGAAGAAAAGCTACACCGAAGGTATTTGTGATTTGCAGCGCTGCACCAAGTAACATTGCGAAAATAAAGAATGTAAGCATCCTTCTTTGACGAAAAAGAATAAACCCCTCTAGACCTAATGAACTGATGAGGGAAGTTCCAGATTTGATTCTATTTGGCGGGCATCGCGGCATCGTGAACGAATACAATCCCAAGAACAATCCGGCAACAGCGCTAATATACAATTGGTAGGAACTTATGGTCCACCCGCACAAATCAACTAGCCACATTGCCGTAATAAATCCAATTGTCCCCCAAACGCGGATGGGCGGAAAGGTTTTAATTATGTTCAGCTTCTGCTGATCAAGCACGATATATGAGACCGTGTTATTCAATGCGATTGTCGGCATAAAAAACATCGAATTCAGCAGCATTACGAAATACATGAGACCCGGCGTACTGATTGTCGAAGCGGTAAACAAAAGCACAGATCCAATAATGTGGCAAATTCCCAGCACACGTTCTGCGTTAAGCCATCGATCGGCTACAATTCCAAGCAATGGAGGCATAAAAAGAGAGGCAAGACCCATCGTGCCGTAAATGCTGGCGACCTCCGCCCCAGTAAACTTCAGACCGACTAACATATAGCCGCCGAGCGAAATTAGCCACGACCCCCAAACAAAGAATTCCATAAAATTCATGAAAGTGAGCCGCAATTTTATATTCATTTCGGATATTGTTTGGGGAGCCGGAAGATATGAAATAATTAATGGAAGAGCATGTGTTACACATTGATTCGTCGATCAATCCCCGCTCGCCTTCAACAATAAGTAGCTTATATTTGTATGAAATCCGACAGTCATATGGCATCGACAAGAAATAGCACGGCTGAGATTATTTCAAATGAAAATGACCCGATGCTCAGGAGAATTGGCGAAAAAATCCTGGCTCGAGAACGAATTACCAATGAGGAAGGTCTAAAATTGTTCGAAACGGGTACTCTTGGATTCTTGGGCGGTCTTGCAAATCATGTTCGGGAAAGACTACACGGAAACAGAACTTACTTCAACCGCAACTTCCATATTGAACCGACAAACGTTTGCGTGTTCTCCTGCGCCTTTTGCTCATATTCGCGCTTGTATGCGAAGCGCGAAGAGGGCTGGGAACTCGATGCCGCCAAGATTTTGGAAATTGTTAAGAGTTACGACGGCAAGCCTGTCTCCGAGGTCCACATTGTCGGCGGCGTTCACCCAAAATTGAACTTGCAATTCTTCGCCAATGTCATGGAAAAAATAAAGGCCCATCGGCCGGGCCTACACATTAAGGGTTATACCGCTGTGGAGCTCGATTACATGTTTCGCAAAGCAAAAATTACCGTTGAGGAAGGCTTAAAATTACTGAGGGCGGCCGGGTTGGACTCCTTGCCGGGCGGCGGTGCTGAAATCTTTCACCCGGATATCCGCGATCAGATTTGTGCCGATAAAGTTGACGCCAATGGTTGGCTGGAAATCCATCGGACTGCGCATAAAATTGGAATGCGATCCAATGCGACAATGCTTTATGGGCACATCGAGAAGTATTGGCATCGCATCGACCACATGGATAGACTTAGGGGACTACAGGATGAAACGGGTGGCTTTAATACTTTTATCCCTTTGAAATTCCGGAATAAAAATAATGCAATGAGTGACGTTTCCGAAAGTCAGATCTCTGAGGATATGAAGCTCTACGCAGTAGCCAGGCTTTATTTGGATAACTTCCCACATCTGAAAGCCTACTGGCCAATGCTGGGTAGGCAAAATGCCCAGTTGACGCTTTCGTTTGGAGTCAATGACCTCGACGGGACAATAGATGACTCAACAAAGATCTATTCCATGGCTGGTAGCGAAGAGCAACACCCCTCACTGTCTTCAAGTGAACTCATAATGCTAATAAAACAAGCGAGGAGGGAACCCGTCGAACGCGACACCTTATATCGTCAACTCATCAGTCGCGGTGACGCAGATCCTGCCAATTCCGAAATGAACATTTCCAATTGAAAAGCGTCATTCTCCCCCACTTGAATTCATTTGTTTCTCGACGCAATGCATTTCCAGATTCAAGTGCCACCCCTAGCGACCTATGGATAAAAAAAGTAATTATCGTATCATTGACTCGCAATTTTGGTTAATGAAAGTCCTGGTATACTTCCTGCTTGCTACTCTTTTCTCTAATTTGTTATTTGGTCAAACCACAGGTCCGGAATTTACGGTTATCCCACTAGGCGTCTTGGGCGGTGGTGACGAAAGCAATTTATCGTCTTACATGGTAGCTGCGGGTGTCTCCGACAACTTTGTATGCCTCGACGCAGGCACTATCCGATTTGGTATCAGGCGAGCGATAGAGATGGGAACATTTAGAACGAGCGAATCTTCAGTTATGAGGGAAAATATCAAGGGGTATTTGATATCGCATCCGCATCTTGATCACGTGGCTGGGTTGATCATTAACTCCCCTGATGATACGGATAAGGCGATATATGGTCTGCCATTTTGCATCGACATCTTGAAAGAAAAATATTTCACGTGGAAAAGTTGGGCAAACTTTGCGGATCAGGGAGACTCCCCAGCGCTGGCCAAATACCATTACGTGCTTCTCGATTCTTCGTTGGAAACAAAGATTGTTGGTACCGACTTGTATGTTCGCCCGTTTTTGTTAAGCCATGCTTCTCCGAACCTGAGTACAGCGTTTCTTATCAGAAATAATAATTCATATTTGCTTTATCTGGGCGATACGGGTGCCGATAGTTTGGAAAATTCTAGCCGCATCATGTCCTTGTGGAAAGCGGTTTCGCCTATTGTCAAATTACACGCGCTAAAAGCTATTTTTGTCGAATCCTCCTTTTCTGACGAGCAACCGCTAAACCGCCTGTTTGGTCATCTCACACCATCGCTTTTAATGAATGAATTGAATCAGCTAGCTGCTTTCACAGGTAAAAACTCCTTGCACAATTTGCCAGTCGTCGTCACGCATATAAAACCCTCTGAAAAAGACGCGGTCAACAAAATCAAAAATGAACTCGCATCAAAAAACTCGCTGGAATTAAAGCTTGTCTTTCCCGAACAGGGTATCAAGATCGAATTTTGAAAAGAATTTCGGTCGCAGACGTCTCAGCATTCACTCAGGCTGATCGGTATGTGTACTGCCAAACCGCCATCGGAAGTTTCTTTGTATTTGCTATTCATGTCCAATGCCGTATCCCACATCGTCTTGATAACGCCGTCAAGCGAAACCTTTGCGTAATCGGGAGCACTTTGAAGCGCAAGTTGCGAGGCAGTTATCGCTTTTATTGCACCCATCGAATTCCTTTCTATGCAGGGGACCTGGACTAACCCTCCGATTGGATCACAAGTCATTCCCAGATGATGTTCCATGGCAATTTCAGCAGCCATCATGGCTTGGCGCTGAGTTCCACCCAGCGATTCTGTTAGGGCAGCTGCTGCCATTGCCGATGACACCCCGATTTCGGCCTGGCATCCGCCCATTGCTGCTGAAATAGTGGCACCCTTCTTAAAAATGCTACCTATTTCGGACGCGGTAAGCAGAAATTGAATAATTTTTTCTTCGCGATCGCCTTTGCAAAAGATCATATAATAAAGCAAGACCGCCGGGATTACGCCTGCCGCTCCGTTAGTGGGGGCCGTCACAACTCTGCCAAACGATGCATTTTCTTCGTTAACGGCCAACGCAAAACAACTGACCCAATCAAGGACGTAACGAAAATCGTTACCACCCTCCTGAATCAATTTTATCCACGAGTCAAAAGTCGTAAATTTTTTACCCGCGGTCAGTCTATTATTTAAATCGGCAGCACGCCTTTTTACCGCGAGGCCGCCTGGCAACATGCCGCCTACCTGGCAACCCCTGAATACACATTCCTTCATTACTTTCCAAATGGCCAATACGCCAGCCTTTGTTTCCCATTCCGGACGCCAGGCGTTTTCGTTTTCCATGACTATTTCATGGATGGCCAGGCCAGTCATGATGCACCAATGGAGCAAGTCATTTGCCTCATTAATCGGGAAAGGCAATTGAAAACTGCTAACAGTTGCTTCCTCTCCCTCTTTGATTACGAAACCTCCACCTATTGAATAGTAAGTTTCCGAAATATTTCTTCCTCCTGAAACTGAAGCCAGGAAACTTAGTGCATTAGGATGGAAGGGCAAGCTCTCTGCATAGAGAAAATCGATATCAGTCTCGGGGTTAAAAGAAACGGGCTTTGTTCCATCAAGCAACAACTGACCACTTTGCTTTATGGCATCTATTGTTTCGGTCAGGCTTTTGACATCAAACGTCACGGGATCATAGCCACTTAGACCCAGCTGAACGGCGAAATCTGTTCCATGCCCCTTACCTGTTTTAGCAAGCGATCCATAAAGTAATACTTCAATTCGTGTAACGGCAGAGAAAACTTCATTTTTTTGGAGCGCTGACACAAAGCGCTGAGCTGCTCTCCAAGGACCCAAGGTATGAGAGCTTGATGGACCAACGCCTATCTTGAACATGTCAAAAACTGATATCGCTTCGTGTGGCACTGTTTTTATGCAAAGTTAAAAAAAGCCCCGAAACAAAGTTCGGAGCTTGTAGCAGGTAGTTTGTAGTTACGGTTACTCCACGTTGAGAAGATTTATATCGAAGATAAGTATCGAATTTCCCGGCACAACAATGTTTCCCGCATTGTCTTTAAGACCATTGCTCCCATAGCCAAGCGAAGGTGGAATATAGAGTTTGATCTCCCCTCCAGCTTGGATTAATGGCAGGCCCTTTTTCCATCCATCGATCAGGTCCCCCAAGGTGTAAATCTGATCCGTTTCCTGATCAAAAACTGTCGAATCCGTTAATTGGCCGATGTAACTAACCGTAATCCGCGAACACAAATTCGGATTGGATCCGCTACCCGCCTTCACAATTTCGAAATAGAATCCGCTTTGGTTTAACGTGGCCGTAATGCGGTTAGAATCCAGATAGGCTTTGACCAGGTTTTGTTCAGAAACCGGCGCCACAATATTATCCTGGGTTCCACATCCATCATTCTTTTTAAAACAGGAAGACACACCTACACTCAGGCACAGTAAACAAATCAAGATCCTCCTCATGCAATTGATTTCCGCAAAACTAATACATCATAAATAAGACAAGGGGAAAATAACAATAGCTGCAACAATACATGCTATTTTTCGCCGTTAGTATCTCTAGCTTCTTTCTGGTCGACCGACTGTTTCGCAATCAGCTCCCGGTATCGTTGCTCACGCATCTCCCATTGGTGGTATTTGGAAAAAATTGCGACAAAGACAACAATAAGCAACAATGCAATTATCAGGATAAGTGGATTAAAGTCGTCGGGGTTGTTGGCCTCCATCATGGCCCGTTTGTGCCATCCGGAAATTATACTAAGCGTAATAGGAATGGCAAACAACAGGCCTGCCGGAATACCCACAAGAAAAAGCCGAAATACTTTTTTCTGCTTAAGCCTGTTTCGCTCCCAGTAATTCACGAACTCTCTTTCTTGCGCCGATAGCATATTAATAATGAATTACAAAATTACTTGTTCTGCGGTACATCATAATAATCAATTAGTTAAATTATTTAATTGGTCAGGTTTGACTTAATTTTTTTTATTGTTATCTTGCTTAAAATCCTTTGTCTTGAAATTACCTACATTATTGGCCGAATTTCTGTATCAGCATCATCGACTCGATTTACCCGGCATAGGAATATTTAATATTGAGCCTTCTGCAGATAACTTCGCCGAACCTGCTCAGAAAGACAGATCCACCATCCCATCCATCCAGTTTGAGAATGCCGAAATAACAAACCCTGACGAAGAACTTATTGAACATATTAAAAGGAATACTGGAAAAATCAGGCCCCTTGCCATTGCTGACCTTGACTCTTACCTCGCTCTTTGCAAGCAGATGGTTAACATCGGCAGGCCATTTTTTATTGAGGGCATTGGCACCATTTCGAAGAATAGAGACGGCAAATTTGATTTTGTTTGCGGGAAAGACGATTTATCGGGCTCCTCCGCAGGTGAAATAACTGCCAGCGAATTAGCGGCCAAAAAGCAGAGTATGTTTGATAGAGACCACGAATTCTACAAAATGCAAAGAAATACGGGAAAGAAAATTGCCTTTGCAGTAGCGTTAATCGCGGGTCTTGCTGTTGTGGGTGGCGGAGGATACATGCTATATAAAAAAAATTCAAACTCGGAACCCCATGAGAATACGCTTCCTTCGCCTCTAGACACCACAGCTCTTCAGCCTGATACGGTTCATGAGACAAAAGTACCTGTTGATTCAGGGGTAACAACCAAATCCGACTTGGGTCCAGAAAAGCCTAAGAGTGATTCATTGGCATTCAATTTTGTCATCCTTCAGACAGAAAATAAGAGCAAGGCGCTCAAAAGATACAATCAGTTGCTTTCCTATCTACTGAAAATCAAATTAAAAACCAGGGACTCCTCATTTTTTAAATTATATTTCGCTTTTCCGGCAGTGCCGAAAGATACCCTTAGGATTAAAGACTCCTTGAATCTGGTCTACGCCACGCATACAATTATTGAACCAGCCATGAATAACTAATGGATTTAAGCGCTGAATTCTGGATTACACATCTAAAATTGGTTAAGCACCCGGAAGGGGGCAACTATCGCGAAATATACCGTTCAGCGCTAAAATGCCAAATTGGCGATGCCGTCGGCGGTCATCGAAATGCGGGAACTTCTATCTATTTCCTTTTGGAGAAAAATCAGTTTTCAGCGTTTCACAAGATCTCCTTTGACGAATTGTGGCATTTTTATGCGGGCTCTGCCCTGGAAATATTTGAAATCGAATCAGAAACAGGATTACTGGTGCGGCACATGTTGGGGCCGAATCCGCAGCTTGGAGAAGAATTTCAACGGGTTATCAGGGGCGGGAACTGGTTTGCCGCGAGACCTATTGGCGCAACGTTTTCGCTCGTCGGATGTACTGTCGCACCGGGATTTGAATTCCCGGATTTTGAACTCGCAGCCCGCCAATTTCTTTTGGAAGCCTATCCGCAACACAGTGCCTTGATCCTTTCACTTACCCGTTAAGCTGAACCACTAGTAGATTACTCCGTTTTTCATTATCATCCTGATCCTTCGAACCAAAGAGATGTTTTCGACAGGGTTGCCCTCTACAACTATCAAATCAGCGAGCAACCCAGTTTTAATTCTTCCCAATTTGTCGCCGATCCTGAACACATCAGCATTAATTGAAGTAGAAGACCTTAACACGTCTATTGGCTTCATGCCGTATTCGACCATGTCTTCCATCTCACGCGCATTATCTCCATGAGGGAATACGCCTACGTCACCCCCCATGCAAATTTTTACGCCCGCATCTAACGCTGCTTTAAAACTCTTCTTTTTCAAAATAACACTGTTAGGTTCTGGCTGGGAGCCCTTTTTCCATCCGCGATACTCTTCTATTGCCTCGCTGGCAGCGATAGTCGGGCACAATGCAACTCCTTTTTCCTTCATTAGGTTGAATATTTCCGAATTGCCATTGTCTCCATGTTCGATCGTGGTAACACCCGCCAAAGTGGCCCTTCTCATACCTTCCAACGTTGACGAATGCGCTGCTACAATTCTGTTGCTGCTGGAGGCGACTTCCACGGCCTTCTTCATTTCATCAAGAGTAAATGTTGGTTCCGGCTCATGATTTTCTCCCCAGCCATAATCAGCATAAAGCTTAACAACATCCGCTCCTTTTCCGATTTGCGTTCTAACTTCCTTCGTTATCCCTTCTTCTCCGTCTGCCTCTGCCGCGCCTTTCGGCACAATAACATCATAACTCAAATTTTTGGGGCCATAACTACCTGTCGCAACAATGGCTCTTGTCGATGCAAGTATCCTGGGCCCCGGAATTACGCCTTTTTCAATGGCTTCCTTCAAACCAACGTCGTCGTATCCGGCACCTTCTGTCCCCAAATCCCGCACGGTAGTAAATCCAGCCATGAGTGTGGACCGGGCATGGACTACGGCCCTCGCTACCCGCTCTGCCCGTGATTCTTTGAGCACTTGGTCACTCCATGAAGTCTCATTATAGGGGTGTAAAAAAAGGTGACTATGGCCTTCAATCAGACCTGGAATTATCGTACAACCGGGAAAGCGCAGCACGCGACTCTTCGCATCTGCTCTAAGCGTCTTGATGTCGCCTGCCAATTCAATAAGATTGCGCCTCACCAGCACTCCCCATCCTTCATGCATTTGTTCTCCATCAAAAACCCAGTCGGCTTCAATTAGATAGCTTGAATCATTTCCAGGTGGCTGACCCAGAGCAGGCTTTAACAGGATGATCATTAAGAATACGGTGAGCCCTGTAAGTTTTTTCATAAGCAGACATCTAATTGGAAGATAATTGGAAGAAATTTACGAACGTACGAGGGCATTTTCAACGCCTCGAAAATAGCCTTCTGATTCGGCAATCCCCGGCAGCGGGTCCTTCATGATATTTTCATATTCGAAACTGCATCGTCCCTTGTAATCAATTTTTCTCAAGTTATTTATCAGGCTCGAAAAGTCAATGACACCTCGTCCAACTTCGATTGATTTTCCGCCTGGGGCAGCAACGGACACGTCTTTTATATGTAAATCAAAAATCCGATTTCCGAACATGATTACGGCCTTTGCTGGATCAACTCCTGCGCGCATTGAATGTCCAATATCCAGGCACATGCCAACGCCGCGATCGAGGTCTTTAATTCGTTCATATACGTCGTTTGGACCGGGATAAAGCTTGTCTTCAGGTCCGTGGTTGTGTATTGCTGCCCGGATACCGGTAGATCGTACTCTTTGCTCTAGGTGACGAAGTAAATCGTAAGCAGGAGAACAAATGATGAGATTAACTCCAACTTTTTTTGCATAGTCAAAAGCATGATCAACTTCATTTTCTGATTTCATATATATCACTCCAACCCCATAGATGGAAATCGATGCTGACTTGAATTTGGACAATAATTCATCAATTTTTTCCTGCGAACTATCCAAAGGGAGGTAAAAATCTTTAAGGGACATGGCATTTATTGCAACTCGCTGCATGATCGCAATAGACTGATCAACGGAACAATTAAGGAATGAATAGCCGGCGACGCCCAGTTGCAAAAGTCCTGCATCAAAAGAATTTTTCACCGGTAAAATGTTTGCGGGTTGCGCGGATCCAACAAATATGGAAGGCATAGTCGCTGCAGCGCTACTCAGTGTAATAAATTCCCTTCTTGAAGCCATGATTGGTCGTCTAAACAAAAGATGATTTAACCTCTGCAATGATCAAGTTACGAAATAATGCAATACAACGTGCAGGACTTTGAGAGCTTAAGCGCCAAGGTGTCGCCAACGATTTCGAGGGATTAACCTAATTGCAGAATAACGCCAAATATCAATACTGCGAGTAGAATTCCGCCAAGAAAACAGAAGATTAACCGGGCAAGGGGACGCTCAACCATACTCAGTACGAATTTCATAAGAACGATTTTGGGGTTTCTATTTAAACGCTGATCAACCTTTGATATTGTGCATGGAGTTCCTACCTATTGGCTTGCTTTTCAAGGTCTCCGAATGAAAGATCTAAAACGGCAAAGCGTTCCGGATCCGGCAGGCTGTAATGCCACCATTCCGTTGGAAATTCCACAAAACCAAATTTTTCCATAGTTTCTTTCAACAATTTTCTGTTGGCTAAAACTTCATCCGGCAATGCATTGAAATCATGATGCGCTGAATCGGTAAAATTGTCAAAGCCAGTGGGCATATCGAGTTCCATACCCGTCTTCAGGTTAATGATGGTGAGGTCAACCGCAATCCCACGATTGTGCCCGCTGCCCTTTCGAGGATCGGCGACGTATCGGTCATCATGAACCAAGTCCCAAAACTCCTTAGTCACGAAATATGGACGATAAGCATCAAAAATCTTAAGAGCGAGCCCTTTTTTTCCCAAGTCATTTTCTACTTGTGCCAAAGCTTTTGCCGCCGGTAACCGCATAAAAGTATAGTTAGGTCTTTCGCTGTACATGATACGGTGCACAAAATTGTTTGTGGTGCCATAACGAAGCTCCAATGCTATTGACGGGATGAGATCGCGAAGGTTTACCATACGCTGATTGCTATCGCCTTTGACGGACCCATTGTAAGCTTCAACACTTTTCACAATAACCAATTGTTTATCATTAACCACTTGTGCGAGGCCTCTTTGGGCCAACATAAAAAAAGGTACGGTAATAATAGAAATATTGATGCGTTGTACTATATTGTAATTCATATTGACTTCAAATTTTTTCTAAAAAACATTGATTTAAAGTAAGTTAGTCAATTTCATGAAAAAACACCGCTCCAGTCAATGAGATATTCAAAAGTTGGCAAATACATACTGTTCTTTTTGATATCCATTTTTTTCTGGTGTGGATGCCGTAACAGTCCCGAAAAAGTGGAATCGGACATCGTCACCAAACCGGAGAAAATGCCTGAACGGATTAGAAATGATCTCGAAATCACACTCGATGATATTCTTAAATCTGGAGGCAAATTAAACGACTCCGTTACGGTAGGTTACTCGAAGTTGGAGGACAGTTTGTACAGCAGCCGCAACTATTCGTCAATCTGGAATGAACATGAAAGATGGCTGCCGCTGGCTGATTCTCTATACAAGTTTATCCAAAACGCAAAGGAGTTCGGCCTCTTCCCCGAAGATTATCACTATAATATGCTCTCGTTTATTCGCAGGGTTCTTGTGGAGGATTCAGTGGCAAAAAAGAATGCTGTGATGTGGGCCAGGGCTGACGTTCTTTTTACCGATGCGTTTTTCAAGCTGATCAAGGATTTGAAGCAAGGGCGGCTTCCAGTTGACAGCGTTACGCTGCGGAACGATGGTAAAATTAAGGACTCAGTATTTACAACGACTCTTGATGAAGCATTTCGGTCCCGGGACATTGATTCGACCATGGCGGAACTTGAACCAAAAATACGAGGATATGATTCGATTAGGGCTTACTTAAAGAGTTTTTTGGCGTCGGCTAAATTCAAACCAATTACTTATTTGAGCTATCCTTACCAAGACTCGATCGCTTTTTTTGAATTGTTAAAAAGTAGGTTATTTGAAACCGGCATTGTTACCGGGGATTCAACTGACTGGGATACCACAAGGTTTATCGCTGCGATCAAGAAATATCAAAAGAAAAAGGGATTAAGAATTACAGGACATTTATCGGATGAATTTGTCGACGCATTGAACAATACCGATGTCGTCAAATTCAAACGTATTGCTGTCAATTTGGACCGATACAAACAGCTGTCGGACACACTTCCCCACACGTATATTTGGGTAAATCTGCCATCGTTTACTTTGGATGTTATTGATGACGATACGGTATCCTTTGAATCAAGAATCATCGTCGGTGATCCAAAGACACGCACTCCGCTGCTGACCAGTCAGGTCTCCAATTTTATTACATATCCTCAATGGACGGTTCCGTACAGCATCATTTTTAAAGAAATGCTGCCGAAGATCCAGCAGAATATTGATTTTCTAAAAAAGGAAAATCTAATGGTGGTCGACAAAGACGATAACATCGTTGATCCAAAAAAGATTAAGTGGTCAAAGCTCAGTAAAAAGCATTTTCCTTACTTCTTAAAACAACAGCAAGGAGACAATAACTCTTTAGGCGTTATTAAATTTAATTTTAGAAATAAATACAGTGTGTATATGCATGACACCAACGTCCGATGGATGTTTGGGAAGGCCTTTCGTGCTTTAAGTCATGGATGCGTGCGCGTGAAAGAATGGCAAAAAATATCTGACTTTTTGGTGAGAAACGATACAATTAGATATCATCCGGATACGCTTCGTGCATGGATAAAAAGACAGGAAAAGCACGTAGTGAGTGGTTTCCAACGGGTTCCGATTTACATAAGGTATTTTGACTGCGAAGGAAAGAACGGTCGTATACGATTTTACGATGATATATATGAAGAAGATCGTCTTCTTCGCGAAAAATACTTTGCTGACAAGAGCGTTTATTAATAGCCAATATCATTGCTATGAATAAATTCCTTCTCTTCGCAGTCATTTTGACTGTTTGCATGCCTTCGCAAGGATCTCTTTCTGCTCAAGGTGTTCGAACAGTCAGTCATAAGAATGCAATTAAGAAAAATACCCGGATCCACTATGGCATTGCCAGCTTTTACGCGAACAAGTTCAACGGTAGGCACACTGCCAGCGGCGAAATATTCAGCCAGGAAAAACTCACTGCCGCCAGCAATCTTCTGCCATTAAACACCTGGGTTCGGGTTACTAACCTGCATAATCGTAAAGAGGTGATCGTTAAGATCAACGATCGAATGCATTTTAGAAATCGGCGTCTAATTGACCTGAGCCACGCGGCAGCGAAAAAGTTGGGGTATACGGGATGGGGGCTGGCTAAAGTGAAGGTCGAACTCTTGGGCAAAAGGAAGCGGGAAAAAGAGCTGGCAATCGAAACTAACCGGATGTAA
>JAJPJP010000326.1 GCA_021324175.1 Chitinophagia bacterium
ACTGGAAGATCTTCGAGTCCTCATCGTTGGCGGAGGTAATGTAGGCCTGGAAAAACTACAGGCTGTTTTAGTTAATTCGCCTGCAACGCATGTCCGTCTTGTCGCACTCTCTATTTGCGATCCGATCAAAGAGATCGCCGCAAAAAACCACCATGTTGAATTGATTGAATCCGTTTACAACAATTCCGACCTTGATGATTGCGATATCGTTATTGCCGCTGTCAACAACGAAATTATCAGTGAATTAATCCGAAAAGACGCAAAAGATAAAGGCAAACTGATCAACGTAGCCGATAACCCTGAACTATGTGATTTTTATCTCGGTTCCGTCGTCAAGAAAGGTAACCTGAAGATCGCCATTTCAACCAATGGCAAATCACCAACCATCGCCAAGCGTCTCAGGGAACACCTGAATACGATTATACCCGACGAAATCGAGAACCTGCTGCAAAATATGCAGGTGATCCGAAAAAACATGAATGGTACCCTGACCGAAAAAGTGAGGCAGCTAAACGACCTGACCAAGGTGTTGGTCGCCAAACAAACCAGGCTTGATTATCATGCCAGGGCAGGATCGTTTTCATGGCAGTCGATCGTTAAATGGCTTCTTTTCGCATTCTTTTTCATGATTTTAGGCCATGCAATTTTCTCCCTGATCCCCCTTGTCAGGGTTGCCGATGGAATCCGAAAGATCCCCAACTATATTGACATCACCTCCTTTTTATTAATGCTTGCGACGGGATTTTTTGCCCAAATGGTCGACGGTTCCATGGGCATGGGGTATGGGACAATTTCTACGACTTTTTTACTGGCCATGGGAGTCAACCCGGCCATTGTGAGCAGCCGGGTCCACTCCGCCCGGGTTTTCTCAAGCGGAGTCTCAGGCTACAGTCACCATCGTTTCGGTAACATCAACAAGAAGCTTTTTCGCGCCCTGGTGATCCCCGGAGTGATAGGCGCGGTTATCGGTGCGAGCTTTGCCTATTTTGGTCAAAAATATTCCACCTGGGTCCGGATACCCCTTTCGTTCTATACCATTTACCTTGGATATTATATTATGCGTAAGGCTTTTGCCAAAAGGTTGTACCAGAGCAAGGTCAGGCGCGCCGGATGGCTGGCAGGAATCGGCGGCCTGATGGACGCATTTGCAGGCGGAGGCTGGGGCTCGCTCGTGACCAGCACGTTGATTGCCAAAAGGAGAAGCCCGAGATATGTCATAGGCTCTGTTTGCCTTGCGGAATTTTTCGTCGTCTTCGCAAGCTCCATTACCTTTTTCATTTTCCTGAAAAATATACCATTTGCCGACATCGCGGGGCTCATTTTGGGAGGGCTTGTCGCCGCCCCGATTGCGGCGAGACTTGTCGGTAAAATTCGGTTAAAGAATATGTTTATCGGCGTGGGGACAGTCGTGATCATCACCTCTATGCTGACTTTATGGAAATCAATTTCCGCGGTGGCATTCGCAAAGCACTAAGGATATCAGAGGCTCCGCGAAAGCAGGCGTTAACTCCTGGATGCCACGAACGATTGGCCTTCGACTTTTCTAAAAATCGCCTCTGCCGCAGAAATTGTCATGGAATGAGCACATTAACGAAACGTTCTGTTAATGGGGTATCCATGAAATTCGTCAGCCAGAAATCTATCAGAATCTATCAGATTAATTGACAAGGGGGATTACCGGAATAGGCGGTAGATTCCCGATGTTGATCGGGCACTTGCAACTGCAAAATATTTGTCGTAGATTAACGTTCATTATCCGAACCTTGAAAAAACTAATCTACCTCTCATGAAACAGGCCCATATTCCTTTTTTAGGCGTAGTTGTCGTCTCGGTTATTCTTCTCTACACTTTAATCGCCTTTTTAAGTTAGACAAAATCGTCTTTCTGCTATAAATTCACGACATGAATCATGATAAGAATCATGTGGTGATCCGAACTATTCGGCCTGGAGATAATGTAAAACTTGCCTCAATCGTAAGAACCGTGCTCGCAGAATTTGGCGCCAATCATCGAGGAACGGTTTACTATGATCCTACTACGGACAGGCTCTATGAAATGTTTCTCGAAAGGGGCAGCGTTTATTTTGTTGCTTTGGTAAAGGATCAAATTGTCGGGGGCGCCGGCATCTTCCCTTCACCCGGCTTGCCTACAGGTTTGGCTGAGCTTGTTAAAATGTATCTCCTGAAAGAGGCGCGGGGAATAGGGCTTGGAAAACAATTGATCGAACGCTGCATAGACTTTGCCCGGTCGGCCGGATACACCGGCATCTACCTGGAAACCATGCCCGAGTTGAAAAAAGCAATGCATATTTATGAGCAATTTGATTTCTATTACCTGAACGGTCCCTTGGGTAACACGGGTCATTTCGGTTGCCAGGTATGGATGATGAAAAACCTCCAGGAATCAGGAACTCACCGAAGGTGATTGACGATTCAGATCGACGAGGCCACCTGACTATCTTCCCTATCCTTGAATTGTTTAAATTCGCTTCTTCCCAAAACGCTTCTTATGCTGCGACCAATCGCCCTGCTGCTCATGCTTCCGATTTTATTAAGTGCCCAGAAAAACGATAAAAAGTTGGACGAAAAAATTCGGTCACTAGCCGAAGGTTTCCGTGGCCAGGTTGGAATATATGTCCAGGACCTCAAATCAGGTCGCATCGCAACGTTGAACGAGGACAGTATATTTTCCACTGCGAGCATCGTCAAGATCCCGATCATGATAGGAATTATGAGCAAGATCATGGCCGGGGAGCTTGACTATCATCAGGTGCTCACCTACTCTGACTCGTTATACTATAAAGAAGGCGAAGACATTCTCGCGTCATTCAAACCGAACGAAAAAATCTCCCTGAGCAAGCTGATGATGCTTTCCATTTCCACCAGCGACAATACCGCAAGTTTATGGCTGCAAGGATTGGCGGGCGGAGGCGTTCGAATAAACCAATTGATGGACAGCCTGGGATTTAAGGTGACGCGGGTAAACAGCCGTACGCCGGGGCGCGAGGAATTCCGGAACCTGTATGGTTGGGGTCAGACCACGGCCAAAGAAATCTGTCATCTCGTTGGAAGGATTGCTCAAGGCGAAATCCTGGGAAGGGAAGCCTGCAACCGGATGCTGCGTATTTTGGGACGCCAGTATTGGGACGAATGGGCGCTTTCTCAAATTCCTCCGAACGTGTATGCGGCGGATAAGACGGGCTCACTGGATGATTGCCGAAATGAAGTTGTTTATGTCAACGCGACCCATCCATACATCTTCAGCATTTTCACCAGGAAGAACCAGGACCAAAGTTGGGAATATAACAACGAAGCATGGGTGCTGACACGTAAGCTTTCACGCATGCTTTGGGAATATTATAACCCGAAACTGCGGTGGGAAGCTGCGCCCCTTAGTAAATGACTACAATCAAAGGAATAATAAATATTTTCAGCGCAGGCCGTTTGTCTAAATCACAAACCCCGATATCCTTTTATTTGTAAATTCAGCCATGAATAAACTCCTGGTCCTCTCGATCCTTTTGCTTTTCATAACTTTTAGTTTATTCGCCCAGGATGCCGATTTCTTTCAACCTGACTCCATAAAAAAAGAGATCACAGCCCATCAAATCAATACCAACCTGAAAATTGATGGCGTCATGAACGAGCCGGAGTGGAAACTAGCCAGGCCCTCTCCCCGCTTTGTCCAGGTCGAGCCCTACCAGGGAAAAAATCCAACCTTTGAAACCGACGTTCGTGTACTTTATAATCGTATCTACCTCTATGTCGGGATATTTGCCAAAGACTCACTGGGCAGGAAAGCCATCCGGGCAACCGATTTCATGAGGGACTTTGATTATACGAGGCATGACCTCATTGCACTGTCCTTTGACGGGTTCAACGATAAGCGAAATGCGATGTCTTTCGCCACCAATGCTTATGGCGTTCAACGTGATCTCCTGTCGTTTGACGACCTCTATTACGATATAGATTGGGATGGTCTTTGGCGCGTTCGAACAACCCGGACAGATTCAGGCTGGGTAGCAGAAATTGCTATCCCCTGGCAAACTCTTCGATATCCGAAAACAAATGACTCCATCCAGACCTGGGGATTCAATATTTACCGCAACCGAAGGTTGACCAATGAGATCACTGCGTTGTCGCCGTTCCCCAGGGTTTTTAGTTCGCTCAGAATGGATTATGCCGGGCTGCTAAAAAACCTTCGACCGCCAAGTCCAAAAACAAATATTCGGATACAGCCCTACATCCTAACATCTTATGATGCTTATCAAAACTTTGATTCAAGCTATCAACCACACTCGACCCATTTAAAAGTCGGCGGAGATTTGAAATGGGTGGTCAATCCGAACGCCGTTCTCGATCTGACGGCAAACACAGATTTTGCCCAGGCAGATGCAGATATACAGGTCAATAATGTCACCCGTTTTTCTGTTTTTTTTCCCGAAAAGCGACAGTTCTTTTTGGAGAATGCGTCCCTTTTTGGCGTAAACGTTGCGCAGGCACCTGACTTTTCGGGTGGCTCAATGCATATTCAGCCATTTTTCAGCCGTTCAATCGGGCTCGATACCAGCGGAAACCCGATTCCGATTGTGGGGGGCGGACGCTTTGTTTATCGTTCGTCTAAACTGAACTATGGAGCGATCATCATACGCCAAAGCGATTCGGGCTATTTGCCAGCCACCAATTTTTTTGTAGGTCGCTTATCGGAAAATTTTGGAAATCAGAACAGAATAGGCGGATTGGTGAGTATAAAAAATAGCCCGATCGGGACAAATCTTGAAGCGACTGTGGATGGCTTTTTTCGCCTGGGGGAATCTCACTCACTGAATACCATTATAACTGAATCAGCGACGTCCAATACAAACAAACGGGGTTTTGCAGGATTTGCCCAATATTATTATTCTACCCTGCATTATAAAATCTGGTGGACAGAATCCATCGTGACAAAGGATTTTGATCCCCAAATGGGATTTGTCTCAAGGTCTGACGTAGTTGGCACCACCCCAGGCATCAACTGGTATTACCGGGGAAAAGCCTTGCCCGTAAAAAAAATTCTTCGGTCTTTCGAGCCCGGGATACTTCCTGAAGTCTATTTCCAGGCATCAACCGGCAAGTTAATTGAGCGCGATTTGCCTATCTGGCCCATTTGGCTCAATTTTCACAGCGGAGCTTTCTTTGGCTATGGCGTGACACCCATTTTTCAGCGACTGGTCGCGCCATTTCAACCCTTAAGTGTCACGATTAATCCGGGGGATTACTATTACACCCAACAGACAATCTGGACAGGAAGTGATCCTTCCAAAATAGTCAACCTCGCGGTGATGTATACCTGGGGAAGTTACTTTAACGGAAATCTGGCGACAACGGATGTAAAGTTGCAATTTGCGCCCATCCCCTATATATCCATTTCCGGCGAGTTCAACCGAAACCGCTTCAGCGGAGTCGGAAGCGGAAAGACTTATTCAACAGTTGATCTCTATATTATACAAGGAAGGTTTGCGATCAATCCCAGAATACAACTGGTAGGGTTTTACCAAAAAAATTCTTTGAACAACTCACAGAACTATAACCTGCGATTCTCCTGGGAATATGAACCGCTGTCGTACATTTATTTGATCTATAACCGCGGGTCAACGAGCCCCTACCAGGAATTGAAGCAGACAGAGGATCATGTGGTAGCCAAGATCAGCTACCTGAAACAATTTTGATCTGACCGGGGAGATCAACTTCACGCCTATCTCCTATTTTTGCATCTCAATAGATAAAATGGGCAAAGTAAAAGTCGGCCTCATACAGGCCTGTTGTGCTGAGGACAAAGCCAACAATCTCGATAGCGCCAGGAAAAAAATCATCGAGGCCGCTTCACAGGGAGCACAAATCATCTGTTTGCAGGAATTGTTCGCTTCGCTATATTTCTGCGACGTCGAGAATTATGACAATTTCGACCTTGCAGAACCTGTACCCGGACCCACTACCGAAATATTCAGCAAGCTGGCGGCAGAACTTGGCGTTGTCATCGTAGCCTCACTGTTTGAAAAAAGAGCCCAGGGAATCTATCATAATACCGTTGCCGTTTTGGATGCAGATGGCAGTTACCTCGGGAAGTATCGAAAAATGCATATCCCGGACGACCCCGCCTATTTTGAAAAATTCTATTTTACCCCAGGCGATCTTGGTTATCAAACTTTCAAGACCGCATTCGGCAATATTGGAATACTGATCTGTTGGGACCAATGGTACCCCGAAGCTGCCCGCATCACTGCCTTGATGGGGGCAGAAATTTTATTTTACCCAACTGCCATAGGATGGGCATTATCACAGGATAAGGCTACAAATGATGAACAATTTGACGCCTGGCAAACGATCCAGCGCAGTCATGCAGTAGCCAACGGCGTCCATGTGGTCAGCGTCAATCGCGTTGGGCTCGAACAGGATGGCGCCATGAAGTTTTGGGGCGGTTCTTTTGTCTCAAACCCGTTCGGACGCATCCTCTGCCAGGCCACGCACGATCTGGAAGAGATATTAATTCAGGAAATTGATACTTCACAAACGGACAGCTACAGAACTCACTGGCCCTTTCTTCGCGATCGACGGATCGATTCATATGATCCAATTACGAAGAGATTTATTGATCAATAGTTTCTGATTATCAATTATAATCAAGATTGATCTGGATTAAAAATAAAACTAACCATGGGGAAAAGTCAAGTGGCAGGCCTTGTAACAAAAGGTGAGCGTTTAAATAAATATCCCAAGCAGGAAGGCTATTATTTTCCAGCAGAATTTGCATGGCATGATGCAACCTGGCTCAGCTGGCCCCACAAGGAAGATTCATGGCCCGGCAAAATTCATACGATTTTCCCATTTTATTCGCAGTTTGTACGCGAGCTGGCTCTCAGCGAAAAAGTATGCATCAACGTGAATGACGTTTCCATGATGAACTTTGCGCAAAAACAACTGTCCTTGGCCGGCGCTGACCTCGCCAACATTGAATTTTTCTTTCATCCGACCAACGATGCGTGGTGCAGGGATCATGGTCCGGCTTTTTTGGTCAACCCGCAGGCCGTGCAAAAGAAGGTCATTGTAGATTGGAACATCAATGCATGGGGAAATAAATATCCGCCTTTTGACCTCGATGATATCATCCCTACGCTGGTGGCCAGCCATTACCATATTCCTGTATTCTATCCCGGCATCATCATGGAGGGAGGTTCCGTCGATTTTAACGGCAACGGGACATTGATTACCTCGACCTGCTGCCTGCTCAACCCGAACCGCAATCCGAATTTAACACAGGCACAAATTGAAAAATATTTAGAGAACTTTTACGGTGTCGACCAGGTACTCTGGGTCAGCGAAGGGATCATTGGTGATGATACAGACGGACATGTCGACGACACGGTGAGGTTTGTCAACGAGGACACGGTAATTGCCGCAGTAGAAGAAAACAGGAATGATGAAAATTATCAGTTACTACAGCAGAACCTTTCCGAGCTTAAGAAAATGAGACTACTCAATGGGAAACAGCTCAATATCGTCGAACTACCGATGCCTGGTGAAGTAATATATCAGCAACAGCGCCTCCCTGCCTCTTACGCAAATTTCTATATTGCGAACGAATCGGTGATTGTCCCAACCTACAGCTCGCCAAACGACGAGAGGGCTTTGCAGATCATTTCTTCCTGCTTTCCCTCCAGGAAAACAGTCGGTATTGATTCGACGGATATTATTTGGGGTCTGGGAAGCTTTCATTGTCTCAGCCAACAAGAACCCTCAGTGCCCGGTTGATTTGTCGGGGGTTAAGAATGGATTGCAATGATCGGAATCTGGCTTTTATATGCCAACCTTGACGTATGCGTTCCTTTGAATACGTGCGAAAAGAATGAATGGTGTTTGGGAACGGTGATGATCAAATCGATATTCTTGTCAGCTACGAACATATTGATCGCGTCCATAAAATTATGCAACCGGATAAAATAGAATTCGGGGTTGAATTCACTGAGCATCCTTTCGAGCCTGTCCCTTTCCCGCTGGTACTCAGCGGTCAATTGGATATAGTGCTTCTCGTTGACATTTACAATATGCAAATTTCCCTGAAACAAACCCAATACGGATTTTAAATCACGTAACGGAATCGTCTTTTCGACGTCATCAAAGTCTGAAACCAGCATAATATTCTTCACTCCCTGGAATTGTGATTCAGTAGGAACGATCATTACCGGAACAGTCTCCCTGTCGATGAGGCTTAATGAGGTGCTGCCAACCAGTATTTGCTCCAGTTTGGTGCCCCCGGTTATTCCCATAATCACCAATTGAATATTATTATGGCGGATAAATCGTTCAAGTCCTTCGAGAAAATCGTGTTCTTCTTCTACGGCCATCGTTATGGGAACGGATGTAATGGCTGAAAGTTCTGATTTTACGCTTTGCAGGGCAAGTTCAGTAATCGTCTTCCTGGCGTCGTCATCACTGGTAAGCAGTGACCCATCAGACCCGGCCTCAAAGGTGTCAAATACATTGTAGAGGACCAGTTGGGAGCCGGGAACAACATTGGCGATTCCTGCGGCCAGACGAGCCGCATTTTTGGACGTTTCGGAAAAATCCATCGGGACTAAAAACGTATTCATTTCAAGGTTTTTTTTTGCGCCCCAAAGCTAGTAAATGTTCGGCTTATATTTCGCACCCGCTATACATTATGTAACTTGAGTCTAAATTAAAAAGCCAGCTGATATATGAAGAAATTAATTTCTTTTACTCTTGTTATTTTATGGTGCATGCTAGCCGTCAGTCAAACAGAACAGGTCGCCATTATTCCCGCACCTGTTTCGATGAGCACTCAAGCGGGCCATTTTGGGTTGCCAAAAATAATTAAGGTCGAGGCGCCCAACCGGCCAGAACTAAAGCCGGCGCTCACTCTTTTTAGTGACAAGCTGAAGACCACAACAGGTGCTGAGGTGAACATCACCGCAGTCGAAAACAGTTCCAATACAGTTCGCCTTATCTTGAACAAAAGCCCGAATTCAACGATCGGCAAGGAAGGTTACGATCTGAAGGTGACTCCGGCCGGCATCACCGTTCGCGCCAACGAACCTGCCGGACTTTTTTATGGAATACAAACGCTTTGGCAACTGCTGCCGAAAGAAATTGAAGGTCAGAAATCAAACAAAAAAATAAAATGGCAAGCGCCATGCGTTACCATAGAAGACTATCCAAGATTTGCGTGGCGCGGACTGATGTTCGACGTCGCGCGTCATTTTTTTACAAAGGAACAGGTCGAGCGTTATATCGATGACATGGTGAAATACAAATTCAACCTGTTACATATGCATCTCACTGATGACGAAGGGTGGAGAATTGAAATAAAAAGTTTGCCCAACCTGACCAAGGTGGGAGCATGGAATGTAAAGAAAGTTGGCTATTTCGGAACCTTTTCCGCACCGACGCCTGATGAACCAAGAGATTACGGTGGATTCTACTCGCAGGATGACATCCGCGAACTGGTCAAATATGCAAAGGAACGGTTCGTAAACATTTTACCGGAAATTGATGTTCCCGGTCACAGCCTGGCAGCGGTCGTTTCTTATCCCGAACTGTCCTGCACACCGGGCGCCGACAAATACCATGTGCGTTCGGGAGAAGAAATCATGGACTGGTCTCATGGTCAGCCGCCAGTGGCCCTGGTCGACAATACGCTTTGCCCGGCAAACGAAAAAGTCTACGATTTCCTTGACAAAGTTTTAACCGAGGTGGCTCAACTTTTTCCGTTCGGATACATTCACATGGGAGGCGATGAGTGCCCCAAAAATTACTGGGAAAAGAGCGATGCGATTAAATCCCTGATGCAGAAGGAAGGACTTAAAAATATGGAAGAAGTACAAAGCTATTTTGAAAAAAGACTCGAAAAGATCGTCGAATCAAAGGGCAAGAAATTCATGGGCTGGGACGAAATCCTCGAAGGCGGCCTCGCTCCGGACGCGATCGTGATGAGCTGGCGGGGTATAAAAGGCGGAATCGAAGCAGCCCGGCAACAGCACCAGGTGGTGATGAGTCCAACGACCTTCGTCTACCTGGATTATATGCAGGCAGATCGTGTGATGGAGCCGCATGTGTATGCCACGCTAAGGTTAAAAACATGTTATCAGTTCGAACCCGTGCCGGACAGCGTGGATGCAAAATATATCATGGGCGGCCAGGCGAACCTGTGGACAGAACAGGTTTACAATATGCGTCATGCCCAATATATGACCTGGCCACGTGCCCTCGCGATAGCAGAATGTGTGTGGTCACCCAAAGACAAAAAGAACTGGAATGACTTTGAGGCAAGGACCGAGCAGCATTTTGCCAGGCTCGATGCGGCAGAGACAAAATACGATCCGGCCGTCTATGACCCGATATTTAAAGCCAGCAAGACTGCTGATGGTAAATTGCAAATTGAGATGAGTACGGAAATTGATGGGCTTGATATCCACTACAGTTTTGATAACTCATTTCCCGACAAGTTTTATCCGAAGTATACACAGCCACTCATTCCGCCGAAGGACGCAGTCGAAATGAAAGTAATCACTTATCGTGGCGACAATCCCTTGGGCCGAATGACGGTAATGTCCATTCAGGAAATGCAGCGCAGAGCGGATCGAAAACGCAGCGATGATGAATGATCAAAACCCTGCTGGCTGATTCCAGACCCATAATTCTGCCTGGAGATGATATCAGTTGCGCCCGTTAATTCTGCTCAAGCTCGTCTTTTGAAGGGAGCTTCGGAAACGGGTTATGCGGTTCAGTCTGGTACCAGAATACCGTGGAACTGATGTCGGAACGCTGAACGAGATAAGCCCCATTGCCCTTCCATCCCAAATCTTGAATGGTAACGCGAAGGCTCTTGTCAAAACGCACCGGGTCCATAATATGCCATCGGTACAGGCCAAACCTTTCCTGGGACTTGTATAATCCGTCGGGTCGCAACACTTGCGCTAACCCCGTATATGCAGTTGAGAATTCTGTGTATTGGTGATTGATTTCAAAATCGTATGAGCCGCAAAAGTAGTCCTCCGTGCCTGTGCCATTGATGGTGGGGAATCTGCCATCACCATCCATGTAGAATTTAATCTCCCCCTCACCCCACCATCCATTATTGCGGACTCCCCAGGCCAGGTATGTCCCCACATATTGCCCTTTTCCCCTGATGCTGTCCACGAGGGTGCAGATTCCGTTTTCGACCGGATTTTTCCTCCGGAATTGGGCATGGAAATAACCAGCGTCCTGTGGCACTTCAGTGAGCGTATAGTCAATTTGGTAATAGAGGTACATCGCTTCGGTATTGATATTTGTCATGGTAATCCTGCATTTTTTACGAAAAGGCATTACCCAATAGCAATTGAATGCACTTCCAGGGTTAACGGTAACCGGCAGCGAATTCAAATGCGCGTAGACGCCCCAGCCCATACCGAAAAAATCGCCCACCGGCGTTTCAACGGATGCTTCCGGCTCATCGTCCCAATAGATTCTGAAAATAGAAAACCGCCAATTTCCGGTTGGGGTCATCCATATGTGTTGAATGGCACCAGAACCGCTAATCTCGGCCATCGTAAAAGTTTCACCGGGTTTAATGACGATAAACGGATTGACTTTCCAACCCTGTCCCAATTCGCGGGCAGCATCTTTGGCACTCCCGTTTTGAAGGGTCGCCATTCCGCCTTTTCCCGGTTCGCCAGTCAGATTTTCGGGGCCTATCGAACGTGTTTTCGCATCCGATACGCGCGATAGATTTCCAAGATTCAAATCAAGTCCATTAAAGGAACCGGCACGTTGCGCCACCACAAAGGGAAAAGAACAAATGACAATCAAGAAGGCAATCAGATTTTTCATACAGCAGCTATTTATTTGGTAACGAAATTTACACAAACATTTCTGGAAAACTCCCAAGAAAAGTCTGTTCTGCCTACTATTTGAATTTGAAATGGCGGCTGCAGCGTTAGGAAATCAATTGTACGAAATTCACTGTTCAGCATACAATATTCAGAGACATAAAAAATTTTGCAAAAGCATTATACACCTTATCTTTACAGCCCAAAAAAATGAGGTATGGGAGTTTAGCTCAGCTGGTTCAGAGCATCTGCCTTACAAGCAGAGGGTCGGCGGTTCGATCCCGTCAACTCCCACCAGCCCCGATTGATCTCGGGGTTTTATATTTGATAGGTCATTTTGTCTCCGTAGCTCAGTTGGTAGAGCAGCTGACTCTTAATCAGCGGGTCCAGAGTTCGAGTCTCTGCGGGGACACAAGAAAATCAAAGGTTTAGAGAAGCTGAATTTGACATTTTCCTTTCCCTTGCTTAAGCATCACCAGTTAATTCTAGTGACATGAATTTTCCTCTATCACCCTCTCTGGAGTGAACATTTTTTACTGTTACCATAAAAAACTTTTTTAGTTGTGTAGATAAAATTTGATTTTCGGGCAAGGCTAACCCGGGGGATAACCAAGACCCACACAAGGCACCAGGGGGTATAGGGATGGTGTACTTCTTACTCCCGTGTATATAAAATGGAAATTTTTTCTGGGAAAAAATTGGGAATGATTCCTAAGAAAAATAAGACCCATCCATTTGGCTTTGAAAACAATAACCCTGAACGATGGGAGAAAATTCTCGATTGTTAATATAAAATAAGGATATATTTTGAAGCCAACATAGTAGTAACTCCTTGTGCCTTACCGCTTCTTATTAATTCATTCAAGATGATATTCTCTCTTTAATAACGCAATAAGGTTTTCAGCTGCGTGTTTCATTTCGGCCTCATATCCCCTGTTTAGAAAGCTTGTAGCAAATAAATAATGAGCCTCAATGCATAAACGATTAATGGCCTTGGGATCATCATCGAATAATTTAGGATTTCCTGCTGGCCTAACAATACCATTTTCCCTTAACATGTCACGAAATACAGATGCATCAAAAATGTTCTCCGCTATATTCCTGTAATTGTTCAATTGGGTTGATTCAAAAGACTCTCGATACTGCAAAAACCGAATTGACGCATCATACGACATGATATCGTTGGAAGCTGTACTATTCCTGATTAACCGTAACCCACCTGAATATTTTAATTGTTGCATGGTTCTATCTGCGTTAACAAAGAAGAAGTTTTGTCTGGATACAAACCGTGCTAAATAGTAAATTTCATTAGTGAATTTGTTGTGGTCTTTTAATTTTATCATCACTATTAATGAATCAAGCCGGGATTCTCTTAAGATTCGCGCATTTATTGCAATATCGATTTTCAAGTTATCCATCTTTAGATCTTCAATTAACGAACTGATATATTCCTTTTCCCTATCCCTTTCAATTACATGCTCCAGTTGGTATTCAGCCAAAAATCCACAAAAAACAGCGAGAAACAGCATTAGGAATTCGTAGAAATAATGCCATATTCCCTTTCCAGGGGTCTTATGTAGATGTTGTGCGTGAGTTTCCATATTTTCATTCTTAACGTTTGAAATTTGTAGTTCATCATTTGCCAATGACGCTTCATTGTACTCTTCGCCGGGTGTTTGTTCTAGGTTTTGTTCTTCAACCATTTTCAGTTTTGTTTTCCTTCATCTGAGTTTCTTGTTGAGGTATATTTTATCCACAGATGATTTCAAGGGTAAATAAATGACCATAATTCCGCTTCAAATAGGCATCTGGATAATGAATTCCGTAAATCCTCCTTCCTTGGTATTTACACTTATTTCCCCTCCATGGGCTTTTATAATATCATAGCTCAGTGATAAGCCCAATCCGGTTCCTTCTCCCGCAGGTTTGGTGGTAAAGAAAGGCTGGAATATTTTATCAATGATTTTTGCAGGAATGCCGTTGCCGTTGTCCTTTACTCTTATCTCGATTTTATCTCCAATCTTTTTTGTGCTTACTGAAACAGCAGGTTCGTATCCCTGAATCTGCTCTTTGCTCTTTTCATTTACGGCATAGAAAGCATTGTTGTATAAATTCAAAAGCACGCGACCAATGTCCTGCGGGATGATGTTCATTTTGCCGATGTTTGCATCAAAATCAGTATTTAGTATTGCATTGAAGGAACTGTCTTTTGCCCTTAATCCATGATAGGAGAGACGTAGGCACTCATCGGCTACGCCGTTAATGTCAGTTGGCTCCCTTTGACTGCTGCTTGAACGAGAATGTTGCAGCATTCCTTTTACAATTGCATCGGCACGCTTGCCGTGATGGTTTATCTTGTCCTCATTTGCTATAACATAATTTGCTATTGATTTTACTTCATCAGTATTCCCTTTGTCAATTTCATCCTTCATTTCAACAAGCAACTCTTTGTTTACTTCACTAAAATTATTCATAAAATTCAGCGGGTTCTGAATCTCATGCGCAATACCCGCGGTGAGTTCGCCTAGGCTTGCCATCTTTTCAGATTGTATGAGTTGTGCCTGCGTAGATTTTAATTCGGTATAAGCTTTTTCAATCTCTTTGGCCTGTACCAGTTCTCTATCCCTTGTTTTTGCACGTTCCCTTTCTATCACTATTTTTCGCCGGAAGCGGTCGGTAAAAAATAGCCCCGCCAGTAAACAAAGTCCGTAAAAAATATATGCCCACCAAGTTCTCCACCAGGGTGGTAAAATGGTAAAGGTGATGGCAGTTCCTGTTTCATTCCAGACACCGTCAGCATTAGCTGCTTTTACACTAAATGTGTAGGTGCCCGGACTTAAATAAGTATAGCGCGCCTGTCTTATAGTTCCTGACTGAACCCAGTCTTTATCACCCGGAGAAAGCTTGTATGCAAACTGGCTTTCAGTTCCCCTGTTAAATAGCAAACTGGTAAAATAAAAAGTCAGGTCGTTTTGATTATATCCTAGTGTAATGTTTTTGGCCACTGAAATATGAACAGGCATTTGGCCGCCTTTGCCAAGAGTGGCCGTTATGCCGGCAATATCCAGGTCAGTGAATACTACCGGCGGAGCCTGTGTATCTAGTTTGATCTGATCTGGATAAAATGCATTTATACCATTTACCCCTCCAAAATAGAGCTCACCATCGACTGTATTACAAAATGCCATTCGGTTAAATGCCAGACTCTGTAAACCATGTTTTTTATTATACCACTGGAATTTTTCGCTGGCCGGGTCAAAACGGCAAAGACCGTTATCGGTGCTTATCCATAGTATTCGCTTTATATCCTGTTGTATCCCCATAATTGTATTACTCGGTAGACCATTGGAAGTATTATAGCGTTTGAGAATTTCTCCTTGGCTATTTATTAATAAAAGGCCAAACAGGTTATCACCCACCCAAAAATTTCCTGTTTCTTTGTCTTCCAGTATGGAACCCAAAACGAAAAGCGGTCCCCTGAAATAATCTATATAAGAAACAAATTTCCCGGTGACGGGGTCAAATTTTGTTATCCCCCCTTGATCAGAACAACCAATCCAGATATTTTTTTTTGAATCTTCCGTGATACAATAAACAGCATTACTTCCTAGTCCATTCTTGAATCGTTTTACAACCTCTTTATTAAATATCTCGGCTTCCTGGGGGCTTATTTTTGTCACCTGAATCCCCCAGAACTCGGAATGGTATGGGACAGAAGCGTTCCAATGCCCATATGAAAAATGTGCGTCTGATTTATATTTTAACCGGTAAGTTCCTGTATTTAAACGGATTATTCCCGCACGTATCCGGGCATCTTCAAAGCCATCACTTAAGGTATTGGCAAAATTCATATTCCACATTGATTTTCCCGAAGCATCTTCTATCCATCCCCAATCTTCATTATTTATACTGGTCATTTCTCCCATACCGGTTACCAAAAGGTCAGCTGGTTGAGCAAGATCAAAACTCACAGTCATATTGACATTATCTGCAGGGTGCAAAATGGCAGCCACCCGCCGGTCAGGAGTGGTGCACTGAGTGATTAGGTTGAATAGTTCATGCGTATAGCTGCTGTCCGCTTTTTGGTAATAAGTAAATGTGTTGTTGTCATAATCAAAATGGTTTAGTCCTGTATAGGTACCAATCCATAATGTTCCATCAGAAACTGTTTTTAGAAAAGTTATCCCATTATACATGAGGCTATTTGCTCTTGAAGTGTCATGTACAAAATGACTAAAGCTGCCTTTCTTGCGATCCATTAAATTAAGGCCACCACTTGTAGCCACCCAGAACCTTCCTTTCTTATCTTCTGCAATAGATGAAACGGCTCCCTTGCTTATTGAATTTCCATTATGTTCTTCATGGCGGTAGTGCGTATAACCACCTGTTTTTTTATCATACCGGTCCAGTCCGGTATTTGTGCCAATCCACATGATACCTGGTTCTGAAGGAGTTTCATAAATTGAATTAACCGTGGCATCCTGCAGGCTGTTTGGGTTACCCGGAATATTGTTGAACAGTGGAAATTGGTTGATGCGGGATTCTTTGTTCATTCCTGAACTGTATGAACCTAACCAAACCATGCCGGTCCGGTCAACAAAAGTGCATGAAATATATCCCCATAAACCATCTTCTTTTTTTTCATCTGGCACATACCGGGTAAACCGGTTGGTCTTTCTATTGTAAAAACTCATCCCTGTATTACCATGAAACCAGATGTCCCCTTCCGATGTTTCATATGGATTAATTAAATATCCGGAAGCCGGGGTGGAAAGGTCGCCAGGCTTTGAAATATAATGGGCAAACCTATTTGTCACCGGGTCATATCTGTCCATGCCCTTGCCAGTTGAAATCCAGACAAACCCGCTTTTATCCGGGTAAGGGGTTATTAAAACCGTATCGCTCAACAAACTCGCCGTATCTGCTGTATTATGCCTGAATTGCTTGATTTGTCCAGTTTGGGTATTCAGGATATACCAACCTTTAAATGCATAATACGATGAAATGTATAACTCCCCCTGCTTGCCGGCAGTAATGCCGCCTATTTTTCTAAAATCTTCAGCCATTGCAGGTGATAGATTGGGTTCATAGCGAATGAATTTATCTTTTTTAGGGTCAAGCCGTTGCAGTACGTTTTCGTTTTCACCAATTGTACTTATCCAAATTATCCCATTTTTATCTTCTGCAAAACCAAAATGTTCATATTCATAATATATACTATTGCCGGTGAGGTGGTGGGGGTTTTCCCGGTCATTGTTGAAATAATCCCAGGTACTCGTTTTTGGATTGAACCTGTTTAATATTGATTTACCATTAATTATTCTTATTGTCCAGATATTTCCCTGTTTATCCTGACGGGAAAACCGGATACTCGGAAAACTATTATTTACGCTGCTATATTTGTCCGGGTATTCAATAAAACGCCCGGTTGCCCTTTCAAAGCGGAACAGGCTTTTACTGCCAATCCAGATATCACCATTCCTGTCTTCCCATAATGAGCCTACAGTCCCTCCCTTTAAACTATATGGACTATCCGGATTATTTTGATAAGAAGTCATTATATTTCCATCATAACGCACGAGCCCGTTCAGTGAGCCCAGCCATATAAAGCCCAGATGATCCTGTAATATGCAGAATACCGCGTTTACCGGTAGCCCGTTAGCCACAGTTAAGTGCTCAAAGCGGATACGCTGAGGAGTCTGCTGGGCAATCGATAGCATTGATGAAAAGCTGAGGACAAAAAGTAAAAATATTTTTCTCATAAACCCGACAGGTTAAAATATCGATCAGGCGACAACATGATACGCACAAGAACATCAGGTCAGTTGATTTCATCTTCCTGTTCCCCATCAAGCACAGTTAAAATGGATGACTTAAAAGATGAAGGCAGATTGATAGGGAAGGATGATGATCTGAAGTTAATAAAAATTGATTGGCTCATGTCAAAACTTCCATTCATAGTCATAAAATAACCGGACAATTATATAGCATTAAGTATGATTTTTTGTTATTGGTCGGTCACTGTATGATAGGAAAAATGACTGGCTGATCAATTTTTCATGAATCATTAATATCACTGGAAGGGACAATTCAGAGTTCCGAAGGCCGATGGGCTTGTCTTAGATGGCCATCGGGCATTACAAGATTGGCCATTTATTTACCAACGTATTTTTGTGGTTATTTTGACTTTTCGGTTTTCGATTTTACGTTAGTACGGAATTCCAAAAAAAGAGATCCGACACTTCGCTATTCAAATAGCAGATCTAAACGGGAAACCAAAAAAGACCCTGACATTTTGTAAAAGAGATCTTGCCGCAACAGAACGGGTTTCCTGTTTTGTTTTTTTCCTTTGATTAGTAACTGTAGACAACACCCGAAATGGCCCGAGACCTGCGAAAACTTGTCCTGGGATACTCATTCCCGATAGTAATTTCATAGTCCAAAGCCATGTAAAAAATTTTTTGATTTCCGCAATGTATTATAGCTTTAAACGATGAATCCACTTATGCCTGCAAAAACAACCCGAAGGACGCCAGGTAGGAAACTTGAGCACTTACCCAAAAAATTGACGGGTATCACCGGATTTGATGAGATATCTCTTGGCGGATTACCTGAAGGGAGAACGACGTTGGTCTGTGGGGACGCGGGTTGCGGCAAGACGCTTTTTTCGGTCGAATTCATTGTGCGGGGCGCCATGAAGTTCAACGAGCCGGGGGTATTTGTCGCCTTTGAAGAAAAGTCGGAAGAATTGGCGGCAAATGTCGCTTCGCTGGGTTTTGACCTGAAGGAGCTTATCCGAAAAAAAAAGATCCGCATCGATCATGTACACATCGAGCGCAGCGAGATCGAAGAAACGGGTGACTATAATCTGGACGGCCTTTTTATCCGCCTGAAGCATGCGATTGACTCGATCGGCGCCAGGCGCGTAGTCCTGGACACCATTGAAAGCCTGTTTGCCGGGCTGCAGAATGAGACCATCCTGCGGGCGGAACTACGCCGGCTTTTCCAATGGCTCAAAGACAAAGGCGTTACCGCGGTGGTCACCGCTGAAAAAGGAAATGGCACTCTCACCCGGCAAGGCATGGAAGAATATGTATCGGACTGCGTGATCGTGCTGGACCACCGGATCGCCAACCAGGTCTCTACCCGCAGGATAAGGATCGTCAAATACAGGGGGTCGCTTCATGGTACAAATGAATATCCTTTTTTGATCGATGAAGATGGCATTTCGATCCTGCCCGTGACTTCGCTAACGCTTGACGCGAAAGTATCCTCCGCGCGGGTATCTTCAGGCATTCCGTCTTTGGATGCCATGCTCGGGGGAAAAGGGTTTTATAAGGGAAGCAGTATACTGATATCCGGGACAGCGGGTACCGGCAAGACCAGCATGGCGTCCGCGTTTGTTGACGCAATGTGTAAAAAAAATAAGCGCTGTTTATTTTTCGCATTCGAAGAATCCTCCATGCAGATCATGCGCAACATGCAGTCGATTGGCATTGACCTGGAAAGACATGTGAACAGGGGCGTACTCCGTTTTCATGCCTCTCGTCCCACGCTCTATGGACTGGAAATGCACCTGGTATCGATTTATAAAATGATCCATGAATTCAAACCGGAGGCCGTAGTACTTGACCCGATCACCAACCTGATCACGGTAGGTACCGTGAGCGATGTGAAATCGATCCTCACCCGGCTCATCGATTTCTTGCAGGGTCGGCAGATTACCGTCTTGTTCACGGCGCTGGCACTTAAGGATATCACTTCGGACCAAACTGAAGATACCGTCTCGTCCCTGGTAGATACCTGGATTATGATCCGGGAAATAGAGCAAAATGGTGAAAGGAATAAGGGGCTGTATATCATGAAAAGCCGGGGCATAAAGCATTCCATGCAGGTGAGGGAACTGGTCATTTCAGACAAAGGGCTTTATCTGGAAAATGTGTATCTGGGTCCGCAAGGTATCCTCACCGGCTCCGCCCGGGAAGCGCACAAATTGCACGAGCGGATGGAACTGGTGCTGAATGAACATGCTCAGACAAGAAAAAATAAACAGATCGTCCGGAAAGCGAAGGACCTTGAAGCCCGTATCGGCACGCTCAGGGCAGAATTTGAATCGGACAAAGAGGAACTGATCAATGAGAGGGTCGAGCAAAAATTAAAAAAACGCGTAGAACAGGAAAATCTGGGAAAAATGGAGAGGCTGAGAGGCAATCAGCGCCCGGAAGTCACCACCAGCAAGGGGAAAAACCACAACAAACAGGGATGAAAAAAGAACAATTGTGGGAACTCAGGCTTTATGTGGCAGGTCAGACTGTCAAATCGGCGACCGCACTGAATAACCTGAAGAAATATTGTGAGAAATATCTTAAAGGTCAATACACGATTGAAGTGATCGACCTGCTTGTTACTCCTCAACTCGCGGAAGGAGACCAGATTTTTGCCATACCTACCCTGGTCCGCAAAGTTCCCGAGCCGATCCGTAAGATTATCGGCGACTTGTCCAACGAAGAAAAAGTGTTAGTTGGCTTAAATATTGTGCCTGCTAAGTGAGGCCTTGCTACAGGTAAGCTCAAATGATCCCATGAAAGGAAGTCCCCATACAAGACCGATCTATATGCTCCAATTGTTTATTACCGGAGCTTCACCCAATTCTATCAATGCGATCAACAACGTGCGTGCCATCTGTGAAGCCTATCTGCCCGACCAGTACTCCCTGGATATAATTGATGTATACCAGAAACCCTGGATCGCCGCTTCCGAACAGCTCACGGCATTGCCGGCACTCTTCAAACTTTCGCCCTTACCGGTGCAAAAAATGATCGGCAACATGTCCGACACGCAGAAAGTGTTAAAGGGTCTGCATCTCGGGAATGTGTAAAACCATGGATCTTGATAAAAGGGGATAAATCATATAATGATCTGCTCACAAGGATCAATGAACTGGAGACCAAGTTGGATGAATCCAACGAGATCATTGAGTCCATACGCCGGGGGGAAGTGGATGCGTTCATCGTGCAGAACAACGGGACGAACGAAATATATACGCTACGAAGTGCAGATAAAGCCTTCCGGCTTTTTATCGAAAAAATGAACCAGGGCGCAGTGACCATCGGAGACAATGGGATCGTGCTCTATGCCAACACAAGTTTTGCCAAGATGGTAGATGTACCGCTGGAGCGGGTCATCGGGCAGGTTTTCCTTGGTCTCATTCCAGAAGCGCAGCGGCAGCCCGTCAGTCAGCTGATCGCAGCAGCCTGGCGTGACAAGGAAAGCCGGGGTGAGATTACTATTCCCGGGAAGGAGGGGGGCGAGCTGCCGGTCGCGTTGTATTTAAACCAGCTGGAGATCGACGGAGGCGTCGCCCTCGGCATAATCGCATCAGACATGTCCCTGCAAAAAGAAGCTCAGGAGCAAAAAAGGGAAATGGAGAAAAAGGATGAATTCATCACCATTGCGAGCCACGAATTAAAAACACCGGTCACGAGCATTAAGGGATATATCCAGGTATTGCAATTCAATTTTCAGCAACAGGGAAATACACATGCCGCAGAACTGTTGGGGAAAGTGGACGCGCAAATTAATAAGCTGACCGCGCTGATCAGCGAGTTGCTCGACGCAAGAAGGATCGAGAACGGACAATTGCCCCTCCATTTTGACCGCTTTGATTTCAGCGCCTTGCTCCATGAAATTGTGGAAGAGACAGGCCGTTTACTTCCTCAGCGCCTGGTGGTTGAGGATACAACGGAGGGAGTGCAACTCTTTGGCGACCGTAACAAGCTGGGACAGGTGATCACCAATATTATTGACAATGCAGGAAAATATTCACCGCCTTCCAGTAAGATCATCGTCCAGGCGAAAGCCGAGCAGAATATTCTGGCACTATATGTGAAAGATCAGGGTATCGGAATTCCCCGCGACCAGCAGCAAAAGATATTTGAGCGTTTTTTCCGTGTAAAAGGGAAAAAGGAAAATACCTATGCGGGTCTTGGTCTCGGGCTCTATATCTCAGCGGAGATCATTTTCCGCCATCAGGGGCGGATCGGCGTAGAGAGCGAGGAGGGAAAGGGATCCACCTTTTATTTTCAATTACCAGTGATTCGTGGTGAAAATTTGTCTGCCAGTGCATGAACCAAAAAAAATATTTGTTGCAGATGATGACCAGGATATCCTGAACATCATTGAAATGATGCTCCGGAGCCGGGGATATGAGGTCGTGATGAGCAGCAACGCCGAAGAATTGTTCGCCTGTAAAGCGGAAGACCTGCCGGAACTGATCCTGATGGATATCTGGATGGCAGGGGTCGACGGAAGGGAGATCTGCGGCCGCCTGAAAAAAAACAAACTGACCTCAGCGATCCCTGTCCTTTTTGTTTCGGCCAATTCCCAGATTGCCGCCATTACCGAAGATTGCCGCGCGGATGGATTTATTGCCAAGCCTTTTGAAATGAAACTGCTTCTGCAGAAAGTGCAGGAACACCTGCACGCTTCTATGCAGGCCCAGACCTGTGATCAAATCTCGCAAGATTAATTTTTAGCCTAAAAATATCCTGGAATGATGCTTTTGAAGAGCTTTACGTGATAAAGATGAAATTTTCGTAATGCCATTTTATTGAGACCTTTCAACTGAATCCCCCTTTTGGGGAAATTCATGCACTATTAGTATTAGGAAAAAAAGAGTTTCCGGGATTAAATGGTTACAATATGGGCCGTTTTTATTCAAATATTCTTTTCTTAAACAATTCCTTCATTTTGTCAAAACTCTGGTTTGGTTTATGGCAAATGAAAATTGTTTGCACAACCCATCCTTCACTGCTTGCATAGTCGTTGTAAATTTTTCTTACTGGAGTTACCTCCTCAAAAAAAGGATTAAAAAAATCATCACCGGCATCGTTATAGCAAAAAGCAATAACCGTTTCGGGCATTTTACCGGTAGGTGCTCAGGTATAAAAACTTCCGTGATATGAAAAGGCATTTGGAAGTCTATATTCGTCTTTAAACAACTCAACTGCTCCTGCCTGCGAATAATGTTTCCCCCAGATTAAGCAATTCCTTTTTTCATTTTCGGGTAGGCTGTCGTACACCGATTGCAATTGTTGCATCATCGTTTTCCATTTTTCTTTTGAATTATATTCTTGAATAGGAAGTACGTCTTTCCCGTTTTTCTTTTCTTTTGGGGAGTATTTGAAAACCGAATTAAGATAATGAGGAAAAGAATAGACAGGCATTCCGAAAGGAATCAATACGGCGCCGATTAATAAAATAAAGCTCAGAGGATATAATAACCACTTCCTTTTTGGTAGTAAGAGACCCTCCCAAAAGATACCGCAGAATGGAAGTATGGTAAGAACAATCGGAAAGAAATAATAGGCTTTCCCTTTACT
>JAJPJP010000045.1 GCA_021324175.1 Chitinophagia bacterium
AGGTCCTTTAACAGGAGCATCGAAGCGTCAATGCCGTCGGGTTCTCCCGGATGAATTCCATTATTAATTAGAATCACCACTTTATACATACGATGCCATTCCGCAGGATCGAAGCTGGCGTCATTTGAATACAAGACGACATCAAGTGGGTAGCCGGCGTCGCTCTCACCCATCGTCCTGATGGAAATCTTGGAAGAGGATTTGTCGAGTCTCTGATAAAAATTGATGCACTCAAAGTAGGTTGCTGTTTCTTTTCCGCCTGATTTTTCAAAGGGCGTAACCTGTGCGAGACCCATTTGCAGTGCAAGCGTGGGCAGCAGCAATATCCATTTCATGTGTAGTATCTGTTTTGTTTTGGTTTAATGGGGATGCGACTTGAATTTTCGTCAACTTGATTTATGGGTCCGAATGTACGAATTGGCACTGTAGATCCCGGAATTCTTTGTGAACCGGCGTCCATATATGGCTAGCACAACTCCCAAAAAAAAAGGCAACTCGCGGGTTGCCTTTTAATGTGGATATGAAAAATTATTCTTAGCTCAATGCATTTACTTTTTTTGCCAACTGGCTTTTCAGATTGGCAGCTTTGTTTTTATGTATCACACCTTTTTTTGCCAGTTTGTCAATCTGCGATGCTACCAGGACGAGTTTTTCGCCAGCTTCTTTTTTGACTTTTATGGTTTTAAGATCGCGGATCGCATTTCGCATGGTTTTTCCATAGTAGCGGTTACGGTCCCGGCGAGCGGTTGCCTGCCTGACATCCTTCTTGGTTGCGCTGTGATTGGCCATTTAATTTACTTTTTTCGGACGGCAAAGGTAGGCCGGGGCAAATGAAATTCCAAATTTCATCTGTGGTTCACTGGTCTGCTCAAGAAACCCAAATTGGCGTAGTTAGCAGTGTAAATGACTAATTTTTAATAAGTTGGGTTGTTGCAAAAAGGATTCTTAAAAATGATTTGACCGCGCTCATCTCCGGCATTAGTCCTGATTTTTCACCGATATTTGTAGTCGTTTTAAAACATGTCTAATGAAAGACTTCCAGTACATTACTAATTCTTCACCCGCCTATATTGAAAATCTTTACCAGGATTTCGTAAAGAATCCCGATACGGTTGATCCCGAATTCAGAAAGTTCTTTGAGGGATTTGACTTTGCAGTCACACAGGGTCGGAATGGCGCCAATGGTAACGGAACTGCCGTCCACGCAAAAGAAGTTGCCTTTCGTACCACTGACGGCGTGGATTGGAAAAAAGAGCTTGGTGCGTACCGGCTGATTCTTGGGTACAGGAATAAGGGGCATTTGATAGCGAAGACCAATCCAATCCGGGAAAGAAAAGACCGCGGAGCAAACCTCGATTTGGCATTTTTTGGATTCACTGACGAGGATTTGGACAAGGATTTTTTTGCAGGCAACTTGATTGGCCTTGGAACCACGAGCCTGAAAAATATTCTCCAGCATTTGCAAAAATGTTATGCAGGGCATGTAGGAATCGAATTCAAATATATCAGCGATCAAAAGACGATTGACTGGATCACCAATGAAATGGAAAAAAAATTCATTGATCCGATACCGCTTGACCAGAAAAAGAGAATCCTGGAGAAAATCAATGAAGGGGTGATGTTTGAAAAGTTCCTGCACACCAAATATGTCGGGCAAAAAAGGTTCTCGCTTGAAGGCGGTGAGACCACCATTCCGGCCCTCGACACCATCATCAATGTCGCTGCTGAAAATGGCGTGCAGGAAGTGGTAGTTGGTATGGCCCACCGGGGACGCCTAAATATTCTCGCCAACATCATGGGAAAGACCTATGAACAGATATTCAGTGAATTTGAAGGAACTGCTGCACTTGATCAGACGATGGGCAGCGGCGACGTCAAATACCACATGGGATATGGTAGCGAATTGCTAACTCCGTCTAATAAAACCATTCACTTGAAATTGATGCCTAATCCTTCTCATCTTGAAGCGGTCGATGCAGTCGTTGTGGGGTTTGCGCGCGCCAAAGCCGATGTGATGTACCATAGTGATTTTGACAAAATTCTTCCAGTGCTGATTCATGGCGATGCTTCCGTCGCGGGCCAGGGGATCGTTTACGAAGTTCTCCAGATGAGCGAACTGGATGGTTATTATACAGGCGGCACCGTTCATTTTGTCATCAACAACCAAATTGGATTTACGACGGATTTTGAAGATGCCCGTAGTTCGGACTACTGTACCTCTCTTGCCGGAGCCACGCACGCTCCTGTATTTCACGTCAACGGCGATGATCCTGAAGCCGTCGTAAAATGCGCGGATATTGCCACGCGTTACAGGCAGGAATTCAATTCAGACGTTTTTATCGATATGGTTTGCTACAGGCGGCATGGCCACAATGAAGGCGATGACCCGAAATTTACGCAACCACATATGTATGCGCTTATTGACAAGCACCCCAATCCACGGGAGGTGTATACCCAATACCTCATCAATCATGGCGAACCTGATGCGATTGAATTGGCAAAGGACATGGAAAAAAAGTTCTGGTCGGACCTCCAGGAACGGCTCGACGAAGTCAAGCAGAAACCGCTGCCATATTCTTACCAGCAACCTGAACTGTGGTGGAAAAGCCTCCGGCGGGCGACGATTGAGGATTTCGATTATTCACCTGTGACAGCAATTAGCGAAGCGGATTTTCGAAAGATTTTTGATGCATTAATGAGCTGGCCTTCTGATTTCAAGCCGATCAAAAAAATAGAAAAAATCCTGCAGGACAAGGTAAAATTGTTTAATGACGAAAAGAAGGCGGATTGGGCAACCGGTGAATTGCTGGCGTATGGAAGCCTTTTACTTGACGCCAAGGACGTTCGCATGAGTGGCCAGGATGTCCAGCGCGGTACTTTTTCCCATCGACACGCTGTGTTACGCGATGAAAACAACGATGCTGAATACAATCGCCTTAGCCGTATTCCCGGCGCCAGGGGTCAATTCAGGATTTACAATTCGCTTTTGAGCGAATTTGGTGTGCTTGGATTTGAATATGGTTATGCATTGGCAAATCCCAATACATTGGTCTTGTGGGAAGCGCAGTTCGGCGATTTTGCCAATGGTGCGCAAACGATGATCGATCAGTTTATTGCCTCATCCGAACAGAAATGGCAGCGCATGAATGGGCTCACGCTATTACTCCCACACGGATATGAAGGCCAGGGGCCCG
>JAJPJP010000150.1 GCA_021324175.1 Chitinophagia bacterium
CGCCTGATTATACCGGTCTTTAGTTCCGATGATTTTGAAATCGGAGGAAGGAATGTAATTCTTGAGGTATATAAACCTACGACTTTCGAGCCAATTCGCCAAAAGCGCCTATTCCGTAAAATACCCAAGTATAAATTGACATAAAATGATTCTGGATTTTTCATCCCGATTAATGCCGCCACTAATCCAACCTGCAAATCGTACAACACACTCCAATCCAGCGCTATAGTTTCTTCGGCAAATTTGCAAAAGATTCAGGTTACCCCAGTCCCGTCTTTTTTAGCAATGCTTTAAATCTTGGTTCATTCCGTATAGGATCATAAATGGGTTCAGTTCTCATGGCACCCATCATTAATGAATGCCTATCATAAGCGTGTTCTAACAGCTTCAATGCTTCATTGAAATTCCCAAGACTGATGTAAAATTGTGCTAAAAGGGCGGGGTCAATTTTTTGATAATCCGCTTTTGAAATTTTGTCAAACTCATCCTTTGCCCTCTTCTTATCTCCTGAAGCGGAATAAGCATAACTCAAAAGCAGCGTACCATTAAAACCAACATCGAATGAATTAGGAGGCACCCTGGAAAAAGCATCGACTGCCTGGGCATAAAGTTTCTTCTGCATAAGAGCATACCCCATGAAAACATAAGCACTGTTGAACCTTGGATTTATCGTCAGGGTCTTGCGAAGCTGAGAGATTGACTGGTCATATTTCCGGGACTGGTAATATTCTCTTCCCAATACCATATTAAAAACCGATGAGAGTGGATCCAAGGCAAGTGCTTTTTTTGTTTCGTTGATGCCTGCTTCGGCATTTCCTGTACAAAACAAGACATTTCCATAATAAATATGAGCAATCGCGTAATTAGGATTGCCGCGAATAACCTTTTCAAGAATTGGTTTGGCTCCCCTCCAGTCATACTCAATATGCGATTGGATAAAAGCTTTGGTGGTCAGCGCTTCGGCAAGATTGCTATCGAGCATCAATGCTTGGGATACATAATCCCTGGCGATTGGAATTGCTTCTGCGGGAGATAAACCTGTCTGATTATAGGTATAGCAATCAGCCAAACCCACATAAGCCAAAGCATAGTCAGGATCCAGTTCAATTGCGTGACGATAGTAGGCTTCCGCGCTGTCATAGTCTTCTTTCGACCGCTTATCCCAAAACCAACGACCCTTACGATATGATTTAAAAGCGTCTACATTTTCAGTATAATGCTTTGTGAGGTTTATTTTCTCCGCTGGTGACAATTTTGTTTGAAGGGCGTTGGCAATCTTTTCCGCCACATCACTCTGAATGGCAAACAGTTCTTTTATATTCCTGTCATAATACTCCGACCATACATGCTGGTCGGTGGCCGCATCAATCAATTGAGCGTTTATTCTCACTGAGTCTCCTGATTTCTGTATCTCGCCTAAGAGAATAAAAGAGACACCAAGCTCTTGTGCAATTTGTTTCAGTGGTTTCCTTGTATTCTTGTATTGCATTGCCGAACTGCGGGAAATAACTTTCAGTGAGCCTATTTTTGAAACCTGGGTTATAGTCTCATCCGTCATCCCATCGCTGAAAAATTCGTTGTCTTTGTCACTGCTCGTATTAGAAAACGGCAAAATGGCGACGAATTTTTCTTTGGACGCCGCAGCCGACAAGCTGAAAAATTGATGGTAGGTGAAAAAAGATATAGCGCCTATAATCAATAGGAGGGCAATAAAAATACTTCGTTTTTTTACGGATGTTTTTTGAAGCAGCTTACCTTCAATTTTCTTTTTATCCGGCACAATAAACCCTGCATTAGCCAGCGCGAAAACCTCCACGGGTTCATCTACATTTTTAAAATGAAACCGCCCGAGTGAAACACTTTTGAATTCCTGCTGATTCTTAATCTTGCTGTTTATTTCTGAGGAGAAAAGGATTGAATTGGCAACCCCCAGTGACTGTACGCGCGATGCTACGTTCACGCCATCGCCAAATACTTTTTCGTTTTCAAAAAAGATTTCACCCACGTGTAGACCAATGCGCAGCGGCACCCTTGGCTCCGCTTGAAAATGTTGCTGCATTTCCATTGCACACTGCACCGCCTGCGTAGCACTGGAAAATGTGCATAAGCTTCCATCTCCAAAATCATTCAGAATTTCACCATTGTGGGTTGAGACCAGCTGCTTAAGAACAGTAATATATCGCCTGTTTACGGAAAGTGCCGATTGTTCATCTCTTTGCATCATTGTCGTCGATCCAACTATATCCGTAAAAAGAATTGCGGCTAACCGGCGGGTTGGTTGCGTATTTGACAAAAGCGAATTTTAGAGTGCTTCCGGAATATGAATAGTTTTCAGAGACGGGTTTGTCTAATTCCTCTGAATTTTTTTGTCCTTCAGGGTCAGTCTCAGCCTTTCCAATAATCGGGAAGGCATTGTAGATGATCGTCGATTAATTTTAGATTTCAAGCCGTTTGAAAATCAATCTCCAATAAAATATCTAAAAAGTAAATGTATAGCCAACAAATACCAGCACGTTAGCAAAATGTCCCGCGGTGATTGTGTAAGTCCCTGTAATTGCTTCCTGTCGCTTATCCGGCACTGTTTGAACGGTGGCCCGGGCCAGCGGGACAGTTACAAGACAATATATGATTGATTTCTTCAACTTGTATTGTACACCCGGTTCTACCGAAAAAATATGTCCCACCCTGCGAAGACCATCATTTTGACCAAAGAGATCGTGCGCCGGTGCGCCCTCATACCTTAATCCTGTTGTTCCCACAAATTTATCAAAAGTAAAATTGGCGCCCGCTCTCATGGTATAATTATCCGGCACACTATTTACATCGTTGGTCGTCTGATGAAAAAGGGCAGCTGCACTGGCTGGAAGGATATTTGGAGGAAAAGTAGCGACACCGTTTTGATCCTTGGGACTGATCAGGTAGAAAAAATTTCCGTACACGCTTATTAGCGGATTGAAAATATAGAAGGCGTTGATATTTGTCGTTATCCCCGTTCCGCCATCACCTAATTGTATAGCCACATTGACGGGCGCTAATACCTTCGCCGAGGGATTGGTGGGGTCATCATAAAAATAATCCTCTGTATGGTAATTGCCTGTGGGAAATTTGAGCCCAAGGCCGACTTGGATATTCCCCTTACTACCAATGGCTTTGGTATCGAACAACCATTTATAAAGAGTAACCCTGATGTCACCGAGGCCAAACGCATGGGTTGAATGCCGGAAACCTGACGCGTGCTCTATCCTGCTGACAGACGTATTCGATGCAATGGGCATATCCACGGAAAAGGCCCAGCCATTATCCATAATATGGCTCAACTCAATGTTCATCGTGTACTCATAAATATTGATCGAATCGTAGCCCTGATTCGTAGTCCCTGAAAAGACATTATAAGCCTCGAAATAACGGTTATTGATATCCAATAGCCACTTGTCTTTGGTTTGTCCATATCCCAATTGTGCAAATTGGCCCATGCCCGCGAGATTACGGATGGCAACACAACCCTGGGAATAAGTTAAGTGTATGATAAATAGAAAACTGGTGAGGATGATTGTCAGTTTTTTCATTGTTAGCTTTATTAGATACGTAATGTAAGCTATTTTCCTCGTAACAAAAGATCTAAATACACTCGAAATGCATTCTGCGACGAGAGTAAGTCCCAATCCTAGTTGAAATTTCTAGAAAAAAAAGAGGGTTCAAGAAGTTTGATAATTTTGAGTAACAACACTTAAAAAATTCAAACGAGAACCCATGA
>JAJPJP010000011.1 GCA_021324175.1 Chitinophagia bacterium
TCCATCGTGATTACATAGTCAGCATTGAATTCGGGTCTCTTTGCAGCAACTATTTTTGTTAGTTCGTTTAGATTTGATCGTAATTCCGTAGCAATTTCCGGTATATTCTTTATCTCTTTAAGAAACGCTTTTATCTTTCCTTTGCCTAATTTGTCAATTTTCTTTCTCACGAAATTCCTTCTCCTCGTCTCTGCTCGTGAATCTTCACTTAATGATTTTTTACGGGCAATTTCGTTTAGGATGCTTGATAGGTAATTTATAAAGACATCTTTGACTGAAAAGAATAATAAAAACAAGAGGGTTTCACCTTCTGGCGTCATTATTATTTTTGAAATGGCCCTATAAATTTTAATTAATTCGTATCTGGCGTCTGTTGCATCAATCATCTTTTTGCTAAGGTGATTCTCTTCATCAACAATTTCTTCACCTTCTCTGAACCATTTTCCACCGTTCGTTGAACTTTGAGAGGTAGATTTATAGACATGGATATGGCATAGAAATTTATCATCGGTCAAAAGATAAGCCCAATAGATTTCAATGGAGGGTCTCGCGTCAGAAATCCGTCTCCAAGCTGCATGAGTCTTTTGCCGTATTGGTTCACCCGGATTGACTCCGACAATTATTTTTTCTAAATCGTTTTGGGTATTTTCCCTTATACCAATAATTATATCACCTCCATTTGTGTTTCCAAAAGCACAGATTAATTTCGCAAGATAATTAGAATCTGGAAGTTGTTCTTTGAATTCAAGAGTCTCATTTTCAGAATAACCAAAGGTGTCAAATATTTTCCCCTTCCTTTGTCTTAAGTGGTTTACATAGTCATCCCAAAAAGTCTTATTCTTATAATGATCTGCGGAGTTTACGTTGGATAGAGAATCTTCATTCAAAAGTCCATTTTCTACTAACCAACATGCGGCTAACACATTTCGATACTCCCTTTTACCTAAAATTTTCTTGTCTCTGTAATTCTTGAATGTTTTGGTAGAAATAGCGATTCTGGTAGTGGTTCGCACCTTTTCTGCTATTGTCCCAAAATGCGAATCGGTCAAATTTTCAAGTTTTCTTGGCGCCGGATCTCCTTCCAACCAATAATCTGCAAGGTCTCGAATAAGCATTTCTAAAGCTATTACAAGATAATATTGAGTGTCCATATTTATTGGTTTCCCCTTTCCAAAACTTTTCCAGTTAGTTTCCATTCCGATTCCAGTTCTCCACATTTGAATTTGTAATATTGCTACACCACAATATCCCAAGGATCTCTATGCGAAATAGAAAATCGAAAATGCCACGAACAAACACTCGTATGGTTCAAGCTGTTCTCCGGGAGAGCAAGCAGGGAAAAATTGCACATTTCACCTCTATGCCGAGAACACTTGACGGGAAAAGAAAAAAGGCTGAACGGTATATGAGTCTGTTGGAGACACTTGTAAAATTCAGGTGCGATGACAGAAATCCTTATTTGGTTTGGCTCAGACAGCAGAATAAGATTGATCTTAGATTTTTTGTCGATTTTGTCAATTGGTGGTATTGGCTTTCACGCTTTCAACCGCAAACTCTCTGGCGAATCATGTCGGTCTTTCCCGATAGGTCAGAGCAAGCAGATATATTGCCAAATGCAGAGGAGGAATCAGGCCTGCGCGGCAAGAATCACCAACCCCACTGGTGGCATCTGGAAGCACTGATTAAAAAGCTTGGTGGAAAATTGAAACCCGATCCAGAATCAGAAAAGATGCTAAGAGAATTCTTACATCTTCTCGATTCAGCAACTCCTGCACAGGCCATTGGATATATTGCATCTATTGAATTTCCAGGTACAACGATTTCCTCCTACTTCACAACATTGATTACACAAATAGGAAAACCTAAATTCTTAGAATCCGACTTCTACATTAAGGTTCATACTTTGGTCGAATATGAACACATCGTCAAATCTGCTGGCTCAATGTTATTGTGGATGCATGATAAAGAAAGACAAAAAAAATATCGTTACAAACCCGAAGAAATCGTTGAAGCCTTTCAAAAAGGTATGTTGTTCTGGGAGATATTTTGGAAAAACGGTTTTGAAAAACTTGGATACTCTAAACCATAATCCATGAATTCTCTGAACATCGAATAAAGAGTTTGTTTATTCACACGCTCTGTTGCGAATGTGCTTTGGAGTGCTCCACCGACGCAGAGCGTCCGAACACGTACTCCCAAAGTGAGCTTGGGAGAAAAAAGTCTTATTTACTAAACCCCCAATCTAACCACGCGATATAATCATCTATCAAAACCCGGCCAACGTCAAGCACCTCGTAAGCTTGTTCCTTCGAGATAGATGCACCATGGGCTGCTGAATTTGAAATCTTGAAGATAGTTGTTATAAACTCGTATTGTTTTGATGTGATTGCACCTTTTTCGAATAACTTGGAAATGATTTTCGAAACTGGTTCTTTTGAGTCAACTTGGATCTTGAATCCTTTTGCCAAGTTTCTCAACATAAGTTCAAAGTCTGATCTAAGGCCAATTAGCGCAAGACGCGGGTCTGCGTCAGCAATTATCTTGTAGTAGTTTAAATCCAAGCCGCTCGGCGATGGTGTCAAACCCAATTCAATCATCCTCTTGTTAAGTTCGCTCTCCGATTTCTTCGGAACTTTATTAATGAATTCTTGTCTTAAAGGTTTCCGTTCGGTCTTGATCTCTACAGCTAGATCCTTGGCTTGCTTGATTTCCTCGTCCATAGTCTCGACCGTAAATCCCCCAGGCAAATCAACTTTTTTTGCCCTGTTAATCAGTCTGAGAATTGATTCTCTGTATATAAATACAATGATCAGAACCGTCAGCGGCCAAGCGACTGTGCCCATGAAATCGAGAATGATCTTTAAAAGTGAATAATGGTCGGCGGATTGGGTCGGTTCCATGATATTACCTCGCTTGTGTTTACTATTGAATTCTACCTGAAAAAGGATGGTCGATTTTCAAATGTTCCGTCCGCTCTTGCGAGCGGACGGAATTCGCTAGTTTATTCTCCTATTTTGGCTTTAACGGAGGTGCGGGCGGATTATTCTCTCTGCCATCACCAGAAGGGTTTCCGGTGGTGCTTGGTCCATTCGGTGGTCGAGGTGAATTGCCTTTACCCATATCTATTATCCTTTATGCTATGTGTTCCCGACGAAAATATTTGCATGCCATCCAAGCGTCCGTTTCATGAATGGCAAAAGACATTCTTTCTAAAGATATCATTTCCCAATCGTAAATCCGAAATCCGCAATCACTCCACCTCAATCACACACCCATTCTTATCCGCCTGATACGATCCGCGACCGGAAATCCCGGCGAGTTGGCTCGTGCCTGAGCCCTTAGCAATGCGAAACGAGGATTTGGCCATTCCGGCTTCGAAGGTGCCGTTGTCTTCAATCACGAAGCTGCCCGACTTGCCGGATAGTGTTCCTGTGATCGGAAATATCGTCACTTCTCCAGTCCCACCTTCTTCAGTATCGCAATAAACCTCGGATCGGAGCGGAGTGAATCGTATTCCGGATATAATCTAATGCCTGACATTCCCGCCGAGTGTGCCTCGTACGCCTTCTCGAGATATTTGTAGCCGAGATCTTTATCGCCGATGTTCAGGCAAGCCATCGCGATTTGGTCGGGGGCGATGTAGCGCTTGGAGGACGCATCCACCAGCTCCTTGATGACCTTGCGCGCGTTTACAAGATCGCCCATTCGGCCGTAAGTGATGGCAAGGCCGTACAAGGGCCGATCGGCATAGAGTTTTTGCGTCTTGAGATATTGTTCGAGCGATTCTTTCAGCATGCCTTTTTCGCGGTACGCCGCGCCGA
>JAJPJP010000417.1 GCA_021324175.1 Chitinophagia bacterium
AACTTTACAATTTGTTGACGACAACACGCTCAGATCCCAGATGTTTGTGGAAACAGGATCAGGGGAATTTAAAACGATGGAAATAACTTCCAACCGGGCTAAATAACGACAATCTTCGCTTTGAATTGGCTATATATTTCAAAACACAAATAACGTTATACAAGAGGGAGTGATTATCTAGAGGGGAGCATGGACTACTTCATGCCCAGTTTTTTTTCTGGTAAGGAAAAAGAAATAAAGGGAAATCAAACCGAAAATTATATTGAGATAAAAAGTGTAATTGATTTTAAAACTCATTAGTTCTTCGCGAACGTTACCAATGTTCTTCGGAATAAGATGAAAAATATTAAACGGCAAAGACATGATCAACCCCGCAAAAACCATAGTTATGAAGAATACAATAAAAATATACCACATTAATTTCCATCCGTAATATTTCCGGTAAACATCAAGTAATGGAATGACGATCAAATCTGCATATAAAAAAGAAAGTACTCCGGAAAACCCCATGCCCTGTGACCAAAAGATAGCAGCGAGTGGCACATTACCGATTGAACATACAAAAGTGATTATCGCGATCACTGGACCGATGAAAGCGCTTACTAATTCCCTGACAACCGGCGAAGCATCTTTCAGAAACAACACGTCAAATACACTCTGCGGAACAAATGCTCCCACTACTCCCGCTATCAAAAGTCCGATCACTAAATCCTTCCACAGCATTGACCATTCCATAAAATAATTTCCCGCGATCTTCCGCTGCGTTTGAGGTTTAAATATTTTTACTTCACGTGGCTCACCCTTATCTGTCATTGTTTCCATGTGCATATGATCATGATTCATTTCCTTCATGCCGCAACATTTTTTTTGTGATGTTTGCTGTTTTGCAAATGCATCTTCAATAATTTTTTTCGGATAAGTAAGTTTTACTATAAAAGACATCAGCGAAATCAGCACAATGCCGCCGACCCACTCAGCAATGGCAAACTGCCAGCCCATAAGTAACCACAAGATCACTCCTAGTTCAATGACCAGATTTGTTGAACTGAATAAAAACGCCATTGAAGAAATAAAAGATGCTCCTTTCTTAAATAGCGCCCTACTTGTTGACGCTGCTGCATAGGAACAACTGGAACTGATCGCGCCAAAGAATGTGGCAAATGCTATTTCTCTGAATCCACTTTTTCCAAAGCGCCTCATGATCTTATCCTGCGAAACAGCTACTTCAATTACCGATGTGATAGTAAAACCCAATGCAAGGCTCCATCCTATTTGCCAGAACATGCCCAGCGACATGAGTATAGAATCTGCCAAAGAACCTAAGAAATTATTCATGATAGCCCCAAGTTTTGATATCACAAATTTCTGCTCACTTTTTCGCTTAAGCGTTATATTATTTTGATATTATGTTACAGAATATTGTATCACGCAAACTCTATATCCTGTCGAGTGATTTCCTTCTTTTTGTTGCCAAGGTCTTAAAATGGCCCGCTGTAAGTCCCGTTACTTTTTTGAACTGTGCGGATAAATGAGCGGTACTGCTGTAACCAAGTTTCCATGCGATCTCGCCAAACACCAACAGAAATGAAACGATTTTAATACGCATTATTCACTTGACAAACAATTATTTAATTCGCAAATGATCTTTAAATCATCCCTTAATTGGTTCAAACTTTGAATAGTAAGGGGAGCCAGAAACAGATTCTTAACAAGAACAAAAACGAAAAAAAACCGCGTCAAACCTGTACTGGGCGCGGTTTTCGTTTTTTAGACTGTTTATCTCATTCGTCTTCAAAACCGCGTTTCGTATTACACCTTGTATTACAACTACTAGCATGCTTGTTGTGCATCCCCCGCAGCATGGCCGTCACCAAAAAAGCGATCCTGAACCGGCGAAATACCAAGAACCAAAGCGGGCTTTATCGCATTCATCCTCTGACTATTTTAGAAATATTATTAATCATCTGCAACTCTCAATTGCCTTGAAATTCTTCAGCTAGCTCGAATTAGTACTGCATTCTTCGTTAATTCCACAAGACTTTATTATTAATATTCGATATCGTCAGACGAAAAGTGCCAAGGGAAAGGCTCAAATAATAATGCCACATTTTTGTGTGGCACTAATTGATAAACTTCGTCGTTTAATCTTTCATTATGAGAGATAATGTACTTATGCTATTCAACATCTTTCTTCATTCTCTGATAGATATTCCAGTCATATGAATTACTTGATTGCAAAGTTATTTTCTGGTCCGAATTCTCTAACGTAACATAATAGCTTGTTGCATCATGAGAATCACTTTCAAACAAATCAGAGATCCAATAATTGCTGTAAGTATTTTTCAGCTCAGCTTGCAGTTTAATGGGCAAATTCTCTGAAGCGATATTTTTTGATACTGCAAGTAACCTTCCGTCTGCGTTATAATATGCAAACATAACCTGATCATCCAAGCTAAAGGTTGCTTTGCTGAAATTTTTCCTTTGTTGCCATTGAACGTTTGTCGCGGTTTTAAAATCCTGGCGGAAAGATGATTCGACAGATTTGCTGATACCGTCGTTGTCGTTCGCAAACGTGCTGGCGATTCCTGCAGCGAAAGTTAACACGATTGCTAAAAAAGTCTTTTTCATGAGTCTATTTTTAAAAGTTTGATAATTTGAAAATTAATTAACGAGACAAAAGTATATTGGCTCGTTCGTCAAAACAAGCGGATAGTGACTGTCGGCGATGACGGAAAAAGAGAAATTCGTTCGTAGAAGAAAAAATGGCTTTCGTCTCAACATTTCGGCAGTTGCAGCTTTTTGCCGTTATTCATTCTAGTTTTAACGGTAGGGCATATGTTCCATCTCCAAAATAAAACTCACTGGGTTAAGCAAAATATTTTAAGAGCACAACTCATATCCTTTAGTATCCACCTTCCGTTTTTTCGATGTTTCTCCGGAGAATTTTTGAGAAATATTAAATATTTGTAATTATCGGAATACACAAATAATATACGCCGGCTACGGCTACTGCTCCTTAAAACAATCCGTTGCAAATTCATTCCCCATTTCGGTGACATGGGCTCCGTTTGAAAGAATGGCACTCGTTTTATTTTCTACTTTCTTCAAATAGTCAAAAGAATAAAGGTTGAAGGATTGGCAGCTAAATTTTTCCGGTTTGTCGCATTTCTAAAAATATATTCCCTCGCGCCAATAGCTTAGCAGCCTAAGAATTAATTATCCCAAAAAAATATCAACAATGAGCAATTCAAATATGAATAAAACAATGCGGGTATATCACCGTTATTTAGGTTTTTTCTTAGCTGGGATCATGGCCATGTATGGCATAAGTGGTATTGTTCTAATTTTCAAGGATACTGATTTTTTAAAATCTGACAGGCAAGTTGAAAAAAAGTTACCTCCCGGTTTCAAAACCGAAGATTTAGGAAAAGCACTAAGAATACGTGATTTCAAGATTGAAAAAGAAGAAAATGGTATGATTTATTTCAAAGAAGGAACATTCGATAAATCAACGGGAGTCGCAAAAGTGACATCAAAAGAATTGCCGCGAATTTTGGAAAGACTGACGCAGATCCACAAAGCATCAACCAGAGACCCTTTATTTTTTCTTAATGTTTTTTTTGGCGTGTCGCTATTGTTTTTTGTTATCTCTGCCTTTTGGATGTTTATGCCCAAAACACAAATTTTCAAAAAAGGTCTTTACTTTACTTTAGGCGGAATACTTTTGACCTTGGTCCTCATTTTTGTTTGATGCATAGGCAGGATACTTATTCTTGGATTTTCAGGTTTGACCAATACGAATCTGGTTAAACCGGCAGAATGCTAGTATTTCCTGAATTTTTTCTTTTTCATTTTTAGTTTAAGTGGTTCACCGAAATCGGAATCGTCATCCCATTTGATATTCCCACTGCAATATTTTGCAGGAAAATGGTTGATCCCGATATAGCGGCCACAATGCCGACGGGATAAGAATAGCTTGTTAGCCCCGGAAATTGATCCAGAAATGGATGCTGCGTTAAAATCATATCACCCACGGCAATTCTTTTTTCATCCCCGTTCTGGCATTGAAACGAGCCTGAAAAATCGTCATTCACCTTAATGCTCGGAGTGTAATACCGAATCGGGAAAGTGGTATCTTGTTTGCCTCCATTATATATTCCGCCTTTATAATACATCGAGACGTAATCAAATATTGGCTTTTCGAAAGTTGAGTTGCCTGAAAGGTTTGTCACCACGGGTGGATAATTCATGGAGCCGCCAACAAACTTTGAATTCGTATTACACAGGAGAATCCTGGCCTTATGCGGATTGTCACCGTAAAGGCGGAGCATGCAATTTATCCAAATGATATTTCTTCCAAAAAAATAGAAATCCGGAGTCGGCACACCAGGATTCGAATTAGCGAAATCGACCTGAAAATCTTCGAAGAGAGATCCCGCAAGTCCATCGCAGTACCCGATTTTGAAAAGACTTTCAGCATACACTCTTTTTACTGACACCGGAAACGAACCAGCATGGCAATTTAGCAACTGATGAACTGCCCCCGCAATATTTACCAGGTCAATTAATGGGGCAATGCTTCCATCGGAGCGAAGAAATCCAAAACTTACCCCATCGAAAACGGTGTGTACTCCTCCCCAAACCATTAATTTCTCAACGCTGTTTGCCTTGGATTGCGCCTGGGAAAATGCATAACTGACTTTATTGAAGGACAGGTTACAATCGTCCACGTCGATCATTTCACCATTTTGCTGATATGAAGGAGTGATCATTACGCCAACAACAAAATTTTTTATGCTACATCCTTTGATTCGAACTCCTGTTGATCCTGCACGCGACATCCCTGGCAAATAGAATGAATCGAGGCCGGGATATTTTTTGTATTGAATGCCGTCGTAACTCGAGGGATCAGAAAATGGGTCGACAACGATACCCGCATAAGGGCTTGTCCTGTTTTGACCACAAGAACCGTCGTCCCACTTGGCGAAGGGAAGTGTATATATTGCAACGGGTGAAAGTTTGTTTACAAAAGTGAATTGTCCTTCGACTGAAATATCCTCTATAACACATCCTTTTCCACTTTGAATGCCAATGGCGAATCCCTGGGTTGAAGTATAAATAATGCGGGTACAATTATTGGCGTTTTTGGCAAAGGACCTGCCGCGAAGGTTAAGCGAAACCTGCCCATAGCTTTTGCCATTTCTCCTTGCAATGATAAGCGGGTGTGAAATCTTGTAGGTGCCGGTTAAAAATATCTCGCTTTGACCTGAGGAAATCGCATTGTCTATACTTCTTTGAAGTGCAGCATAATCATCGTGTACCCCGTCGCCGAATGGCTGCGACGCGGGTTGTGCCATTGCGCGTCCAAACAAAAGTACTACCGCAAATAATTTCTTCATTTTACTTTTCCCGCATCTCACTTTTTAAATATTCAAAACAGGGTGGAGTAAAGTTTAAAAAAATATGATAACCCCCAAAGAACTCAAAGGTAGCTACGATCTTGAGCATGCCAAGTACAAGCTGAATTAATTGGCCAATGCATCTTAAAAATTATTCAACGTCTTCTGCTAAATTGCAGGGATTTCGTAAGTATTCAAATTCAATTACTTTATCATGCCGATCAAAACAAGGGTGCCACTGCCAGCTGCCATTGCGACCATACTACTAGGCTTGAGCCTTGTCTGCGGGGGCCAGGGCACTCGACTTCTCAGGCAACCAACCATCAGCGGAACGCAAATCGCTTTTGAATATGGCGGCGATATCTGGATCGTTGATAAAAATGGCGGCGATGCGAGGCGCATCACCAGTACACCCGCAGTAGAAGCCAACCCCCATTATTCGCCTGACGGCGAGTGGCTAGCCTTCAGTTCAGATCGTTCGGGCGTGCCACAAGTTTATATCGTGCCAGTTTCCGGAGGCGATCCCACGTGTTTAACATGGTACCCCGCCGGCAGCTACCCGCGAGGCTGGACGCCCGATGGCAAGCAGGTGCTTTATGCGTGCAGCCGCGAAACAGCGCCGACCGGTTATAATCGCCTGTGGACAGTTTCGACAAAGGGCGGCCCGTCAACATTATTGCCTGCGCCCTGGGGCTTTG
>JAJPJP010000412.1 GCA_021324175.1 Chitinophagia bacterium
AACCTTGTATTCCTTCGTAATGCCGGCCAGGGCACTCGATTGCCAGGCTTGTATAATTGTCAGTTGCCGAATGTTAGAAATTTGGTTCACATAATTTCCTTCGAGACCACCCTGCAAATTGAAGGTCCCCTTCATTTTCCATTTGAGGAAACTTCGAACGCCGATTCCCTGATTAGAAAATTGAATATGGTTCCAACTGCTTCCAAGCCCTATCTTGTCAGCCATTCCGATACCAATGGTCGCCTTGCTGTTCAGCTTATAGCCAACCTGAACCGCGAGATCGCCGGCAGCCGGTAGTGCATATCCTCTGTTTTCAAACCCGATATTTGCACCAAATACGAGTCTTTTTTTAAACGGCAATACTTTTTGGGAATTAGGTGTGAAATCGGATACGTCCATTCCCTGCCTTCCCCCGGGAGAATTTATTTGGTCTTTGAGGTTGTTCAGGTACTGGGTGGCCTTGCCAGTCTGTTGTGCGATCAATGATGTCGGGTTAACGGCGTTTCCTGACGCGCCGATTTTTTTTCGAATAGCCTGCTGAACCGCCGCCCGTGATGCGATTCCTTTAGACAAAATGCTGTCAGGCAGGCCTGCGTTTCCACCTGCTAAAGGGCCGAATATTTTGCTTAAAAAGGAGTTCTTTTCCATGAACTTTTGGAAAGATGACATCTGCTGCAGCCTGGAGAGCACAGTCTGTTCAATTCTTGTGGGTTCTTTCAGCTCATTCTTATATTGTTCAACCTGGGCCTTATAGTAATAAGCGCGCTTTTTTAAATTTTGAACATTTTTGAACAGGCCGGGAAATTGTTTAAAACGATTCTCGAGCATAAGTACCCGTTGTTTGAAAAATTCATTTATTTTCTCAGTGACTACAAGCTTCCTTTCTAAGTCGGCCATATTATTCTGCGAACGCAAAAGTTTATTTTGCCACTGGGCCAGCTGCTGGAGCGAGCCAGTAGCCTTTTGGACGAACGCAAGCGATTGCTTTAGAGTATCTAAATATGGGATATAAGTTCCGCCCAAATACCGTTTCGAAATGGTAGAAACCTGCACGGCTCCAGACGTAATTAATCTCTGAAGTTTCTTCAGGCTGTCAATCGAATAGTTAAATAATCTTCCAGAAGCTAATGAATCAAAGCGCACCAACCTTCGTTTCAACCTTTGTTCTGTCTTCAATTCATAATCAATTGTTCTAGACGTATATTTATCGACTCTCGTATTAAAAGACATCAGTTTCTCATCGATGCTTTTGTAATATTTTTCCTGTTCTTTGAAGTTACCGTTGTACAATTTTTCCAAGGTGCTGTCCTGACAAAAAGACATTAAGGATTTAAAGGACATTAACAAAAAGAATGCAGCTATCGAAACGAACCGGGAACCGCTAACTCGCATAACAAATGATTTTTTTTGAAAGCAACTTTAATCTGTGTCAATTCTTAACCTGGATCATTTTCTTTAGCTGCTCTATCTCGTTCTGGAGTAATTCCATTTTTGTGTTTTGATCCTCCAATTTCTTATTCTGCGACTTTAGTAACTCCAATTGCCTGTTTTGCCTGATGACATATAAGGTCAACTCCTCGATTTTCTTCAACAGCGCAGCGGAATTGCTGCCCAGGTCGACGCCATTCGTTTCGACATCCGCTGCCGAGGGCATATCTGGCAGGTGTTTGTTTATGTCTAAGTATTTCTCGAGGTCTGCTATTGGCAACAATCCGTAGGCGGAATCAAAAACATAATCCGGCCAGCCACTTTGAGTCACTTTAACCTTTTGGGCAGTAACTGTACCTGCGACCGCAAGAAGTGATTGTGGATTGGCTGTACCTATGCCAACGTAATCTAATGTATCATACAAGTTGCTTCCCGAAAGTGTCCAGCGACTGTTCCCGAGGGATTGAATGGCTATTTGATGAAGATAGCCGTTCTGGTCAGTCGCAAGCACCGAGTCCTGGTTTTGGTCGTTGAGGAAATAAGGTAGCTGAACGGAGGGTTCATTAAGAAGCATCCAGTTTGAGAAAAGACTAATACCATTGTAAGCTTGATTTAGCGGGTCAACGACAGTCATGGCGATCACAGCGCCTTCACTCCCCGTGCTTCCGTCGATGTCAACTTGCAAATACGTCGAATCATTAGGCACATTGTAAGAATATAAATCAAACAAATTGTCTCCACCAGCTGCAATGATAAGTTGCCCATACGCATAAGTGGAATCTGTTTCCACGCCGGTCCCGATAAATAAATCGTCCGCGCCCGAAGTACTTTCATATTGAAAGTACGCGAACTCTCCAGGATAATCGCCAGGGTTAAAGCTGAGCGCGTAATTATCATAGTAATCTGTTCCCCCAGCATAAACCTCGCTACCGTTTTGCGTTAGGCCGTTATCGAATACATAAGATCCACTGCCACCTGCAAAAAAATCCGACGCGGCTTTTTGATGCAAATAGCCAGATTGATCTGTGACCAGTACTGAGTCCTCAGTTGCATCATTCAAATAGTAGGGTAATGCAACGGAGGGGGTATTTAAATCGATATATGTTGGCAATATCTGAATTCCGTTATTTCCGGATAAATTCGTGGTATCTTGTAC
>JAJPJP010000400.1 GCA_021324175.1 Chitinophagia bacterium
CGCCCAGCCGAATAAAATAGGCGGCCCTTCCCTGGTGAAATCCCTCGCCCTGGATGGTGTAGAATGACTCCATGACCGGAAGCGTCATCGTTATATTTTCATCCGATGTCATCATAAGAGGCAAAGTTCACACTTTTTGAATTATGGCCTCGATCAGTCCTAATCAGACGCATGGGGATAGGCACAAACGCTTAGAAAACGATCGAATGCTAAGTTTTCTTAAATTCAGCGAAACAAATGGTCATCCCAGTGTCTTCCCGCATCGTCGTTATAGGCAGCTCAAATACCGATATGGTTATCAAAACCAGCCGGATTCCCAGACCAGGCGAAACGATTCTGGGTGGTGATTTCTTTATGAATGCCGGGGGCAAGGGCGCAAACCAGGCGGTTGCTGCAGCCCGGCTGGGTGGCAACGTCAGTTTTATTGGAAAAATGGGGTCGGATGTTTTCGGGAAGGAGGCGATCGCTTCGCTGAGCCGCGAAAAAATCAATACCGAATTTATTTTTATAGATCCCGTTATTCCATCTGGCATAGCATTGATCACTGTTGACGGACACGGAGAGAATTGCATTGTCGTCGCGCCGGGTGCGAATGCCAGCCTGACTATTGACGATTTGGACGATATTGAAGAACAGATCCTTGATTCGTCTCTCATCCTGTTGCAACTTGAAATACCATTGCCTACCGTTTGCCATGTCGCTGCAAGAGCGAAAAAAAGAGGAATACCGGTCATCCTCAACCCTGCGCCCGCCAGCGAGCTACCGGACGAGCTGCTAAAAAATATTGCCATTATTACACCGAACGAGTCCGAGGGTGAGATACTGTCAGGGATTCAAATAAATGACTGGGAAAGCGCCGCAATCGCTTCAAGGAAGCTTCAGAAGCGGGGCGCAAGAACCGTGGTGTTGACGCTCGGTCCCCGCGGGGCGCTCGTCGCCGATGCCGAAAATTCCATCCCAATTCCCGGTTACGCGGTAAAAGCGGTAGACACGACTGCTGCAGGGGACATCTTCAATGGTGCACTTTCCGTTTACCTTTCGGCAGGCCATACGCTTGTTCAGGCAGTGGATTTTGCCTGTCGCGCCGCCGCAATCTCGGTGACGAGACTCGGCGCACAGGACTCGGCACCCTATCTCTCTGAAATCGAACAGTTTTCTTTTGCGAATCATGAATCGAACCCTAATTAGCGTAAATCAAAAACACATGAAAAGACTCCAGTTGATTATTTGTATTTGCGTGGCGTTATTGGCAAGCCGGGTTATTGCGCAACCAAGTGAGCCGCCAAAGAACATCACACTGACGAAGGCATTCTTAAAAGATAAAATTAAAGGCGGATGGGCTGGCCAGACCATCGGGGTAACGTTTGGCGGTCCTTATGAATTCCGTTTTGAAGGTAGTTTTATCCAGGATTATGAACCCCTGGTTTGGTATGACGGCTACCTGAAAAAGACGATGCTTGATAATCCTGGGCTATATGACGACCTCTATATGGATCTCACCTTTGTCGAAGTTTTTGAAAAATATGGCCTCGACGCCCCGGTTGATTCATTTGCAAATGCTTTCGCCCATGCCGATTACATGCTTTGGCACGCCAACCAGGCGGCACGGTACAATATATTGAATGGTATAAAACCACCCGCCTCAGGGTACTGGCTGAACAACCCTCATTCGGACGATATCGATTACCAGATCGAATCGGATTATGCCGGCTTGATGTCGCCGGGGATGCCCAATACGGCTTCATCGATCAGCGATAAGATTGGACATATCATGAATTACGGCGATGGCTGGTATGGCGGAGTCTTTATAGGCGCCATGTATACGCTAGCGTTTACTTCCAGCGATGTCGCCGATATCGTTGATCAGGCCCTCCGCACCATCCCTGAAAAAAGTAATTTTCATCAATGTATCGCCGATGTCATCAGCTGGCATAGGCAATATCCGGCTGATTGGCACCAAACCTGGCTCGAACTTCAAAAGAAATGGTCCAGTGATGTAGGCTGCCCCGACGGCGTATTCAGTCCATTTGATATTGATTCAAAAATAAACTCCGCCTACGTTGTGATGGGGCTTCTTTATGGTAACGGGGACTTTTCAAAAACATTGGAAATAGCCACCCGGGTTGGCCAGGACGCCGACTGCAATCCTTCTTCTGCCGGCGGTATTTTAGGGGCGCTCCTTGGGTATGAAAAAATTCCGGCTTATTGGAAAATGGGCCTGCAGGAGGCTGAAGGCATCAATTTTAAGTATACCGATTTCTCGCTAGCCAAGGTCTATGATATAAGTTTCAGCCAGGCGCTGGAAAACATAGCACGTCATCACGGCTCCATTTCCGGGGAAAATGTTACGATTGCTGTGCAAAACCCCGAGTCCGTCAAATTCGAACAGGGTTTCCCCGGCTTGTACCCTACCGCAAAAAAAGACTACAATCAACGGGACCAGCAAACGTTCCAATTTGATTTTGACGGCACAGGGTATGTTCTACGCGGCGAAGCGGCAAAAAAGAATAATGCGGACGCCGACTATGGTTTTGAAGCTGAAGTAACCATTGATGGCGGCGCGCCGGAAAAAATAAAATGGCCAACCGATTTTACGACGCGGCGCCATGACCTTTGCTGGAAATACCTTCTGCCCTACGGTCATCATCGCGTGCGCGTGAATATTCTTAATCCAAACGATAAGTACCAGGTCATTGCGCGAGATTATATCGTTTACAATGAAAACAAACCCGCGTCAAAGGACTCTATCTCACCACAGCCCATACTGAAGGACACTGCGATTTATTACAAAGTTGACGTTGAGGCAAGCTTTACAGGAGGCGAGGCGGCGTGGAAGAACTTTCAGCGCAAACACCTCTACGATATCAATGAGTCGCAGACCAAATTATCTGTATTGGCGCAATTCGTCGTTGATCAGGATGGGAAGATTTCTGACATTATTATTCTAAAAGCCCCGTCCAACAAAGTATATTCGGATGAAACGATCAGGTTGATCAAAAGAAGCAGCGGGAATTGGGATCCTGCGGTTTTGAATGCAAAGCATGTTAAATCTTATAAGACGGTTAGGATAGAATTCTGATTGATTACGAAAATCGCTTTTGACCGGGCAGACTAACAGCAAAAATTTTTTTGTCCAGAAAAAAAATGACAATTTGCGCAGCTTAACTGCTCGAATTATGATAGACTGATTTTTGCTTTGCGACCGACAAAGTTATTTTCTACTCTCAGCAGCGATTTTTCCTCCCGCTGAATTTCAAATTTATTTCACAGGATTTCAAGTGTAATTCTATGCCTATAAATATCCGGATTAATAATATAAAGAAGATCTATTCACTTTTCTGGCAGTCCCTTTCCGGCGAAACGCAGGATTATACGGCCGGTAGCCTCAGGAAAGCCATTTTTCTACTGTCAATTCCCATGATTCTAGAGATGTGCATGGAATCTGTTTTTGCAGTGGTTGATATATTTTTTGTCGGTCGGATAAACAAGGAAGCAGTAACCACGGTTGCGCTGACAGAGTCCGTCCTGACGCTCGTTTATTCTGTCGCGATCGGTCTCAGTATGGCTGCCACGGCGGTGGTGGCGCGTCGGGTTGGAGAAAAGAAGCCCGAACAAGCTTCGCAATCCGCGGTCCAGGCTATTCTCATTGCGCTGGCAATGACTGTCGTCGTCAGTGTAGCCGGCTACATTTTTGCGCCAAACATTCTTCACGTGATGGGTGCCTCGGCTACAGTCGTAGATACCGGCGCTTCTTATACACGGATCGTCTTTGGTGGCAGTATTGTGATTATGATGCTTTACCTGGTCAACGGCATTTTTCGTGGCGCCGGAAATGCGTCGATGGCCATGTGGTCTCTATGGATAGGGAATGGTTGCAATATTGTGCTTTGCCCGATTTTAATACACGTATACGGGGTAAAGGGCGCTGCCATGGCGACAACCATTGGAAGAGGATGTGGCGTCTGTTTCCAACTTTATCACCTGTTACGCGGGACCGGTGCTATCCACATTTTGAAAAGGTATTTTGTACCGGAGTGGACCATGCTGAAATCATTGTCAGCTATCGCGTGGACGGGTACGGCCCAATTTCTTATCGGATCAGCCAGTTGGATTGTGCTTGCCAGAATCATAGCGGAATTCGGCGACGCAACCGTCGCTGGCTACCAGGTCGCGCTCAGGATCCTGCTTTTCTTTCTGTTGCCCGCATGGGGAATGAGCAATGCGACGGCTACGCTGGTTGGTCAGAACCTGGGTGCAAAGCAATTGAAACGCGCCGAAGAATCAGTTTGGAAAACGGCTAAATATAACGCAGTCTTTATGTTTTTCGTGACTTTAATATTCCTGTTTGCGTCTGAGCCGATTGTTGCCTTTATGAATCCCGACGCAGATGTCAAAAAAATAGCCGTGCAGGTTTTACATATCGTTACGGCAGGTTATATATTTTACGGGATCGGCATGGTCCTGATCAATGCGTTTAACGGCGCCGGTGATACGAAAACCCCGACACTGATCAGCCTTTTTTGTTTCTGGACTTTCCAGATACCGATTGCTTACCTGATGTCATTGAAATTCGGTCTTGGCCCTAAAGGTGTGTTTTTTGCGATCATTATTGCGGAGTCCACGCTCACCCTGGTGGCATTTTTCATTTTCAGAAAGGGCCGATGGAAAACTGTCGAAATTTAAACCGTTATCGCCCGGCAAAGATCAATAAAATCAAGCCGACAATAAACAAGAAAAACATCGCGGATAATAACCACACCGTTCCCCGGGGCGCTCCTGAAAACTCTTTCCAAACAATAACTCCCCACAATGCGGCAACAAGCGTTGCGCCCTGCCCGAGTCCATAAGAAATGGCGGGTCCGGCCTTCCCGGCTGCAATGAGGTTAAAAGAATTTCCGATCCCCCAAATAATACCACCAAGGATGCCGACGAAATGAAGCCGTAATTTCCCCCGAAAATAATCGCGGTAGCTTAGCGGTTCACCAATAATTGGTTTTTTAATCAGGATCGTATTGAAGATAAAGTTACTCACCAGGATTCCTGCCGAGAAAATAAACACGGCCGTATACGGCGTTAATTTGCCTGATGCCGGTCTTTGGAAATTTCCAAGATCCATACTGACAGCAACAAAGCGATAGAAAAATGACATCAAAATTCCGCCAGCTATCGCCAACAAAATTCCTTTCGTCGAAATCCCGCGCTGGCCCCGGTTTTTCCGATGGTAAGCAACCGCGTTTAGAACAATGGCGATTGCAATGACAGCGACTCCAGTGAAAATCATAACGGGGTTGCCTTTCGAGTCTGTCAAAAAGTTAACGACTACCCCCAGGATCAGTGCGATACCGATACCGACTGGAAAGGCAACAGCCATACCCGCTACAGCGATCGCCGATGCAACCAGTATATTTGCCGCGTTAAAAATTACACCGCCAATCGCAGCGTTTCCTATGTTAAAAATATCGCCTTGCGCAAGGTCTTTGACAAAGGGCCGGCCTTCGGATCCTAAACTACCCAATGTCAAAGCGCTGCATAACGAAAAAAGAAAAATGCCGATGACGTAGTCCCAATAAAAAAGCTCAAAACGCCAGGTCCTGCCAGCGAGTTTCTGGGTATTTGCCCATGATCCCCAGCACAGCATGGTGATCACGCAAAAAATGACAGCGACGGGATAACTTTCGATAATAAACATGCGATTTGTTTAAGTCCGATGCTCAGCCGGTCGCAACGAAAAAAAATGCATTGTCTGTATTTTCTTGCAAGCAGCAGATTGATTTCGATAAATATCGAAAAAATAAGGGAAATAGGCGACAGCGCAGAAAACAATAATTAATCTTCACCCAACCAGACAGAGTAAATACCACTGATAAGATTCCCTTTTCACTTTCCTTAAAATGGCATAATTTCACTTTTCTCCTGGCTGGTGCGTTGACCTATCGCTAAAACACTCACCTACTGCCCTTCATATTTGAAGGGCGATGCCATAAAATCCGGATTATGAAGTTTGTAAAAATGATGAGAAGCAAAGGGAGATTCAGGTCAAAAAAACAGTGCATAGAATATGAAAAATGCGGTAACGCGATCTAGTACAAAGGTATTTGCTCTTCTCACCGTTTGCTCTTTCACCTTTTTCATAGATGCTCAATCACAAAACAGTACCGATACGACGAGGTCGCTGAGCCTGGGTCAATGTATTGATTACGCGTTAAAGAACCAGCCTGCGCTTCAACAATCCCTGATCAATATCGATATCACCCGTTCGACGAACAAAATCAGCCTCGCGGGATGGTTGCCACAAGCTTATCTCAACGCCAATTTTACCCATTACCTGACCCTTCCGACGGCTGTGGTAGATACTACCGGAGGCCGCCAGGCGAAAGAACATACGGGCATAACCAATACCATTGTCCCCGCTTTTACCGTCACGCAGACAATTTTCAGTCCGGTTCTTCTTTATGCCGCTAAAAGCGCACCTCTTTACGTGAAACAGGCGGAACAAATAACGGACAGCACCAAAATTTTTCTGGTTTCCCAGGTGAGTAAAGCTTATTACAACCTTTTGCAGACACTTGAGCAGATAGATGTCTTGAGAGAAGACACGGCCAGGCTAAATAAAAACCTGAGTGACACGTATCACCAGTATGTTGCTGGGACCGTCGATGAGACCGACTATGATGAAGCGGCCATTTCGCTCAACAATTCCAAGGCGCAGCTAAAACAAGCCACCGAATCTGTCATCCCACAATATGCCATGTTGAAGCAGGTGATGGGATTTCCCGCTCGGGAGCAATTCAATGTCAGCTTTGATACGCTCCAGATGATGAGAGACATCGAATTTGATACCACGCAACAGTTGCAATATGACAGGCGCATAGAATACCAGCAGTTGCAGACCGCAAAAATACTCCAGCACCAGGTCACGAATTATTACAGAAATGCATTTCTTCCCAATCTATCGGCTGTATTCAATTATACCCCGGAATTTGAGAGCAACCCTTTTCCGCAGCTGTTTTCCAACGCATATCCATATTCATATATAGGGCTTTCCCTGAGTCTTCCGATATTCACGGGTTTCGCCCGCCTGGAAAATGTTCATAAGTCGAGGCTTCAGGAGCACCTCCTGGATTGGGACGAGGTAAACCTTAAAGCACAAATCTTCGTGGATTATACATCGGCAATGGCTAACTATAAAAGCAATCTATATAATTATGAAGTCATGAAGGACAATGAAGAAAAGGCAAAACGTGTTTACGGCATCGTCCAGCTTCAATATCTCCAGGGGATTGTGGCGTACCTGAATGTTATTACTGCGGAGTCCAACCTGATCACGTCTGAGATCGGTTATGTCATTGCACTGTTCCAGTTATTGTCCAGCAAGATCGACCTGGAAAAGGCAATGGGAATAATTACTTATAATCGTTAATACGCTTTAAATCCAGTTGCTTCATGAATAGGTTTATATTGATTTTTACTTTAGCGGGCCTCGCTTTTTCTTCCTGCAATGAAAAAAAGACGCCGACTCCTCCTCCTGTCCCCGTAAATCTGTATACCGTAAAATCGCAGCGGGTATTTTATTATGATGAATATCCGGCGACCACTGCCGCGTTAAGCCAAGTCGATATCCGGCCCGAGGTTCAGGGTTATATCACGGGAATATTTTTCACGGAAGGGTCGTATGTAAAAAAAGGCCAGAGGCTTTATGAGATTGACCGTCGTCTTTACCAGGCGAATTACGACGCGGCAGCCGCGAATGTAAAAGTTGCCGAAGCCAACCAGCGACAGGCGCAGCAGGACGCAGACCGCTACATTTATCTGAATGAACACAATGCCGTTGCAAAACAGGTGCTGGATCATGCGGTGATCGCACTCCAGAGCGCCAAAGACCAGACCTCGGCGGCGGAGCAGGCGGTGAAAACAGCTGCGACCAACCTGACTTATTCCATCATTGAAGCTCCCTTCACCGGGACAATTGGATTCAGCCAGGTAAAATTGGGAAACATGGTGACGGTTGGCACCACGGTTTTGAATACAATCTCTACTGATGATCCCATGGCAGTCGATTTCCTGGTAAACGAGGCGCAACTCCAGCGCTTCCAGCAGATCGAGCAAAAAAAGAAAGCAGTCGATTCGCTATTCACCATTGTTTTGCCCAATCATAACCTTTACCCCGGCACCGGGAAGATCTCGGTGATCGATCGTGCCATCGACGCGCAGACCGGCTCAATCCGTGTTCGTCTTGTTTTCCCAAACCCGCAGCATACACTTCGTGTCGGCATGAGCTGTATCCTGCGCGTGCATAACCAGGATGCATCGCCACAAATGGTCATCCCTGAAAGGGCAGTCGTGGAGCAAATGGGAGAATATTTTGTATTTATAGCAAAAGACACCCTGATCGCACGCACCGATTCGGCAAAGAAAACTTCGGATTCAGCAGCCAGTGTGCCCAGGCTGCGTGCATATCAGGTTAAGGTGCAACTTGGCCAGACGATCGGGGCAAACATCGTCATCAAGTCGGGGATCCAAGATGGCGACAGAATCATAGTCGACGGCGTTCAGGCAATTCATGAGGGCTCGGAAATCAATGCATCGTCCAGGCCGTCAGGGGCTTCCGGGCGTGGAAGCGACAGTTCCCCAGAGCAAAAAAAAGACACCAGCAGGAATAACTAGGACTAAGCCGATATAATTTTTCTATGATCGCCAATACATTCATTAAACGTCCCGTCACCGCGATGGTGGTTTCAATAGTTCTGGTAATTGCGGGCACGATATGCATACTTAATCTGCCCGTTGATCAATATCCCGATATTACTCCCCCGATTGTACAGGTGAATGGCCAATTTACCGGCGCTGATGCCCAAACAGTCGAACAAACTGTGGCTACTCCCATCGAAGCACAGGTCAATGGCACACCCGGCATGGAGTACATGCAAAGTAATAGCACAAATAACGGCCTGATGTCCATGAACGTCACGTTCAATATCGGTACGGATATCGATATTGCAACCCTTGATGTTCAAAATCGAGTCAGCATTGCCACGCCACTACTCCCCGCTGTCGCCAGCAGGCTTGGAATTACGGTCAGGGCGCTAAACCCCAGCATGCTGATGATGGTCGCGGTTTACGCGCCCAGAGGCACGCACAACATTACGTTCCTTGACAACTACACCAATATTTTTATCCAGGACGCCCTGCTGAGGGTCAAGGGCGTGAGTAGCATCAACAGGTTCACCGACGATTTCAGTATGCGGGTCTGGATGAATCCTGAAAAAATGGCTGCATATAGCCTAACGCCTCAGGACATCATCAATGCCCTGAACTCGCAAAATGTCCAGGTCGCTGCCGGTTCGGCGGGAGTACCACCCCAGCAAAAAACGCAGACTTTTGAAATCGGCATCCTGGTCAATGGAAGACTCAGCAAAGTGTCGGAATTTGAAAATATCATCGTGAAGACCCTTCCCGCGACAGGCGAGCTCGTATATCTCAAGGATGTCGCACGTGTAGAGCTCGGAAAATTCACCTTCGCAAGCAATTCTTTTGTCGATGGTCACCGCGCATCTTTCTTGAGAATATACCAGGCACCGGGCAGTAACGCGCTTGAAACTGCAAAAGGCATTTATAATGAACTTGCGCTGCTCCGGCAATCTTTCCCGGCTGACGTCGAATACTCGGTCCCATTTGAGGCAGTCACGGTTGTCAAAGTATCAATGGCAGATGTGGTGGGTACGTTGCTGAAGACCCTGGGACTCGTCGCGATTGTCGTTTTTATTTTCCTCCAGAATTTTAGGTCTACTTTGATCCCGGTACTGGCTATCCCTGTATCAATACTTGGCACATTTTGTTTTTTTATACCGCTGGGTTTTACGATCAATACGCTGACGATGTTTGGTTTTGTGCTCGCTATCGGTATAGTAGTTGATGACGCCATCATCGTTGTGGAAGCCGTCCAGCACTATATTGATGAGCAGAAAATGTCGCCGAAAGAGGCCACCTATCATGCGATGCAAGATATATCCGCCCCCGTAGTCGCCATCGCGCTGATTCTCGCTGCTGTATTTGTCCCTGTAGGATTTATTCCTGGTATTGTCGGGCGCCTTTATCAACAATTTGCCATTACCATCGCGATATCTGTCATACTTTCCGCGTTTATCGCTTTGTCGCTCACCCCGGCGCTTTGCACATTACTGCTAAGACCTCACAATCCCGCAAATAAACAAAAAGGCGTGAACCGGATATTTACTGCATTCAATGATTGGTTCGACCGCCTGAACAACCGGTACACGAATGGGGTCAATCGAAGTATCAGGGCATCGAGGTATATCGTCCTTTTCCTGATCTGCGTTTGTATTGGCGCCTACCTTCTTTTTGAACATAAACCGACAGGTTTCATTCCTTCGGAGGATGACGGAAACCTTTACGTTACCTTCCAATTGCCGCCTGCCGCATCGACCACTCAGTCAGTTGACGTGATGACCCGCTTAATGAATGTTGTTGCGCATACTCCGGGCGTGGCCCATTACGCAGCATTGTCGGGTCTTAACGTGGTGAACAATGCGACTAACTCCAATGCGGGAACCATATATGTACAGCTGGCGCCATGGGACGACCGAAGTGACAAAGACCAGCAAGTACCGGGAATTATCAAGGTGATGCAGCAACGGATTGTGGACGCAGGAATAAAAAATGCCAATGTGGAAGTCATCCAGCCCTCTCCTATTCCCGGCGTTGGTGAAACAGTTGGTTTCAGCATACAAATTGAACAACGCGCAACCAACGATGACCTCCATGCATTTGAGAATGTTGTCGATCGGTTCATTGCCGAAGCGAACAAAAACCCTGCGATTAGCAACTCATTTAGTTTCTACACATCACATACGCCAAGCATTAACCTGCAGGTCGACCGCGAAAAATGTGAAAAGCTTGGAGTAAATATCGGGGATGTATTCACCACGATCCAGGCTTTTATGGGCAGCTTGTATATAAATGATTTCACGGTATATAACCGAACCTTTCACGTCGTGGTTCAGGCTGATACCGCTTACAGAACGCTGATCACCGATATGGACAAATACTATGTAAGAAATCAGGATAGCGCCATGGTGCCTTTGAGCACACTGATTAGTTATGCTCCTACCGAGACGGCGCCGTTGATTTCACATTTTAATATTTTCCGGTCGGCTGAGATTGATGGTGCGTCGGCACCAGGATACAGCAGTACGCAGGCCACCGATTCTCTCATCGCCATTGCCAATCGAATCCTGCCGCAGGGATACAATTATGAGTTTTCCGGATTGAGCTATGAGGAGATCCGCGCAGGTTCAACCACCATTTACATTTTCCTGTTTTCAATAACTTTTGTGTTCCTTTTCCTGGCGGCCCTTTATGAAAGTTGGTCTGTGCCATTCTCCGTCCTGCTGGCGGTGCCGATCGGCGCGTTTGGCGCAATTCTGACCTTGTGGTTTGTCCCCAGCCTAACGGACAATGTTTATGCGCAGATCGGGCTTATCACGCTCATAGGGCTGGCAGCGAAGAACGCCATACTGATTGTCGAATTTGCCAAAATCCGCGTTGACCGGGGCGAGGACCTGATCCAGTCGACGCTTGAGGCTGTAAAACTGCGTTTGCGACCCATCATCATGACTTCCCTCGCCTTTATTCTGGGTGTGCTTCCACTGGTACTTGCCACTGGCGCAGGGGCAATTGCAAGAAGGACCATTGGCTTCACCGTATTTGGCGGGATGACGGCGGCTTCTACCTTGGCGATTTTTGTCGTTCCAGTCTTGTTCGTTGTGATCACGCGACTCTCATACGGCAAAGAAAAACTTGAATGGCTGAAAGCACATCACCAGGACCTGATGGAAAAAGCGGAGAAGGTAGAGCGGCAGGATATAGATGCCGAATTGGAATTTGAAATTGCAAAATCGCGAGAACACGCGAAAACCAATGCGGGATGATTGCCAATACGTTCATAAAACGACCCGTGACGGCCATCGTCATTTCCCTGGTTCTCATGATATCGGGGATCATTTGCACATTCAACCTGGCCGTCGATCAATACCCAAACATTTCACCTCCCAGCGTTTCTGTCAATGGATCTTACACGGGTGCTGATGCCGAAACCGTTGAGCAGACGGTGGCTATTCCGATTGAAGAGTCCGTCAACGGGACTCCGGGCATGGAATACATGACCAGCACCAGCACAAACTCCGGGGGAGTCAATATAAGGGTAACTTATAATATAGGGACGAACGTGCATATTGCCGCCCTCAACGTGCAAAACCGCGTAGGCATCGCTCAGCCTTTGCTTCCGTCCGTAGTCAGCAAACTTGGCCTCACTGTACGGGCAAGTAACCCGGATCAGCTGATGCTCATTGCTGTTTATTCCCCGAATAAGACCCACAATATCACATTTCTCGACAACTATACGAACGTATTTATTGAAAACGCAATTCTGCGCGTCCCCGGCGTTGGCGACGTAAGCGCGCGAACGGATCAGTTCAGCATGCGCATTTGGATGAATCCTGAGAAAATGGCCGCCTACAGCCTGACTCCGGCGGATATTACGGCTGCGCTGAATGCGCAGAATGTGTATGTCGCCGCTGGCGCCGTCGGTTCTCCACCCCAGCCTGCATCGCAGACAAACGAAGTGGGAATCCTGGTGAATGGCATGCTCAGCAAGGTTGCGGACTACCAGAAAATAATTATTAAAAATAACCCGGCCACCGGCGAACTGGTATATCTCAGTGATGTCGCGAGGATCGAATTGGGGAAGTTCACTTTTTCTAGCAACGCGTTTACAGATGGCAATCGCTGCTCTCTCCTGATGGTCTTCCAGACACCCGGCAGCAACGCGCTTCAGACCGCCGATAATGTATACGCGGCGCTGAAACAATTAAAGAAATCGTTTCCTACCGACATCGATTACGTTGTTCCCTTTGAATCCATTACGATTATCAAAGTATCGATGGAAGAAGTAGTGGGTACACTACTAAAAGCACTAGCCCTCGTTGCCTTCGTCGTCTTCATCTTTTTACAAAATCTGCGTTCGACAGTAATTCCGCTGATGGCAATACCAGTATCTATCCTGGCCACTTTCTGTTTTTTTATTCCCCTTGGTTTTACCATCAACACGCTAACCATGTTCGGGTTTGTACTCGCCATTGGTATTGTCGTTGATGACGCAATCATCGTCGTGGAAGCAGTCCAGCATTATATCGACGAGCAGCACATGTCCCCGAAAGAAGCAAC
>JAJPJP010000248.1 GCA_021324175.1 Chitinophagia bacterium
ATCGGATGAAAATATAACGATGACGCTTCCGGTCATGGAGTCATTCTACACCATCCAGGGCGAGGGATTTCACCAGGGAAGGGCCGCCTATTTTATTCGGCTGGGCGGTTGCGATGTAGGTTGCGTTTGGTGCGACGTTAAAGAGAGCTGGGAGGAAAATCGCCATCCCCGGATTTCAATTGATCATATCGTTTCTGAGGCCCTGAGGGAATCAGGTACAGAGTCCCTATTGGCAGAGGTTAATATGGCAATCGGGATCCCGCCGATTGCAGTCGTCACTGGGGGTGAACCGATGATGCACGATTGCAGGTCGCTCAGCAGGGCCTTGCAAAATTCCGGGTTCAGAACCCATCTTGAAACTTCCGGAGCATACCCTCTGACCGGGGAGTGGGATTGGATATGCTATTCGCCTAAAAAGTTCAAGGAGCCGTTAAGTACTGTTGCGATCAAAGCTCATGAGCTCAAGGTGATCATTTTTAACAAAAGCGATTTTGAGTGGGCTGAAAAACATGCTTTGACAGTCGGGGAGCATTGCAAACTTTTCCTTCAGCCGGAATGGAGCCGTTCTGAAACAGTTACGCCGATGATCATCGAATACATTAAGAAAAACCCCCGCTGGGAATTTTCTCTCCAGTTGCATAAATATATTCATGTCCCCTGAGCCGGCTATTGCCAACCGTTTTTGCCGGACTTTAGGCATCAATTTGTAAATTTCGATCATGAAGAAGTGGCTTGTCTTTCCGTTGTTTATTGGTTTTTTGCAGGCGCAGGCGCAATACGATCCGGCTAAGATTCAGAAGTCAGCTGTGAAATTGTATATGAAGGCAGGGGAGCTGACCACCAGCCCGGGCAATTTTCCCCAGGCGATCAAGATGCTGGAGGAGTCAGTGAAAATAGACAGCGGCTACGCCGAAGCTTATTTATCGCTTGGCGGAATGTATCAGCAACTCAAGGATTATTCCCGCGCGATCTATAACTACGAAAAGGCGAGAGGCATCGATAGTAGTTTTTTCCTGGACTACAATCTTTCCTATTCCATATGCCTGGCTGGACGCGGTGAATTTTCCCAGGCACTTGGTGCCATCAACAGGTTCCTCACCATTAATAATCTTAATGAAACCAGCCGAAAAGCGGGGGAGTACAGGAAGAGTTGCTACACTTTTGCCGTGGATTATGAACAAAATCACCCTTCGGGCAATTACCGATTCGAACCGCTTAACCTCGGAGACAGTGTCAATTCAGCAGTCCTTGAATACTATCCCACCATAACCATTGACGGGAAAAAATTAGTTTTCACACGCCGCGTCAATAATACCAACGAAGATTTTTATGAATCTGATTGGACAGGGGATCATTGGACCAAGGCAAGGAGCCTTGAAGGGAATATCAATACAAATTACAATGAGGCAGCGCAAAATATTTCCCAGGACGGACAGTGGCTGGTTTTTGATGGCTGTGATTTTCCCAATGGATACGGAAGTTGCGATTTGTACATTTCCTATTTGACCAGCGATGGCTGGAGCTCTCCCGAAAATCTTGGTGCTGCAGTGAATACGGAATTCTGGGAGACGGCGCCGTCTCTTTCGCCCGACAAACGTGATCTTTATTTTGCGAGCAAACGGCCAGGGGGCCACGGCGGTAGCGATATTTATGTTAGCCATCACCTTCCCAACGGTGAATGGAGCCCGGCGGAGAACCTGGGGCCTGTAATCAACAGCAGTGGTGATGAGGGGACCCCATTTATTCATGCCGATAACCAGACGCTTTACTTTACTTCAAACGGTCATCCCGGCTATGGAGACAATGATCTTTTCTTATCAAGGCGGGATGCAAACGGAAAATGGACCAAGCCAGTAAACCTGGGTTACCCTATCAACACGATCGAAGACGAGGGTAGCCTCGTCGTAGCGGCTGATGGCCGTACGGCTTACTATGCAAGCGACCGCGCTGATACAAGAGGAGGCCTTGATATATATACTTTTCAACTGCGCGAAGATATAAGGCCTATCCGTACACTTTGGGTAAAAGGAAAAGTATTCGACAGTAAAACAAGAAAGGGTCTTCCTTCAGGATTGGAACTTGCCGACCTGTCCACAAAGCAGGTGATCAGCAAGGTTCAGACTGATGAGACAGGCAACTACCTGGTGACGCTGCCGGTCGGGCGGGACTATGCCTTTAATGTAAACAGGCGCGGCTACCTGTTTTTTTCGGATAATTTTCCCATGAGCGAGAAACAGGCTGATTCTGTTTACAATATCGATATCGCCTTGCAGCCCATTGAAGTCAATGCGACCATTATTCTGAAAAATATTTTCTTTGACCTCGGTAAATATGACCTGAGACCGGAATCGCATGTTGAATTGGACAAAGTCATTCAATTGTTGAAAGAGAATCCTTCTTTAAAAATTGAGATAAGCGGTCATACGGATAATATAGGCAAACCGGCGGATAACCTGGTTCTTTCACGCAATCGCGCGCACGCCGTTGTCAACTATCTCTCGTCGAACGGAATCGATCCCAGGCGACTTTCATCGCAGGGTTTTGGCGATACAAGACCCATATCAGATAATAAGATCGAAGCGGGAAGGGCTCAAAACAGAAGAACGGAACTCAAAGTGATCGGCCAATAGTGACTACTTTGACAATCACGACTTGACGATGAAAAATAGTTGTGCAGGAGCCTTGACTGCCGGCCTCTGGCGCCCTAACCGAGAATTATTTGGAACGAATTTAGGCCTTGCGCTATCTTTGCACATGGCAAGAATAAATAGCTCCACAGAGGCACCAAACTCCAAAAAATTTTTCGGCGAAGGACTAACATTTGATGATGTATTGTTGTTGCCGGCATTTTCCCAAATTCTTCCCCGCGAAGTCAATATCAAGACCAGGCTAACTCGTAAGATCACCCTCAATATTCCCCTCGTGTCGGCGGCAATGGATACGGTAACGGAGGCTAACCTGGCCATCGCGCTGGCGAGGGAAGGCGGCATCGGCATCCTTCATAAAAATATGACGATTGAAAAACAGGTCGAACAGGTGCGCAAGGTGAAACGTAGCGAAAGCGGGCTAATCATTGACCCCATTACGCTGAATGCCGAGGCTACGATCGGCGATGCTTTGCGACTAATGAAGGAGAATAAGATTGGCGGGATACCCATTATCGACAGGAGCAGAAAGCTCGTCGGTATTCTTACCAACCGAGACCTTCGTTTCGAAGATGACAAACGTCGCAAAGTCAAGGAAGTGATGACTAAAGAAAACTTGATTACTGCACCGGCAGGGACCGATCTTAAGATGGCGGAAAAAATTCTTCGAAAATATAAGATTGAAAAGCTGCCAGTAATTGATAAGGCCGGCAAGTTGATCGGGCTGATTACCTACCGAGATATTTTACAACTCACTAGCTTCCCGAATGCTGTCAAAGACGAATACGGCCGCCTTCTGGTGGGTGCTGCCCTCGGCATTACACATGATTTATTGGACCGCGCCTCGGCACTTCAACAAATCGGCGTCGATGTTGTCTGCCTCGACAGCGCACATGGCCACAGCGAGGGAGTGATTAACTCGCTCTTTAATCTAAAAAAGAAATTACCCAAACTGCAGGTGATTGCTGGTAACGTTGGCACAGCAAGCGGTGCAAAGGCTTTGGCTGATGCAGGAGCGGATGGCGTCAAAGTGGGGATTGGGCCGGGCTCAATTTGCACCACGAGAATCGTTGCAGGTGCCGGCGTACCTCAAATTACTGCCGTCATGGAGGCGGCATCCGTATTGAATTCGGCAGGCATTCCACTCATAGCTGACGGTGGGATCCGCTACACTGGGGATATGGTTAAAGCGCTTGCAGCTGGAGCCGACGCGGTCATGATGGGTGGCGTGTTTGCAGGTGTTGAAGAGAGCCCGGGGGAAACGATCATATATGACGGACGGAAATTCAAGCAATATCGCGGCATGGGATCCATCAGTGCCATGGCCGACGGAAGCAGCGACCGATATTTTCAGGACGTGGAGGATGGCATAAAAAAGCTGGTTCCCGAGGGCATCGAAGGCAGGGTCGCATTTAAAGGGAGTCTGGCCGAAGTGGTTACCCAATTTACAGGTGGCCTTCGGGCGGGAATGGGTTACTGCGGGGCAAAAGATTTAAGCGCATTGAAAAAGGCAGCTTTTATCAAGATCACGAATGCCGGAATGCAGGAAAGCCATGCACACGATATTGAAATAACGCGCGAGGCGCCTAACTACAGCCGGCAATAGGATAGAGTGGATTTGTCATTTTGGAACAGCCTATTCAACTCATATTTGGCGGTTGCCGGTTGTCCGGAAACTCATATTAGCCCGCTGACGCTAATGGCGAAATGCTTTACATTTACAAAAACTACTGTTGAATCGCTTTTCCCCCGTTATTTGCTCCATTTTGGCCGGCCTGCTTTTATATGCGGCATGGCCTGTATCACCCTTCACATTTCTGATTTTTGTCGCGCTGGTGCCGCTTTTCTTGCTTGACGAAATCGCCCGAAGTTCCAAGCAGTTTTTCTGGCTTACCTATCTCGCCCTCTTGATATGGAATATTGGCACAACATGGTGGATTTGCAACTCGACCGTCCCCGGGGGAATTGCGGCCATCGTTTTAAACCCCCTGCTGATGTGTATACCCTGGGTCGGATTTCACAATTTGAAAAAGAGATTTGGCCGCCTGATCGGGTATATATCACTCGTCGCATTCTGGCTCAGCTTTGAATATATCCATCTCAATTGGGATCTAAGCTGGCCCTGGCTGACGCTAGGAAATGTATTTGCCACGCATCCGGGATGGGTTCAATGGTATGAATATACCGGGACAAGCGGTGGTACACTTTGGGTTTTGTTGGTTAACCTGAGTATATTCCAGTGCCTTGGCCTGGTCAACAAGGCCAATGTGCACGCGGTTCAGCCTACGCGCGCCCATCGCTGGTTTTGGGTGGCAGCCGACGTCGCGCTTCCACTTGTATTGTCTTTTTTGATGCAAAGGTATTATAGCGGAAGGCAGCCGATGAGCAATTCCGAAACGCCCGACGTGGTCATCGTGCAGCCCAATATTGATCCATGGGATGAGAAGTTTGTTGCCGGGAAAGAGGAAGGTGAGCTGCGGGAATTAATCGTTCTCAGCGAAAGAGAAATTGACTCCGCCACGGTGCTCGTAGTATGGCCAGAAACGGCAATCCCCGTCGCGGTCAATGAAGATTCGATGCGCAACAATTATTTTATCCAGCCCGTCTGGGATTTTTTGAAAAGGCATCCCCGCCTAGACCTGCTGACCGGTATCGAGGGTTTCCGATTTTTTGACAGCGCCCACCGAACAAGCTATTCGCAAAGTATTCCCAATACGAACCGATTTTATGATGCTTATAACAGCGCAGTGCTGATGGACAGCAATGGCTTTCAGCCATATCACAAATCGAAGCTCGTACCCGGGCCCGAGATACTTCCGTCGTTTCTTCGATTCATGGGCAGCTGGTTTGAAAAATTCGGCGGCACAACTGGCGGATATGCACGTCAGGATGAAAGGACCGTTCTAAGAACTGCCAATCATACCTACGTGATAGCGCCGGCCGTCTGCTATGAAAGCATCTACGGCGAATTCATGTCAAAGTATATCCGTTATGGTGCGAACCTGATTGTGATTATCACGAACGACGGCTGGTGGCGCAATACCAGCGGTTACAAGCAACATGAATTTTATGCAAGGCTTCGTTCGATTGAGACGAGGACGTGGGTAGCGCGCAGTGCGAACACCGGGGTTTCCTGCTTTATTGACCCGCTCGGGAATGTTCTGGATGCCCATCCATACAACACAACCGCGACGTTCCGGTTGCCGGTTCCGGTAGAGTCACATGCGCCAACCTTCTATGTGCGTAATGGAGATATAATTTCCAAAGTGGCTATGATTTTTGCGATTCTTCTTGTATTTTGGGATATTATTGTCATCATCAAGAGTAGGTTAGGTCGTGCGTAAGATAATAAGCTATCAATCTTTCCCTGTTTCATATCTGGTAGAGGGAGAAGGCTTGCCTGCCATGCTTATTCATGGATTTGCGGAAGACTGGCATATTTGGGAAAACCAGATCAGGTACCTTTCTAAGCATTTCAAGCTGATTTGCCCCGATTTACCCGGTAGTGGGCAATCCCCATACAACGAATCGTTATCCACTGTTGAGGAACTGGGTGGCTGTTTGCCTCTGATCCTTGATGCCGAGTATATTGCGTCATGCGCGGTGATCGGTCACAGCATGGGAGGGTATGCGGCATTGGCTATGGCCGAGAAGTGGCCCGTAAGGCTCCAGGCGCTGGGTCTTTTTCATTCGACGGCCTGTGCGGACAGTGAGGAAAAAAAAGAGGCCCGAAGGAAGGGGATTGCATTTATCGAAAGTCATGGTTCGCACGATTTTGTCAGGCAATCGATTCCCAATTTATTCTCGGAAATGTTCAAAAACGAGCACCCCGGGATCATATCGCAATTAGTTAACCGTTATAACAACTTTAATCCATTATCCCTCGTATCCTATTACAATGCCATGATGGTCAGGCCTGATAGAACGCGGGTTCTCAAAGTTTTGAGGAAACCTGTCTTGCTAATTGCTGGTGATGAGGACAAAGCGGTACCCATTGCACAAAGCCTGCAGCAGAGTCATATTCCGGATTTGTGTTACTTTCATATCCTCACGGGCGCTGCCCACATGGGAATGATAGAGAGGACGAACCTAAGCAATGCCATACTCGAAAATTTCCTTAGCGAGGTTTTGACATGAAAGGCCGCCTGGCTTTTTGTCGGTATACTTTATGAAGAATAGATTGATCATATTAATAGGTTCGGTTTTCTTTGTTTTTGCAAAAGGTTTCTGCCAGGCCCAGACTTGCCCTGTGAATATCAATTTTGCCATGGACAACCTGACGCATTGGGAAGCCTACACGGGAAATAATGCGAACGGGAATAATGATCAGAGCAGGCATCCTTATGACTCGACCAAGACGGCTCCGACGGGCACAATCAACGTCTCCGCCATCGCAGAATACCAACTGCCTTCTGTTCTTGGCATACAGGTCTTGACCGCCCAGGGCACCGATGCTTTTGGTGGATTTCAGAAAATACCGACCATCAACGGGTATTCCTACAATTACTCAATCCTGCTTGGTTCCACCTCGATATCGCGCTCCAGTAACGGCACAGACGCGGGGGGATACGTGCGCGGCGTCAGCTACCAGATCAGCGTGCCCACATCCGCTGTTACGGAGCCTTATACCATGACCTATGCTTATGCAATGGTGCTCGAGAACGGAAGGCACCCGTCAAATTTCCAGCCACTTTTTTCGGCGACCCTGACACTGGCAAATGGTTCGGTCATTGCTTGCGCGTCTCCGAAATATTTTCTCCCGACGGTTCCGGGCACGACCCAGAACAACGGGAATGGAGAACTTGACTCCGCGGTCGCGATAGCTGATGGATTTACGGTCAGCAGGAAACTTTCTCCCAATCCTGATCCCAATGCGCCGTCGAATGATCCGGATCCACCTCACCTGCAGGACGTCTGGACCAAGGGCTGGACCGAGGTAACTTTTGATTTATCTCCCTACCGGGGGCAAAAGGTTACGCTCACCTTTGAAGCAGATAATTGCGTGCCCGGAGGCCATTTTGCGTACGCTTATGTCGCATTGCGAAATACCTGCGCCGGTCTTCAGATCAGCGGGCCACAGGTAGCCTGCAGCAGCGGAAGCTTCACTTATTCCGTTCCTGCTTTGGCAGGCGCGACTTATAATTGGCAGGTTCCCAGCGGATGGTCGATCGTATCGGGGGCGACCACCAACATCATCAATGTTCAGGCGGGGGCGACAGGAGGACCAGTCGTCGCTTTCGAACAGAACGATTGCGCCAATCTCAAGGATACTATGCAGGTTACGACCTCGCCACCGACCATGCCGGGGACAGTTAGTGGCGATGCGGAGGTCTGTGCCCTTGCCAACACAAATAAAATTACGCTCAGCGGAAACAGGGGAAATGTTGTCAACTGGATTTCTTCGTCTAATGGGGTGAATTGGGCCCCGATTCCTGACAGCACGACCAGTTATACTTACACGAATCTCAACGTCACGACATTGTTCGCGGCGGTTGTGCAAAATGGCGGGACATGCGCGTTGGATACGAGCTCGGTAGCTACCGTCATGGTCGATCAACGGTCAGCAGGCGGCCAGGTTAATCCACCCATCGCGAATTTCTGCGCTAATCAGACTGTTGCCGATGTCCTGACCCTCAAGAATTTCAACGGGCAGGTGAACAACTGGCAGTCTTCCCCGGACAGTGTGGCCTGGCAGGATTTTGCGCCGGTTTATCAAGATACAACATATGACGTCCTGAACGTAACCGCGAACACGTATTATCGCGCCATTGTTCACAATGGAGTTTGTCCTGCTGATACCAGCGCAGTGGCGAGCGTGAAACTCTTTACAACGCCGTTTCCTCAATCAACTTACTCGCCCTCCGATACAACGATTTGCTTTGGAGCGTCGGCACCCTTAAGCGCCCTGATCAAAATAGGAACCGACTATACATGGGCCTCGGCGGACTCGCTTCAAAACCCAGGGAACGGACATGTCGCGGGAAATCCATTCCAGTTGGTTTCAGTTGCGGTACCGGATAGCTCTGCACAGTATGTCCTGAGCATAGAGAACCAGGGTTGCCCCAATTTGCTGAAGGACACATTCCACATCGCTGTGATTCCGCCAATCATTGTCAGCCCTGGAAACGATACCGCTGTTGTCGTAGGAGAACCGCTCCAGTTTAATGCATTTTCCAACGACACCACCCAAGATATCTTTACCTGGAATCCCGCTACCGATCTAAACAGTGCGAATATTCCAAACCCTGTCGGCACTTACGGCTCAAACATCGACACGATAACATATATAGTAAAGGCAACTGATGCTTATGGCTGTTTTGGTCAAAATAAGATTTCCGTCCGGGTATTTAAGACGTCGCCAGATATTTTTGTGCCCAATGCTTTTACGCCTGGCCTGGGTATTAATAATATATTTCGGCCGATACCCGTGGGAATCTCGACCATGAGGTACTTCCGCGTATACAACAGGTGGGGACAGCTCGTCTATTCGACGTCCAGCGCAGGGCAGGGCTGGGATGGGACCGTCGAAGGCAAGCCCCAGGACAGCGGGACATATGTTTGGATGGTCCAGGGCGTAGATTATACTGGTAAAGTCATCACCAAGAAAGGCACCATGGTCCTCATCCGCTGATCCGGTCGTTTTAATTCCTTCATCCGGCGATTTTGTTTCCGGTTGACTCGTTTAACTTTACTGCCATGAATAAGATCGCTGTTATAACAGGTGCCACTTCGGGATTTGGGAAGGCCTGCGCGGAAAAATTTGCAAAAGAAAATTTTGACGTGGTCATTACGGGCCGGCGGAAAGAACGACTGGAAAATTTGAAATCCGAGCTTGAAAAAAAATTCGGCGTGAGAGCATTGGCGCTTTGCTTTGATGTACAAGACCGCGAGGCAGTATTCAAAAATTTTGAATCGCTCCCGGAGGAATGGCGAAATATAGATATTCTCATTAATAACGCCGGCCTCGCGTTAGGTCGTGATTTTTTTGAAGAGGCCTCGATGGAAGACTGGGAGATTATGATTGACACCAATGTCAAAGGCTTATTGTATGTCACGCGGGCAGTTTTACCGTTCATGGTCAGCAGAAAGAGAGGGCATATCATCAATATGGGTTCTGTCGCGGCGAAGGTGGTTTATGAGAAGGGAAATGTTTATTGTGCATCAAAAGCTGCCGTAGAAACGATTTCGGAAGGAATGCGAATTGACCTGTTGCGCCAGGGCATCAGGGTAACAGCGATCCACCCCGGTGCAGCCGAAACGGAGTTCTCGGAAGTCAGATTTAAAGGGAATACAGAGCTTGCCAGCAAAGTTTACGAAGGCTATGAGCCCTTGCACGCGGAAGAAATCGCAGAGACCATTTTTTACTGTGTCAGCCTTCCGCGCCACGTCTGTATCAATGACCTGGTGATTACTTGTCTTGCCCAGGCTGATTCCATATATTTTCACAAGACTGGACCGGTGTATCCATGACCGCCTTATAATCATCGGCCTGCACGCGAGCTGGTAACTTAAACAATGTTGAGAAATAGGGTGTTTCTTCGGTCCCTGCGGTACGATAATTGGGGCATTGTTGCAAATATGGATTTCAATGAGTATTTTTAAATGCACATATTTGTCCGTCGATCCTATAAAAATTTGCCATGCCCGTAAACCCATGTAGAGCAATTTCTACCCTGGTCATAATATTTTCATTTACAACGTTGCATTCACAGGATGTCATCAACCAGGAGAGCTGCGATATTACACCATTTCGAAATGCCATTGACAGCCTCAAGAATACCTATACATCCCAGGGTTATATTGTCCTCCGAGAAGCATCGATGACAATGGAGAGCGAGTACGAAATGCCCATCGTGGTTCCGATGAACCAGGGAAGTCTTTACCAGTTCGTGTTTATTGGCGATCCCTCATCCAAGCTTTATGAAGTGAGAATGTATGACTGGAACGAGAAACAGGTGATCTACAGGAAGAATCAATGGGGGGATGTGGATGGCAACATCATCAGTTATTCATATGTTCCCCAATTCTCGGAATATCATATGATTAAACCGGTCCAGGTCAATAAGACCAAGAAAAAGCTTTGCGGCTATGTTCTCCTGTTGAAGAAAGTTAAGTAGGGAATTGATGCTCGGGTCCCGCAACTTATTTCGGAAACTCCATTTTGTAATCGACGCTGATTTTA
>JAJPJP010000215.1 GCA_021324175.1 Chitinophagia bacterium
GAAAGGGATAAAAATGCGAAATCGGCTTTTGCCGAATTGCGTCCGCTTCTGCCGGTGATCGTAGCCATTCTTGTCCTGATCTTGTTGGCCGTAATCTATTTCACGTGGCAATCAAAAACCAAATTATCATGATGGAAAGGGATCTGAGAGTACCAATTATCGTCGTGTCGATAGCGATTCCCCTTGCGGTCGCTGTCATCCTGCTTGTCCCGGGTATAAGAATTGATTTTGGCTTTGACACCCATGCGCTCCCGCTTTTTCATGCGATTCTGAATTCGATGACTGCCGTTCTGCTCTTGTTCAGCCTGTATTTTATCCGGAGAAAAAAAATTAAGGTGCATAAGACACTAAACCTGATCGCGATCGGCCTCAGCACGATATTTCTGATTTCCTATGTCATTTATCATTCATCGAATCCTTCAACGAGATACGGCGACCTGAACCATGACGGGATCCTCAGCGATTCAGAAAAATTACAGGCCGGGTTCATGCGGTGGATATATTATGTTGTTCTTTCCTCGCATATATTGTTGTCGGGCGCCATTGTGCCGCTCGTGCTGGTCACGCTCCAGCGGGCATTGCAGGAAAAATTTGACAAACACCGCAGGATTGCGAAAATTACCTGGCCGATATGGTTTTATGTCGCAGTAAGCGGAGTCGTGGTCTATTTTATGATCAGGCCCTATTATTGATCAGATTAATTCCTGCGTCGGGTCCCAAAACAACTTCTTAAAATCAAGGACCGTGTCGTTTTCAATTTTTATTCCTTCTATTTCCAAAAGTTTTTGCATCCGGTCGGGAGCGCCGAAATGATGCTTCCCGCTCAGCATTCCGTTACGGTTTACGACTCGGTGAGCCGGTACATCAGGGTTTACTTTGCTCGCGCCATTCATCGCCCAGCCTACCATCCGCGCCGACATCTTTGTGCCAAGGCATGTTGCGATAGCGCCGTATGATGTCACGCGACCTTTAGGAATCTGCCGCGCAACTTCATAGACCAGTTCGAAAAACGATTCGTCTCTCTTGCCGGACGGCCTTACGGTCTTTGGTTTTTCCTTTTTAATGATTTTCTTTTTCATTCTTTTGTTTATTGAGCAGTTCCGTCCGTCGCGGCTCCGGAACATTTAGGTAATTGTATGGACAGTGCCGGCACCCGTTACCGCAGCAAAACCCCCGCTGCATTAGATACCGCTCTGTTAGCACGAACAGACCGTTGGAGTCAAAATAATAGTCCACACCTTCCTCAAATTGCTGGTTCATGTTGCATGATTTTCCTGTGCAACTCCGCATCGCGAGAAGGAAGGGGTTGCGCAGGTAGGGAGAACTTCAGGTAATGAATCCGGCTGCTTCCGGCAATATCCAGGCCCTCGTAATGAGTTTTTATTTTCAGTTCTTCGGAAATTACCGGTTGACCATAAACATTATCTACGGATTCAAGCAGCCTGAGGCCGTACATATCTATCACATCCAGCGTAAAGTCAAAAAGCACCGGCGAATCCGTTTTCAGGTGGATTGGTCCGCCTGGCCGCAGAATTTGCTGGTACAGGCGGAGAAATCGCGGGTGCGTCAGTCTTTTTTTTGCTCTTGATTTCCGGAGCTGCGGGTCAGGAAATGTCAACCAGATCTCTTCCACCTCTCCCTGCGTGAAATAGTCTGCGATCTTGTCAATCTGGCTGCGAAGAAATGCTACGTTGGGGATATTTTCGTCAAGGCATTTTTTTGCGCCGACATAAATCCGGTTTCCTTTCAGATCAACGCCGATGAAATTTTTCTGTGGGTAAATTTGGGCGAGCCCTACAGCATATTCGCCCTTTCCGCAGGCAAGTTCGAGGACAAGCGGCTTGTCATTTCCAAAAAAATGTCGCCAGTTGCCTTTCATGCCCGTCGGGTACTGCAGGACGTTCGGAAAAGTCTTTATCGCCTCAAAGCGGTAGAGTTTGTTTTGCGCCATGAAGGACAAAAATATTCAATTTAGGCTGCTTAAAAAATGGTTCGGTAAGTTACAAGCGTTAGAAAAAAACGGAAAATCTCAGCCTCGAATAGAAGGGAACGCCTGGCGTATAGCTGACCTCGTCTACAGGATGGGGTTCGTATTTCAATCTTGAAATGTAAGCGAATTGTGATTCGGTCCACTTGATATTTAATAGGTTTTCCACGACTATACCGACTTCATATCGTTTCCTTGTGTAGTTTATCGTCAAATCAGTCACCCAGTAACCCAGTGCAGTCAGCGTGTAATCCGCGTTGGCAGCTCGATTGTGCATATAGCGGTAGCTGATCGAGCCATTGATGCCGTCGCGGAATTTCACGTCGAGGCCGCCGGTGCTGGTGAAAGTCGGCGCGAGAGGCAGATAATCTTTTCCTTTTGGCGCCCCGATGCTTCGCGGCTTTGCAAGGTCCACGTTCAGATAACCATAAAGCCAGTTGTTGAATTGGTATCGGGATGAAATATCAATTCCTTCCCTCTTAGTTTTGCCTCCGGGCATCACTTCCTGGTCGCCAAGGTCTGACCCGTACGTAAATTCCTGCTGCAAATACAAATACCACAAGGCAGCATTCATGAAAAGGCCAGGAAGAGGTTTAAGATTAACGCCAACATCGGCCCCGTATGCTGCCGGCAGGATTTGATAACCTTCATTGGCAATGACGATCCGCGCGTCGTTGGAATGAAATCCCTTACCGGCTTTTAAGTAGAATTGCAGGTGCTGGTTAAGTGTATATTGGATGCTTATTTTCGGGCTTGCAATCGCCTTTTGCGCGGTGGGTCCGACATTGTGATAAATCATCGCTGCAGTGTCGGAAGCAGGCGCCTGGTTCAGGTAACAGAAATGCAGCCAGTCGAAACGAAGCGACGCATCAAAGAGCCATTTGCCTTCTTCAAAGGATTCGTCAATAAACCCGTTCACATTTGTCTCGCGAATTTTTCCAAGCTGAATATAATTTAAAATGGTGGTGCCGTCCAGCGTATGCGCGAGATAGCTGGGCGAGACTGCATCATACCTGATTCCGATTCCCGCAGCGGAACTGAGTGATCCGTCGCCTACAAATACCTGCCTGCTGATTCTTGATTTGTATCCGAAAAGATTTCTGGATTCATGCTGGCGAAATTCGTCGCCTGTTTGCGGATCGAAATAAAAGAAAGAGAAGTTCGAAACGAGATTGAAAAAATTGTAGGAATAAAATGCCTGGTTCTCCCATGAAAAATTATTTTTCAGTGAAGAAACAAGCTGCAAGTTTAGGTTGGTTCTGCTCGTATATCCGCCCTGGGAGCTGTCGATCACGCCAAAACGGTCAGCTATATATCCTTCTGCAACAGCTCGGTTAGGGATTTCTCCCGAGGCGCGCCATCCCGAACTCAGCGTGGAGGCCGTAAAAATAAGTCTACTGTCATGCCCGACTGGCGTGATGAATTTTCCGAATAGGTTAAAGCGGCTGA
>JAJPJP010000078.1 GCA_021324175.1 Chitinophagia bacterium
AACGAAATAATAAAGCAGCTAAAATCAATTGGCAATTTACCAATGATAAAGCCAGAGTGAAATTGAAAAAACTTTATCCGACACTTTTAACTTGACATGACACTAGTTAAATTAATCCACTGCGTGCAAATGGGTATTCCTACCTTAGATTTTTATCCTAACCAAATAACAGAAAACCCCGAATTCCAGTGAAATTCAGGGCTACCAGATTCAAACAAATTCTAGATATGTGCCTCAATCTTTTTAACGAAGTTTCCTTTGGGTTGGGCCCCTACGAGCTTATCAACCACTTTGCCGCCTTTAATGAATAATATTGCAGGTATTGAAGTTATTCCGTAGTTAATTGACAATTGCGGATTATGGTCCACATTGACTTTGCCAACATTAATTTTGCCATTGTATTCTTTCGAAAGTTCTTCGATTACAGGGCCAATTGCGCGGCAAGGTCCGCACCATTCCGCCCAAAAATCCACAACGGTTAACTTATCGGAAGAGATTACTTTTTCCTGAAAATTTGTATCGGTTAATTCTAACGCCATAATTGAATTTTTAGATTTTCACGTAAAGTTTGGATATTTTTTCAAATAAATTGGTCGCTTCCGCGACATTATTAAACATTCCCGCCATGGACATTGCAAGAACCCTTCCAACCCCAGCTGATCTGCAGTTCTGGCATTTATGTCACATCGTGACGACCTGGATGTCCATTTCAGGCGATTCTGCAAAAAAAGCAGCCATTTCGTCATTCATTTCGAACGCGGCGTTTCCAGTCAACATGCTGATTCTGAAATTGTTCTTTATTTCACTAATATTGAATTTCAATATCGATCTTCCCGGAAACCGTTTCAAATTTCTTTCAAAAAACCTGATCTTTTCCTCATTCAGGAATCGTGCTTCGATGTCTACAACAATTTGTTTTGTCAGTTGTTGCTTGACACTTTCAAGCAGCATGATTTTCTCTATTTTGAATTCGAACTCCACCTTATTGAAGCGTTGCCTGAACGTCCCAGTCAGAAAAAGGTTCTTTCCTTTTTCAAGATAATTGGCGTACCTGGCATAGTCTTCGCTCCATATCATGAATTCACTTTTGCCCGAATAATCTTCAATTACGAATGAGCCAAATTGCTTACCTGCCTTAGAGATTCTGTGTTGAGCATCGACGACCAGGCCCGCAATCCGGTAAGATTTGGCTGGATGCGATTGCAGGCCTGCCGAATCCTTTATTTCATTAAACTCGCTCAATTGAACGATGCCGTAGTGACTAATTTCAAATTTAAAATGGTCGAGGGGATGACCACTCATAAACATTCCCGTGATTTCCTTCTCATGATCCAGCTGTTCGGTCAGTGTCCATGGTTCGCAGTTGGGAATTCTAGGTGTTGAAATTTCAGGCATCGTCAGCTCACCAAAAAGACTGTTGTTGTTCTGATTGGCGTTGGATTGATATACGTTACCAAACTTTATGACTTTCTCCAACCCGGTGGACGTATCGCCGGGAGGAACAAAAAAGAATTGTGCTCGGTGCAATTCTTTGAATGAATCAAACGCCCCTGCATAGGCGAGACTTTCCAGGGTTTTCTTATTGACCGCACGCTGATTTACCCGCTTTACAAGATCAAAAATGCTCGAGTACGCGCCGTTTTGTTTTCTCTCGAATATAATTGTTTCTACTGCTGCCTCACCGACACCTTTAAGACCGCCTAATCCGACCCGGATTTCGCGACCGTGGTTTGCAAACCCTTTTTGAGATTCATTGATGTCGGGTCCAAGAACTTTCAACCCCATTCGCTTGCATTCTTCCATGAAAAATGTGATTTTTTCGATACTTCCTGAATGATTAAGCACCGCAGCCATATATTCGCCCGGATAATGGACTTTCAGATAAGCTGTTTGATATGCCACATAGGCATAGCAGGTTGAATGCGACTTATTAAATGCGTATTGCGCAAAGGCTTCCCAATCGGTCCAAATTTTTTCGAGCTTGACCTGGTCGTGTTTTTTTTGTGCGGCTCCCCTGAGAAACGCACCTTTCATTTTATCAAGAGTCTTTCGGTCCTTTTTTCCCATGGCTTTTCGCAAAACGTCAGCTTCACCTTTGGTAAAACCTGCAAGCTTTTGTGCAAGAAGCATGACCTGTTCCTGGTAAACTGTAATTCCATACGTGTCGCGCAGGTATTCTTCCATTTCAGGAAGATCAAAGGTGATCGCTTCGCGACCATGTTTGCGATCGATATAATTCGGGATATACGCAATCGGGCCGGGACGATACAAAGCGTTCATTGCGATCAGGTCGTCAAATTTGTCAGGTTTGAGATCACGCAAATACTTTTGCATGCCCGGACTTTCGAATTGAAACGTTCCAATCGTTTCGGCTTTTTGATACAACTCAAAGGTCTTCCTGTCATTCAACGGGATGGCATCAATGTCAATTGCGAGGGCATAGTTCTCCTTGATAAGTTCAATCGTCGTCTTTAGAATATTAAGGGTTCGGAGGCCCAGGAAATCCATCTTTAGCACTCCCGCATCTTCGATGATGCTTCCTTCAATTTGTGTGACGAGAAGGTCAGAGTCTTTGACCTTGCACACGGGGATGATATTAAATAAATTTTCAGGGGCGATGATGATGCCGGCCGCGTGCAAGCCGGTATTGCGTACTGAGCCTTCTAGACGTTCGGCTTCATGCAGAACTTTGCTTCGCAAATCGCCCTGAGTTCCATAAATCGATCGTATCTTTTTTACCAAATCGAGATCGTCGGGATTGAGCCCTTCTTTTTCTTCAAGGGACTTATCTCCATCCTTCGCAATCAGCGGAGCGTGCAAAACGCGTTTTAAAGTGACGCCTATTTTTTCCGGAACAAGCTTTGCCAAAGCGTTTGATTCCGCAAGTGGCAAATCCATTACGCGCGCGACGTCCTTTATACTCGATTTGGCTGCCATTGTACCATATGTAACGATCTGAGCGACCTGGTTTGCGCCGTATTTTTTGACGACATATTCGATTACCTTTTGCCTTCCCTCATCATCAAAATCGGTATCTATGTCCGGCATCGTTTTTCGGTCGGGATTCAGGAATCTTTCAAACAATAAATTGTACTTAATAGGGTCTATGTTGGTAATTCCGATACAGTAGGCGACGACGCTTCCCGCGGCAGATCCGCGGCCCGGCCCGATTAACACATTCATTTCACGTCCTGCCCTAATGAAGTCACTGACGATCAGGAAGTAACCGGCAAATCCCATTGTTTTTATTGTAAATAATTCAAAATCAATGCGCTCCTGTATTTCCACTGAAAGCGGATCGTATCTATTTTTTGCGCCTAGATAGGTGATATGTTTTAGGAATTCCCACTGGTTAAGCCTATCATCGCCGTGAATTTGAAATTCTGATGGCACTGGAAATGCCGGTAATAGAATATCCTTTTTCAAGTTGAGCACCTCGACCTTGTCAACAATGATGCTGGTGTTGTCTATTGCTTCGGGCAGGTCGCTAAAAAGCGAACTCATTTCAGAGGTGGTCTTGAAATAGAAGTTGTTGTTTGGAAACTTGAAACGCCGATTTTTCACGTGCATGTCATCATTCACATAATCATCATAGCCTGGGGTGCTTTGTTTTTCCCCCGTATTTACACAAAGCAAGATATCGTGCGCATTGTAGTCCTCTTTGTCTGTATAATGGCTGTCGTTGGTGGCGATAATTGGCACATGATATTTTATTGCAAATTTTAATAGTAATTGATTGATTTTCTCCTGTTCGCGGATGTCATGTCTCTGCAACTCGACATAATAATCTTCGCCAAAAAGCTCCAGCCACCATCGAAATTCCGTTTCCGCCTTTTCTTCCGACTGATTTAGGATCGATTGGGGAACACTGGCGCCCATACAGCAGGTAGTGGCAATCAGTCCTTCATGGTATTTTTCGATCAACTCCTTATCGATTCGAGGATATTTACTGTAAAGACCCTCAATAAAACCAAGTGAAGTCAGTTTGATCAGATTTTGATAGCCCACTTGGTTTTTTGCCAAGAAGATTTGATGATAACGATTATCCTTTTGATCCTTTGTAAAAATTTTCCTGTGGCGATCGGCCACAACATAAAATTCACATCCAACAATTGGTTTGATTTTCAATGAGCCGTCTTCATTTTTGTATTTATGCGCCTCTGCAACAAATTCAAACGCACCAAACATATTTCCATGGTCAGTAATAGCCAGAGCTGGCATGTTGTCAGTTAGGGCCTTTTGATAAAGACTGGGAATTGATGCAGCTCCATCAAGCAGAGAAAACTGGGTATGAACATGGAGATGGGAAAACGTAGGCATATTAAATCAAATCTTGGGTTTCAATCCCTGTTGTGCAATAATTTAGAACGTGGATTAAAAAACAAGAACGAATTAACAAACAAATTGCAATAAAATTCGTTCGATTGAATAAACAATCTTTCCACAAAAATTATGTCTCTTTGATTTATTTTTTTAACTTACAGAAACCTTAAATTGTACGGAATGAAGTTGGCGTCGCTCACGTTGCTGGCAGGTTTATTTGTCTTGGGTTGCGATAGTATGAGGCCAGTCGCGTCGGATCAGGCAGTAGTGACATATCCCGTGGGTAAACATGACGCAGTTTTGCCGACCAAAGTGCCCCCTGGCGGGAATTATGCCAATTCGGGTAAAATCGGGCCAGAGGTCATCAATGCTTCGTATAATGGCGACCATGCAAACCATGGATTTGCTAAAATTGAGAGCTATTCCCCCCTAAGATTCAAATACGCTATTCTGCTAGATGTACCGATCGAAGTAATGAGCAACGAGAGGCTTTTACAATTTGTAGATGAATGGTACGGTGCAAAATATCATTTCGGAGGAAGTACCAGGGAAGGAGTAGATTGCTCTGCATTTGTTTCTACGCTGATGTCTTCGGTTTATGGAATAACTAGTCTGCCCAGGGTATCCAAAGATCAATTTTTGTCGACAACACGGATTGCCAAAAAAAATTTGCGGGAAGGCGACTTGGTTTTTTTTCATACTTACGGCAAACGAAGGAGTAGCGTTACGCATGTTGGGGTATATCTTCACAACAGCAAATTTGTGCATGCTTCGATTTCCGGTGTAATGATCAGCGATATGGCTGAAGGCTATTATCAAATACATTATATTGGAGGCGGCCGCGCATTCGCGCTGTCAGTTGCAAGCACTAAGTGAAGTTGCAATTCTTCCTATTCAAATTATTCTTTTCCAATGGATGACCTATTGCAGAACTGGCAAAAAAAATCGAGCGAAAGGCAGAAAGTCTTCAAAAAATTTTTGAACAGAGTTGACAAGAATAAAGTGCTTAAAGCGCTGCCGGCTGTTCATGATGAAGCGTTCAGAAGGGTTAATTGTCTGGAATGCGCCGCCTGCTGCAAGAATTATTCCCCGCGCTTTAAAACGCCCGATATAAAAAGGATTTCGCGATATTTAAAAATGAAGGAGGGTGATTTTATCGAAAAGTACCTTCGAATTGACGAGGAGGGAGATTTTGTTGCCAAATCGACGCCATGCCCGTTTCTCAAAACTGACAACCATTGCGCGATTTATGAACAGCGACCCTCTGATTGCAATCGGTTTCCCTACACAAACGAGGATGTGATTTTCAAGAGACAGAATATTACTTTGAAGAATTCCACTTTCTGCCCAATTGTTTACTTCACGCTTGAGACCCTGGCTAAAACTTTGGCACCCTGAGACGAGAGCCATCATGTGCCATCCTACTTCAATTCATTCCAGTATTCCATCGGAATGGCAAAGGAAGTCCCCATATTTTAGACTATGAAATTTCAAAGATTTTGGAAAATCACGTATTTGCCCGCTGCGGAGCTCATTTGAAAAATTGTCACGACTGTGTTTTAAATTGCGAGTTCCCAGCTTCGTATTGGCTTGCATGAACGATTTATTTAAGTCCATAATTTCAATTATTCAAAAATGTCATCCATCAAAATTATCGCGGAACAATTCGCTCTTCAGACTAGATTATTTAACAACGTCCTCGATGGACTCGAAGAATCTCAAGGTGGATGGCGCATAACTGATTCCGTTAATCATCTTCAATGGATAGCAGGTCACCTGGTGAATGCCCGATATAATTATGCTCCTATGCTTGGAATTAGAGCTATTTTCCCGCACCGGGATTTGTATGTGGATCCCACGATGCCGCCACCAGGAAACAGATCAATTGATTCATCATTGAACTATCCTGCATTGAGCGAATTGAAACGTCTTTGGAATGAGATTTCACCAAAATTCGTCGAGACGCTCTATAAGCTCGACGATGCCCAACTAAACCGGGAATTGTCCTTTGACACCCCGATCAGGGACAATTCGATGCTAGGTTTGTTGGGTTTTTTATCGAGTCACGAGAGCTCGCATATTGGACAGATGAGCATAATTCGCAGATTCCTGGGACTTAAAGCAATGACTTACAATTAAGTATTTGCCCTATTTCTGATCCCTTTGCCATTATGGTCGCCAGGCGGAAAATTCTTAATAACGCAACCAAAAAGTTTTTTGCGCTTTTCGAATTACGTAACTTTCAAATACCAAAACTCAGCTATATGAACAAAATTAACTGGACGTTGATTTTTCAACTTTCGATCTTCGGTTTGATTATGGCAGCTGCCACTATCAGCCTGATTCCGCAGATTGCGGAACCGTTTATTTGGCTTGTCATATTTCTATTTGTAGCCTATGTCATTGCAAAAAAAGCAACCGGTAAATTTTTTCTTCATGGTCTTTTGGTAAGTCTTGTTAATAGTATATGGATAACTGCGGCCCATGTGTTGTTTGCTTCATCCTACCTGACGAACCATCCTCAAATGCAGGAGATGATGGCGAATTTTCCAGACCTAATGAGGCAGCACCAGCGTATATCTATGGCGATCATGGGGCCATTTCTTGGAGCAGCATTTGGTTTGATACAAGGTTTGTTCGCTTTTGTTGCTTCGAGGCTGGTCAAAAGAGGCGGCAACAGGCCTGTGACCGGATGATGGACCCAAGCCGTTAATACTCCATCTTCCTTAAGCTTGGCGCGGTAAACCAGGTTGTAGCAACGACCAGGAGGGTCATGCAGCCCCCAAAAACAACAGAGGGCACGACTCCCAAAATCTTAGCAGCGACGCCGCTTTCAAATTGTCCAAGTTCATTGCTCGAATTGATAAACATCGAATTTACACTCATCACTCTTCCTCTCATGTTATCTGGAGTTTTTAACTGCATGATCGTTCCTCGCGTCACCACGCTGATCCCATCCAACATCCCGCTAAGCATAAGGGCCCCAAAAGAAAGCCAAAAGAGTTTTGACAAGCCAAAAATGATAATACAGCTGCCAAAGCCACCCACTGCGAAGAGCAGTTTTTTCCCTTGTTGCTTCCGAATTGGATAAAATGTCAATAGGACAACGATTATTATTGAGCCGAAATCAGACGCGCCATTCAAGAAGCCGAATCCCTGTGCGCCAATTTTCAGCATATCTCTGGCGTAGACTGGAACCATCGCTACGGCGCCGCCAAACAAAACAGCAAACAAATCCAGCGATATGGCCCCGAGAAGTTCTCTTGTTCTGAAAACAAATTCCACCCCCTCCTTAACGCTGTCCCAGGTTTTCTTTTCACCCCGCTCATTGGCAGCCGGTTTTGGCTTCAATTGAAACAAAAAAAAGAGTGACAAAGCAATCATGAAAGCAATTAAGAAAAGCGTAATGGTATTTCCGGCAAAGGCGATTAAAAATCCCGCGGTTGCATGTCCTGCAACCGATGCGGACAAAAACGAACCCTGATTCCAGGTAGTTGCATTTTGCAAGTTTGATTTTGGAACGATGTTAGCCAAAATAACATTGAAAACCGGACCAGTAAAAGATCGGACGATTCCAGTCCCAAAAATAACGCCATATATGCATATGGCGACAAACTGATTATTCAATTTCGCCGACGAATTCAGCGCTGACAGCGATGCTAAAGTGACGGATGCAATAAAATATAAAGCCATTCCCCTGAGAACCATCTTTCTTTTTTCGCTGATATCGATAACGTGGCCGGCGTAAAGGGCAAAGGAGATCGCGGGTATAAACTCAGATAGCCCGACAATTCCGATGGCGAAAGGCGAGTTGGTCAAATTGTAAATCCACCAGCCAACAGTCGTACTTAACATGCGTAAACCCATGACAAATGTGAAGCGTGCCGCAATTAGGCTTCTGAATTCATCGATTCTAATCGCTGCGAATGGGTCTCCATTGAGTTGAATATCTTCCATTTTGTTAGGGTTTTCCCGCGCTAAGGAAGGGAATAAAAATGCTGCCCGAAATCATATTCCATTTCCAGGGCATCGACAATTACACCGAAATGCTTCTCGTTCCCTAGAAAATCTGCATTAGAGGCGTCTATAAACAGCGTTTTGATATGATGTAGTTTGATATAATTCGTGTAGGCTTGCTGAATGTTGAACAAGTATTCATCCAGAATGGACTGTTCATAAGAGCGGTTTCTTCTTTTGATATTTTGGCGTAAACGTGCGACGGGAGCATGCAAATAGATCACAATATCAGGCTGAATGAGTTGCTGATGTATGATATCAAAAATTTTTTGGTATAGCCTAAATTCTTCTTCTGGTAAATTAACTTTTGCGAACAGTAAACATTTGGTAAACAAATAGTCCGAAACTGTCGTGGTTTGAAACATGTCTCTGGTGAAGACCAGGTCCTTCAGCTGCTTGTACCTTTCAGCCATAAAGAAAAGCTCGAGTGGGAATGCGTACTGCTTCGGATTTTCGTAAAATTTCACCAGGAAGGGGTTGTCAGCAAATTGTTCGAGGATCAATCGCGCATTAAAGTGCTTCGCCAGCATATGTGCCAGAGTTGTTTTGCCTGCCCCAATATTTCCTTCGATTGATATGTAATGATAATTCATTCTATGTTCAGAAATTCACCAGTCAATTCTCTCGCAATCCCAAAAAATCAGCACCAGCGGTCGTCAAATTTTCAAATTATTCTTCAAAGTTCATGGTTATTTTTTTCACATCGAGTTTGTCCGTACATTCATCAAGCAATTGCCTAATGCTTTTTCGAAGTAAAGGATGAATGAAATCCTGCGCAATTTCGTTCAGGGGAGTAAGTGCAAACCTCCGATTTTGAATTTCGGGATGAGGTATAACCAGCCCACGCATATTGATTATTTCGCTTTCATAAAAAAGTATGTCGATGTCAATCGTTCGAGGGCCATATTTTTCCTGACGTATTCTTCCCATTTTTTCTTCAATTGCCAGTATTTTTTCCATAAGGTCAATGGCCGAACAATCAACCCTTATGCGTAACGCCTGGTTCAGGAAAGCAGGTTGAGCGGATATTCCCCAAGCGGCAGTTTCATAGATCGATGACTGTCGAATTACTCTGCCGCAACTGTTTGCGATCATTCCTGCGGCCCTAGAAATATTGGCCATTCTATCTCCCATATTACCACCTGTCAGCAAATAAGCACTTCTTGTGGATTGTGAAAGAGCCATCGTTCAAATATCTTTATTTTTGAAACTAATAATGAAATAATTCATGCGAAGTTTTATAAAATTTTTCTTTGCGGCTTTGGCAGCTCTCATTTTCTTTGTGGTTATTGCTGTTCTTTTTTTTGGTGCCATATTAGGAGGGCTTTTTTCAACCAAGCAGCCGGAAATCGGCGCAAAGGCCGTTCTGGTACTGGATTTGAGCGAGTCGTATAATGAGCAAATGCAGGAGAATCCCCTAAGGAATCTTGGCGAGGATGAATACAATAAGCCCGGAATTTATGATTTAACGAGAATAATAGCTTATGCGGTAAGAGACTCTTCGATAAAGGGAATTTACATCAAATGTGGCTCAAACGCCAACGGCTTTGGAACGAGTCAGGAATTGAGAGACGATCTGCTAAATTTCAAAAAATCTGGCAAATTCATTTACGCTTATGGTGAAGTTATTCCGCAAAAGGCCTATTTTATTGCGAATGTTGCCGATAAGATTTATTGCAACCCGAAGGGAGGGGTAGACTGGAAGGGATTCTCACTCGAAGAGTTTTTCCTAAAAGGAACTCTTGATAAACTTGAAATTCGACCGCAGATTTTTTATGCCGGTAAATTTAAGAGCGCCACTGAACCATTCAGAGAAGAAAAAATGACCGATGCCAATCGGGTTCAATTAACTGAGCTGCTAAGTACACTGCACAATATGCTACTCTATCAAACGGCGGTATCGAGAGATCTCGATACGGCAGTTTTGAGAAAATGCGTAAACGAACATATTATTCAATTTGCCAGTGACGCGCTTCGGTTTAAGCTGGTTGATGGTCTAAAATACGACGACGAGGTAAGAGATGAGCTGAAAACGAAGCTTTCAATCGATAGATCTCATGAAGTCAATTTTGTCTCAATCAACAGATATGCTGCTTCAGTGAATTTTAAGAAGTATGGTCGCAGTAAAATAGCCCTGATTTATGCTCAGGGCGATATCGTCGATGGCAACGGCGATCACAATCAAATCGGTAGCGAGACTTATGAAAGGCTAATTCGCAATGCACGCTTGGATAACGATGTAAAAGCAATCGTGATTCGTATAAATTCCGGCGGCGGAAGTGCTTTAGCTAGCGAGAATATCTGGCGGGAAATCTCTATTACGAAAAAGGAGAAACCTGTGGTCGTTAGTTTTGGGGATGTTGCCGCATCCGGGGGTTACTACCTATCCTGTAACGCAGATTCAATCTTTGCACAGCCCAGTACGATTACAGGGTCAATCGGTGTATTTACCATTTTGCCAGACCTGCAGCTTTTTTTCAAGAATAAGTTGGGCGTTACATTTGATGTGGTTAAAACTGCGCCGGATGCAGATGAATTATCAAATGTTAAGCCTTTGACAGATATGCAGAAGATGTACCTTCAAAATTCGGTTGACACCATTTATCGCGATTTTAAAAGGAGGGTAGCTGATGGCAGAAAAATGTCAATGGACTTTGTGGACAGCATTGGACAAGGCCGCATATGGACTGGCTTGTCTGCATTAAGGTTGGGGCTGGTTGACAGGCTTGGGGGGTTGCAGGACGCTATAAATTGCGCGGCACGTATGGCTGGTTCGGGTGACTATTCTATACGAGAATTTCCAGAACCGGAAAGTCTCTTTGAACGTATTTTTGGGAATGTTCGAAAGAACATGACTCAAAATGCCATGAAGAATGAATTGGGTACGGAAGGATATGATGTATTCACTGCTGCGAAGAAAGTCAAAGCGCTGCTTGGAGTGCCGCAGGCGAGAATTCCTTTCGAGTTTTCTATTGAATAAATAAAGAATCCGAAGTACCGTGCGTATCACCAGGCTGTAAAGGATTTAAAGGAGTTAACAAAAAATGATCAACAAAGGTCTCAAATTTTTGACATAATGCCTCAAAAGTACAATCAGGTCTCGGCGATGTGGGCGATAGGAAAATCGACGATGCGATCAATATTCCGAAGTCCCCAAGCCGTATTTTTTAGTCTTTTTTTTCCCATTGTCCTGATTGTCATTTTTGGCTCATTAGGAGGAGGAGGAGGCCTTTCTCTCGGTATTGGATTCGATCAGCACAGCGACACTTCCAATGCAGTTTATCAGGCTATTATCAGAACTCCGGTCTTTAATGTCATCAAAACAAACCAGGCGGATATTGATGATCGCCTTAAAAAGGGACGAATTACGGCCATTATCGACGTTCGTAAAAGTGGTAATGATAATGGAAAAGAACAATTTGACGTCCATTTGCTAACAACTTCTGCATCGCAAAAGGATTTGCAGGTGCTTACGACAATTTTAAGGGATATAATCTCTGGAATCAATTCGCAGCTCAATCCCGGAAGTTATGATTACGCTACTATTTCGCAGGAGCAAATACCTGGCCGCATATACCGAATGATCGACTTTTACTTACCTGGCATGCTAGGTTTTTCTTTGATTGGATCGGCGATTTTTGGTGTTTCATTTCTTTTCTTTTCCCTTCGCGAAACACTGGTCTTAAAGCGCATGTTTGCATCGCCCATTGGCAAAGCATATATTGTGCTTGGTGACGGCATCGGAAGAATACTGTTCAACCTGACAACTGCGACGGTTCTGATTTTGTTCGGACGTTTTTTTTACCAGTTTACGTTATCAGACGGGGTTTTTACGTTCATCGAACTCATGATCCTCAGTATTCTGGGCCTAATCGTTTTTATGGGGTTCGGCTATTCAATCGCCAGCCTCGCAAAGAATCAAAATGTTATTCCGATTTACGCGAACCTTTTCATGTTTCCCCAATATTTTCTTTCGGGGACTTTTTTTCCAAAGACTTCGCTTCCGCAAAGTATTCAGTGGCTGATTAATGCGCTGCCCTTAACCGCCTTAAACGATGCGATGCGAAAAGTTTCCTTCGAAGGAGCACATCTGAACAACTGTCTGCCGCAGATCGGAGTTCTGGTGATTTGGGGTCTGGTAATCTATGTGTTGGCAATCAAGGTGTTTAAGTGGGAATGATCCAATCAAAACCAGCATGGGCTGGCTGCGCAAAAAGAGTATCCGAATGATTCTACGATATTTACTTTGTCACTATGCGAGTGCTAAAATTGACGTTAGTTATCTTTTTTTCCATAGCTATTTTTCTTAGCGCATTTTCACTTCTTTTTCCACCTCATCTGCATATTGCCCGAAACGTGAATATCGACGCAAATATCACCCGGGTTCTCAAAGTGATTGGCGATTTACATACCTGGTCCAAATGGAATGCCATCGTCAATGATACTGTTCTAACCAATCTAAAGATTTCGAAGGATGGCAAAGAGGCAGAATCGGACCAATTGGATTTGCAAATTAAACCAGATTCGACGCAAGGCATTTTTATTGTCTGGAGAAAACGGAACGGCCAGAAATTTTATGGTGGAATTAAACTTTTCAATGCCGGACCGGACTCAGTTTCTTTGCAGTGGTATTTTGATTTTGCCTTTAGTTGGTGGCCCTGGGAAAAATTCAGCAGCCTGGTCTATGATCGGCAATTCCAACCCATCATTGAGCAATCATTGAACAATCTCAAACGACTGATTGAAAACAATCCTTAAATTTGAGTTCAATTTAAAATTAGCGAATATGAAAAAACTGATGTTTTTAATTCCGGTGATTGGTATTGCCCTCGCAGTGCACGGCCAGGACGGAGGTGATAAATCCAAACGTGCCAGCCCCCCTGCCAAGGCATCGGAGACAACCAATGACGGTGTAATGATTACAATCGACTACAGCCAGCCCTCGGTGAAGGGCAGATCGATAGGAAAAGATCTGGAGCCGCTTCCGGGAAAAGTTTGGCGCACCGGTGCAAACGAAGCCACCGTGTTTGAGGTAAACAAAGATGTCAAAGTGGATGGTAAACCTCTTCCTGCCGGTAAATACGGATTGTTCACTATTGCAAATGGAGATGACTGGACAATAATTTTTAATAAAACCTGGAAGCAGTGGGGTGCGTTCACCTACAAGGACGCTGATGATGTATTGCGCGTGAATGCTAAGGGAAAAAAAGCTCCTTCATTTAATGAGAAATTCACGATAAATGTAGCTAAAGATGGAAAGGTTTCTCTTCTGTGGGGAGACAAAATGGTGGATTTTTGGATTAAATGAACTATGGCAATTATACCCAATTACACACAGGTATTTTCCTGTTTCACTGAACGGCGCGACCGCCGCTTCTCGACAGGCTCACCGGAGCTGCCCACCCCTGCTGAACGATTATGTAGTCCCATTTCCCGGATGTTTTTGGCTGCGTTGAAATCCCGGTCATGTAAGACGCCGCAATTTTG
>JAJPJP010000433.1 GCA_021324175.1 Chitinophagia bacterium
AACCGCTCGACAACCTTCTGAAAACTGTAGTACGGGGAATCGAGGATGAGATAGCGTGGATTATTGTCCGAGGCAATTTTGGCCGCAAATCCGCTTCCGATGCTTCGACCGTAAACGATAATATGTTGTTCCCCGTACTGGGCGGCAAGCCGGCTGTAAACAAATTGCAGATCGTCTAAAATTTCCTTTTCGCTACGCCTGCCGGTACTTTTGCCAAACCCGCGGTAATCTACAAGGACCACGTCATAGTTATACCGATAAAAGTCGTGAGCATATTTTGCCCAGCCCTTGATGCTTCTCGTATTGCCATGGAAATAAAGGATAAGTCCAAAAGGCGCCGGTCTGTAGAAATGCAATCCGTTAATGCGAACACCAGGTTCAATGTCAAAAAAAAGTTCTTTGAATGGCGTGTCGTATCGGTAAGTGAAATCAGCGGGAAGTTTTTCGGGCCGGAAAATAAATAGGTCCTGAAGAAAATAAGCAATCACCGTGAGCAGGACAATTCCTGCGATGATATAAAGAATGAGATGGCCCAAATCAGCAACTTAGCCATGAAAGATAATCAATCGCGCACAAACGACAAACCAGTTATACTTCCGAAATGCGCTTGAGGTTGAAATTAGGTATGGGAGAAACGATTAGGGGGAATTTTTCGACGGTGACATTTGATGGATCGAGGCCAAAACCCCTTTCTTCGGAAAGACTGATCTCTTTCAGCCAGAAATAAAGTTTCATGATGATTCGCTCAAAAAAAGGAAGCTCGTTATCCTGGCTTAGATATTTTTCCATGACGATAAACTGAAAATCTCCGACGACGCTATTGCGTTCCAAGGATTCGTACCGGCTGGTAATATTTACTTCTTTATTGGTCACCAGTTCCTCCACGACGCGCCGGAACATCAGGTTCACTTTTGGGGCAATTCTGAAGCCAAGTCGGAACTCAACCCGTATGATATCGTTTGGGATAATATGATCTACAGAATATTCAGCAGTGTAAGGATCATCGAGGGTATCGATATGAACAAACCAGTAAATATCTGCCCGCTTGGGTTTTTTATTCAGGATGGAGTAAATGATCTTGTGCTCGATTTCACGAGGGTTGTTGGCGCTTGTCATATAGACCAGGTGCGTAGCCGTTTTTACCACGGACCTGTCATTGCTCAGTTCCTGGATCTGCGGAATATAGTGCTCCATCCTGACAAATTCCACATATCGGTTCTTGATCTTGCGTGACCTGTACCACACATACATGATGACAAATAGACCTCCTCCAACGATGAGCGTCACAAAACCGCCATGCTTGAACTTATCGAGGTTCGCAAATAAAAAACTAAGCTCAATCGTCAGGTAAACGGCCAGATAGAGATAGATTAATCCCGAAGAAACCCGGTGTCCGATCAGATAATTTGAAAACAAGACCGAGGTAGCTAGCATGCAAAGCGTGATCGCCAGCCCGTAGGCTGCCTCCATGTGGGACGAATTCCTGAAATAAAGTGTTATGCCGCAGCAACCGACAAATAGCATGAAATTAATGGCAGGTATGTATGATTGCCCCTTCTCTTCGGTTGGATAGCTTATTCGGAATTTTGGCCAGAGGTTCAGGCGCATGCTCTCGCTAATCAGTGTGAAGGAACCACTAATGAGGGCCTGGCTGGCGATTACTGCGGCGGCCGTGGCAATGATCACACCTGGGATGAGGAACCATTGGGGCATGATGGCATAAAATACACTGCCCCGGTTAATATCGAACACTCTGCCATTATATTTTGCGAGTAGCCACGCACCCTGGCCGAGGTAGTTGAGAATGAGGCAAGTTTTTACAAAAATCCACGACATCCGGATATTTCCCCGCCCGCAATGACCGAGGTCCGAATAAAGTGCCTCGGCGCCGGTTGTACACAAAAAGACGGCTCCAAGCAACCAAAAACCCTTGGGATAAGTAGTTAATAACTCGATGGCATAATGGGGGCTTAACGCTTTAAATATGTAAAAATCGTCTACCAAGTGCGTGCTGCCTAATGCAGCAAGCATGGTGAACCAGCAGAACATGAGGGGACCAAATAGCTTACCAATATTTTCCGTGCCGAATTGTTGGAGGAAAAAAAGGATAATAAGTATGCCTAGGACAATGATGACAATGGTCGTCTGTTCAATGTCGTGGAATTTTGGCATCTGGCGAAGGCCTTCGATGGCCGACGTAACTGAAATCGGTGGTGTGATCATGCCATCCGCCAATAGCGCTGCGCCGCCAATCATGCCTGGTATAACGAGCCAGCGCTTTTGTCTCCGGACCAGCGCATAAAGAGAAAAAATTCCGCCTTCGCCCTTGTTATCTGCCTTGAGCGTAAGCCAAACGTATTTAATCGTTGTTTGAAGAGTGAGCGTCCAAATGATGCAGGATAGTGCTCCGTAGATGAGTTTCTCTTCGATAAGCCTTCCGCTGACGATCGCGTTGAGCACGTAGAGTGGAGAAGTTCCGATGTCCCCGTAAATGATTCCTAAAGCAATAACTAAGTTAGCGAGTGTTACTTTGTTAATCTGTTTGTTGCTCACGGCACATTGAATTGTTTTTATTTTCTGCGGGGTACGCTCATAATGGGCAAACAATTAGCGTCAGGCTGATAACCTGACGCGCCTGCAAAGTTATAATGAAATAAATAAATCACTCGAGAAGATTTTTCATCAATTTCTCGATCCAAAATTTCGTATATCAATAACAATTAACGGTATAGCTTTGCATTAAACTTTTACATAACTTACCTTTTTCTAAAATGAACGGCTACATGCAAAAAGTTTTTTCCGTGCTGGCTTTTATTTCGATGGCAATGTCGCCATATCTGACAATGTCCCAGCGGATCGTCTATTCTGAACCTGAAAAAGATGACGGACGACGGACAAATTTTGATATAATAGGCAAAATCGGTGGCAACGTACTCGTCTTCAAGAACAACCGCAGTGACAACGCAATTTCCGTCTATAATTCTGACATGAAATTGCTTGAAAGGGTCAATCTCAGCTTCATGCCTGACAGGTATACAGATGTCTACTTTATTCCATACGCGGATTTCTGTTATATGCTTTATGAATATCAGCACAAAAACATTGTGCACCTCGCCATGGTGAAGATTGACGGAATGGGGAAGAAGATGGCCGATCCAATTGATTTGGATACAACACATTTTGGAGGTTCGGCGAACAAGATCTACACCACCATATTCAGTGAGGACCGGCAGCGAATAATCATCGTGAAGATCAACAGCAAGAATCCGAAAAATTTTCTTTTTACCACTTTCCTCTACAATGCTCAATTTGAACTCCTGGACCAGCACAGGATCTGGCTTCCCATGGAAGAGCGAAATGATTTTTTTACGGATTTTGTCCTGGACAATGATGGCAACCTTGTCTTTGCAAAATTCCTGAAAAGCAGTAGTAATGACTACATTTCCCGCGTGTCGTTTGTATCAAAAGGCGCAACGGCAGATTCGTTTGTTGTAAAAGATGCGGGAACAGGTGACCATATCCTTGATGAAATCAAGGTAAGGGCAGACAACCTCAATAAACAATACATTTTAACAGGATTCTATTATAAGCAGCGACGGGGAAACATCGAGGGCATATATACGGTTATTTGGGACAGGGCAACGAATTCCAAACAAAAAGAATCGCTCACTATTTTTAACGATGAGCTCAGGACGATAGCGAAAAGCTCAGAAGAGAATCAAAAAATGGCATTTAACGACTTTTTTATAAAACAGGTGATCCCTAAAAAAGATGGTGGGTTCATATTATTGAGCGAATCTGAATACACCACGTCACGCGGCGGCTATTTTAACCGCTGGGACTATATGTATGGTTCGCCTTATTATTCGCCACTTGACTACTACGGCGGTCCTTACTATAACCCTTACCGTTATGGATATCCTTCCAATGGCTATAACAATGCGGTCCGATACCATGCCGAAAACATCATGATGCTTTCCTTCGATAAAGACGTTAACCTGGAATGGAGTAATGTGATCCCAAAGAGCCAGTTTGACGACGAGTCGGAAAACGTAATATCCTACCAAATCATGAATACTGGCGGAGAACTTCATTTCATGTATAACGAGTATGACAGGAGGAACATCCTGCTTACTGACCAAAGCATCTCACCTGATGGAAAAATTACAAGGCATCCGACGCTGCGAAATCTGGACCGGGGGTTTGAATTTTTGCCGCGCCACGGCAAACAAATTGGGGCTACATAAATTATCTTTCCGTGCCTGTATAGAAACTATCTTTGTTTCGCGAAAGTCGAATTTTAACCAACTATAGCAGCTCGTTGTGGTTTCCGTTTTTAAGCAGAAAGGACAGGGCAATGCCCTGGTGTTACTCATATATGCCCTGGTGTTAAAAATGCCTATGTTTTTGCATCCGGCACCGCCTGTTCTTCAGAAAGCCGACAATTATCTGTATCGTTTCATTTTCGACTTCCTGCAAACCGCAATTGGCGACTCCTTCATCATTTTCCAGTTGCTCGCATTCCTCCTCCTCTTCAGCCAGGCTACACTTTTCAATCGTGTCTGCAATTTTCAGAAGATCCTGCCCAAACAGAATTTCCTGCCAGGGATGAGCTATATTCTTATTACTTCATTAGTGCCGGACTGGAATCATTTTTCTGCACCCCTGATAATAAACTCTCTTATGATCTGGGTCATCTACAAGATGGCTGCACTCTACAGCTCGCAACGAGCAATGGGGGCTATTTTTAATATTGGCATACTGGTCGGGATCGTCAGCCTTCTTTATCTTCCTGCGCTTGCATTTCTTATACTGGTGTTTTTTTCACTGATCGTTATGCGGCCATTTCGCTTTCGCGAATGGATTATGGCTTTTGTGGGATTTACATTTCCTTATTATTTTCTGATCATCGGCCTGATCATTGCCAAAAAATTTGACTGGAACAGCATACTCCCGAAAATTGTATTGAATTTACCTTCCATACCTCATTCCGTCTGGATTACCGGCGGAATTGCATTGGCGGTACTTCCATTTATCATTGGAGGATTCTTTGTACAAAACAACCTTAATAAAATGCTGATCCAGGTTCGGAAAGGCTGGGCCCTCCTTTTAATGTTCGTTATCACAGCCGTCCTTATTATCCTTATTAATCGGGTGAATTCCTACGAAAATTGGATTATAGCCATCATTCCCTTTGCAGCATTCCACTCGGCCGCCTACTTTTATGCAGAAAGCAAGATATTTACATTTCTACTTCATTGGACCACCTTTGCATTTGCGATCTACGTCAATTACATCCATTAGTTTAAACCTGTTAGCCGGAATTCATTAACTTTACACTATAAATAAATGAGAGGACGATGAAATTTGGCGTCATTGTTTTTCCTGGCTCAAATTGCGATCGGGACATGCAGCTGGCGTTGCAGCAAGACCTAAACCAGGAAGTTATCATGTTATGGCACAAGGATCGCGATCTCAGCATGTTTGATACGGACGATTGTATTGTATTGCCAGGCGGGTTTTCATATGGTGATTATCTGCGCTGTGGCGCCATCGCGAGATTTAGCCCGATGATGCAAAGCGTAATTGAGTTTGCAAGTAAGGGCGGCCTTGTATTTGGTGTTTGCAATGGATTCCAGGTTCTCTGCGAGTCCCATTTGCTGCCCGGCGTTTTGCTGCGGAATGCGAATCAGCAATTTGTAGGTAAAAACATTTATCTCCGTGACGATCGCTTTGACCAGGTGATGAAAATCCCGATCGCACATGGCGAAGGAAGGTATTACGCCAATGAAAGGACGCTGGACGAGCTGGAAGCCGGTGACCAGGTTATTTATCGCTATTGTGACCATATAGGTGAAGTGAACAAGGCGGGCAATCCGAACGGGTCCTTGCGAAATATCGCCGCAATTTGCAATAAACAGCGAAATGTTTTTGGCATGATGCCCCATCCAGAACGCGCCTGTTCCGAGCTGTTGGGCAACATTGACGGAAGGCATATCATTCAAACCCTTTTTATAAACAGGGAGCCATTAAAAGTCCCTGAAAGTCAATTGGTTAATTTTTAGTTTTTCATTAGCTTTTCTTGCTACAACTTTGCCTTCCTTTAATCGTTTGAATGGATATGAAAAAGAATTTTCTGTTGTTCTGTTTTGGAGTTTTCGGCTTTATTGGGTTTTCCCAATCGAACAAGCAGGTGAGCTGGACTTATTCAGCGAAAAAAATTGCCGACAAGACCTACGAGGTTCATATGACAGCAAACATTGGAGGAGACTACCATTTATACGCACAGGATGCGGGAGGCGATGGGCCTATTCCCACTGCATTCACATTTTCAAAAAATCCTGTTCTTTCACTCGATGGGAAAGTGAAAGAAATCGGTAATATGGTCAAGAAATTTGACAAGACCTGGAATCATGATTTGAAATATTATGAACGGACCGTGGATTTTGTTCAATTAGTCAAGCTAAAGGCCAATATCCGGACCGATTTAGTCGGTAAAGTCGAGTTTATGGTTTGCGACGACCGGCAGTGCCTCCCGCCCGCCGACGTGGACATTAAGGTAAATGTCGGTGGTTAATCGATTCATGGTGATTCTTCCAATGATATAGACCAGATAATTTGATAAAGAGTTCTTTGATATAGAGAACTCTTTTATTTTTAGCATATAAGACATGGCCAGGCTCATCTTTCCACTCATTTTCTTGCTGTTTGGCAGCGGGACATTATGCGCGCAGGACACTACCGCTTTACATTGGACTGTCACGAGTAAAAAAACCGGCGACCATCAATATCAACTGCGATTCACCACCGAGGTAGCCGATGGTTGGGATCTATACGCGCCGAACCAAAGCATATCCGGGATTCATTCTGCCGAGCTAAGTTTCCCCGATTCACTAATCATCATTGACAGCAATTACCGGGAAGCTGGCCGTAGCCGAAGCATCATCAACAGCATATTTGACAACTCTTCTTTCCGTGTATTCAATGATAGTACGACCTGGGAAGTAAATATACGGTTTGACGAATCGGTTCCGGGTCAGCTGTCCGGTACGCTAAAATATACTTTCGGGAAAAAAGACCAATTCTATCCCCTCTCGCCTTTTGACTTTAATGTCGCACTTGAAGGCGGTATTCAGGCGGCCGGCCGGATCAAAATAACGAGCTTTGACGCGGGTCATCCCAAAGCGGCATGCGGCGACGAAAATGTGCAGGGAAAAACCCTTTGGAAAATATTCCTGCTTGGGCTGGTGGGAGGTTTAATCGCCCTGCTGACACCCTGTGTTTTCCCACTAATTCCGCTAACTGTGTCCTTTTTTACCAAGCAGGCTGGCGGCGAAGGACGTGGTATTGGCAGGGCAGTGCTCTACGGCTTTTTTATTTTTCTCATTTACCTGTTGTTGAGCGTACCATTCCACCTCCTTGATCATCTTGACCCCGAAATACTGAATAATTTATCTACGAATATCTGGCTCAATTTGGTCTTCTTTGTAATTTTTGTGGTTTTTGCAATTTCCTTCTTTGGTTATTTTGAAATCACTCTGCCTGGTAGCGTTACAAACGCTGCGGGGGCGAAATCCGGTGCTAGCAACTTGGCCGGTATATTTTTCATGGCGCTCACGCTGGCAGTCGTTTCGTTTTCGTGCACGGGTCCGATTCTGGGTTCCCTACTGGCCGGTGCGTTATCAAATAATGGTGGCGCAGTGCAACTCAGTGTCGGGATGGCGGGCTTTGGGTTTGGCCTTGCGCTTCCGTTCGCGATATTCGCCATGTTTCCATCCTGGTTACACAGCTTGCCAAAATCCGGAGGCTGGCTCAATTCCGTAAAAGTGGTTCTGGGTTTCCTGGAACTGGCCATGGCAATTAAATTTCTTTCAAATGCAGACCTGGTTGAACAATGGGGCGTAATTAAGCGCGAATTGTTTATCGGGTTCTGGGTGCTCATCGGCCTCATGATCAATATTTATCTCCTTGGCAGCATTCACTTTCCCCACGATGGCCCCGAAACTAAATTCAGCAAAACAAGAATCGGGTTTATAGCTTTTTTTTCTGCCTGTACCCTGTATCTAATTCCCGGACTCACCAATACACCCGCAGCGAATCTAAAGTTGATCAGCGGCTTCCCACCGCCTTTGTGTTATAGTTTCTATACCAGACCGGTCAATTGCGAAAAGGGAGTCGAACCGCTCAAAAATGACTTCGAAGCTGCAATGCAACTCGCCAGGAAAGAACACAAACCTCTGTTAATAGACTTTACGGGGTGGGCCTGCGTGAACTGCAGGCGAATGGAGGAAAACGTCTGGACAGACCCCGATGTAAAAGAGTTAATGCAAGATGACTTTGTAGTGGTTTCCCTGTATGTTGATGAAAGGAAGAATCTTCCTGCCACGGAGCAGCGTCTTTTCACCACCAGGGACGGGTCGGCAAAGAAAATAATCACCGTCGGTGACAAATGGGCAACCTTCCAATCTGAAAATTTTAATGCGGTGTCACAGCCCCAATACGCAATTATCAGCCCCGAAGAAAAGGTCCTAACCAGGACCAAGTTTTACACTCCCGCGGCGAGCGAATTTGCTGCATGGCTACGCTGCGGCCTAAACGCCAATAAATAATTGGCAATCCCACTCTCCTTTTTCTGCAGAGCAAGGCAACTCAGCTGCAAGCCTGATCGTCGGTACTAAAAGCGAACCCAGGGCTCGATAAACCTTCGTGCTATGAAAAAATGCTGCCTGCTTGTCGCTTTGCTGCTTCCCCTTTGCCTGTCGCGCGTAACCGCCCAATCCTATGTTGCCTTCGCCGCCGGCCCGGCCAGGGACCTGAATAATTTGCGCATACCGATCTACCAGGCGCCCATCGTTTTTCAGTGGAAGCCTTCTCCAAGATTCGCCGGAGTCATATTCGATGTAGAAGCCAGCATGCCATTTGACGGATCAAGCAGCCGCGTAGCCTATACGCTGAATCCTACGCTGCCAGACCAGCTTCGCGTCCGGGAATCAATTCTCCCGTTTTCATGGACGGTCGGAATTGGTTTCCACATAAGGTTCCGACATGATCAAAAAAAGAAAAATCTGCCTGGTCAAAAAAAAGAGGAGGCCTGGGCGCTGGAAATCTACCCTGCGGAGATTGAGGGCCAAGTTATCAATGTCCATTACTCCTCTTATGACAAATCGAATTACGATATACTTAATCCCGATGTAGGGACCAACCGGGGAGGACCGGAGGCGGCCATCGCGCTCAGCCATAGCGTCTCAAATGGCTTTTCGGTGATGCTGCGCGCGCGAACCCCGCCTCTGGCAAGCCTTGGCAGCTATCCGCTTTCATTCCGTTTCGTGGCGCCCCTTCAGGTGCTGCTTCGATATAAACTATACCAAAAAAGAAGAAAATGAATAAAGGACTTCTGCATTATTTGTGTGCCTGCGGGCTAATGATCGGGATGTTCGCCTGTGCGAAACGGAATTTTTATCCTGACGCCAATCGCCCGGGGTTGAGCAGGCTCACTGCACATGGTTTTAATGTAGTTACGGCATATATCGATGGGGTGCCATATATCAATCCCTTTAACAAGCTGAATGGAAATTCCCTGCCCCATATCGGTTTGATCAATACCGGCACTTCGAAGGATACCATGTTCATCGCCTGGAATATGATTCCAAATAATCTGATGCTATCCAGTTATGTTGAAGAATGGCTGACGATTTCTTTCCCTGTCTCAAAAAATTTTACCTCGGCGGACATACTTTCTCTTAAGGGTATGCGTCTTGATTCAAACAATGCCGCCATTCAGCTGGAGGAGTTTTATGACTCCACCAATATATTTGGAACAGCCAATATTTATATCGTGAACCTCACCATTTCCACCAAGGGTCTGCTGGATACCGTATTTCAATGCAGCGCACTCTTTAACGGCATTTACGGTTCCGACACCATCACCGACGGGCGATTTGATTTTAAATTTGATGCCAGCGATCTTGGGTATTGACAGGCGAATGAGTATTCTTCGTCGCTGATCAAAATACGAGGGCCCGTATGCTGGTTCACACGGGCCCCTCAATTAGGCGTCATTCTGACCCGGCCTTCCGGCGGCAAGCAATCTATTTGCCAGGTGGAGGATCAGAATGACAGGATCTTAAAAAAAAAGTTCCCGCATTGTGTGCAGGAACTCTCAATATTTTGACCAGTCTATTCACTCGTTAAAGTTAGCGGTTAATCTGGTGGTCGAAATAAAGTTTTAGTTAATAAAAACATTAAAAAGAAATGCTCATAAAGCAATCTTTTTTTCTGTCATCATCTTGCGAAGGTTGATCAACCCGTATCTCATCCGGCCAAGTGCCGTATTGATGCTGCAGTTAGTCAACGATGCAATTTCTTTGAAACTCAAATCGGCATAATGACGAAGGATAATCACTTCACGCTGGTCCTCCGGCAACATATCGAGCATCTGGCGAACCCTGTCATGGCTTTGCCTTTTCATCATTTTGGTGTCAGCGCCCTCTTCGGTGAAATTGAGTACTTCGAAAATATCGCGATCATCGCTGGTTTTGATCGCAGGTGTGCGTTTTACCTTGCGGAAATGATCGACGCACAAGTTGTGCGCTATACGCATAGCCCAGGGAAGAAATTTGCCTTCCTCGGTGTAGCGGCCTCCGCGAATCGTGTCGATAACCTTGATTAAAACATCCTGGAAAATGTCTTCAGCCAGGTACTTGTCTTTCACAAGGAATAGGATCGAGGTGAAAAGCTTATCTTTATGCCTGAGAATCAATGCTTCCAGAGCATGCAGATCGCCGTCGCGGAATTGGTGGATTAATTCGTGATCAGTTTTTTGGCGTAGTGATTTCATAAACTTCTACGGTTTTTGAAGGTGATAGGATAT
>JAJPJP010000348.1 GCA_021324175.1 Chitinophagia bacterium
ATTTTGAATGAGTAACCTGATCTCGAAAATTTTCCTTGATCGTCGTATTAGTGTAGTCCGGTTATACCCGAGTACTAAGAGGAGGAAATAATAAAAGAATCAATACCGTGTAAAGGTACTGAATTTCCTTCTGTCTTGAAGTTATTTCTGGTCATGGCCTATAGTCGACCCAATACGACTGAATTCGACAGGAAGCTGCAGGATTGATGAACTGTCATCCGGGCAGTGTCAAAAAGGACACACCGAACCCGGCACCAAGCCTTCCTTATCATAAGTTATTTTGGCGATCCCGTTAGTGAAAGAGATGATCCAGATACTTTCATAGTCATCATCGCCCCAGTTTACCTTAAAATCGGGTATGCCAAGAGCCCGGACGAGGGGCGTTATGGCCCGATGTTCCCAAACCACCAATACTGTTCCTGATTTATTTTTTATATCTGCCGCAACACCTGATGAATCTTTTTCAGCATATTTACTGTTGATGATGAGATTGTACTTGACGGCAAGCGGGATAATCGTCTGGAACATTCTTGAGTGTCTTGTGGTGCTGTCCGTGCTGATTTTCGGAACATAGACATAATCCGGAACGCCAAATTTGCCGATTAACATTGTCGGAATTTGCTCTGACCTGTTCAATCCCTGGCAATTCAGGTTTTCACCCTTGAGAGGCTTTTCAGCGTGTCGGATAAAAACTACTCTTAGGCCTTCGTCATGACGCGGCGGCTGCGCAAAGGCAGGATTTCCAATACACATCCTGCATATCTCGAAAACAAAAAAAATCCACTTGCTATTGCTCATCAGCTCGTTTGGACTGCAAAAGTTCAGGAATTGAAAATGCAAACCTGTTAACGTGAAAATCTTACCGATTTCTTAAAGAATATTTAATGATTTGATAAGAACGGTCATGTATTTTGAGCGCCATTCCCTGCTTGGGCATGACTTTTTACTGCTGATGAAATAATGCTACGTTTGTAAGCCCTCAGTGGGTTTTCCTGGATCCTCTTACGGTTCCATTTTCTCTTCGATTCGTAATCTCTTCATCCGCTGCCATGAATAACTCCTCGGGCTTAATATCAAGTTCCACGACCCTGCCATGGCCATAATAATACCTGGTAAGTCCAATTGATCTTGGCGAATCCGCTGAACGGATGCATTCCCGTTTGAATTTCAAGAAAGAGTCATAGCCTGTCTTTCTCTTGAGCTCTCTTGTCGTAATCATTTTAAGTTCGAGTTAGAATGATCAATTTGTATGTTAACATTATCTGCACCTAAGCAGTTGGTCGCAGTGACAAACTGCAGGAGTTGCAGACTTTCTGATACCACAATGACCGGTGACATCGGCATTTGCGTATCATTTTTAAGGTTAAGTTAGCTGGCGAAAAGGAATCGATTTAATGCGTCAATGGTTGCAGGATGAGGCTTGAGACAAGGGATGGCAAATCTAATAAAATGAATTTTTTCTACCGTGCTTTGTTTGATGATTATTGCTCAATAAATTCCATGAACATTGCAAAATAAGTGTTTACCCTTACGGCGTTTCCAAATAGTTTCAGAAGCATCCTTAAACATTCAAATTCGCGCTCGCCTTCTAGTCAGTGCACAGCTGTGACATTCACTTTTTCTATGCCGATAAATTCGACCTTAATATCCCTGTCATCTGCCTTGCTCTGATATTCGCTGATAATTTCCAAGATGTCGTAGTCGATAAAATTGGATTCAGTTCCGTCGACGGTAAGCCGGCTAAATTCCGGGATTTTATCAAGCGCCTCGCGGAGTTTCACCTTGTTGAGAAAGCTAACGGTACCGCTTAGCCTGATATAATAGCGATCATTTCCGTCATCTGTCGTTTTTGTAATCTTATATTCAGCTTTGAAATTCTCCTGAATAATAAAGTAGATCGAGATCAACAGCCCAATGCTTACGCCGGTCAAAAGATCGGTGGCCAGGATGACCACGATCGTTATGATGAACGGGAGGAACTGCTTCAAACCAAGACTCCATACATTTCTGAAAAGTTTCGGTTTGGTTAGATTGAAGCCCGTGAACATCAAGATCGCGGCCAGCGAAGCATAAGGTATCATATTGAGAAAAAACGGGACGAGCAGGATGGCAAGCAAAAGCAACATTCCGTGGGTAAACGATGAGAGCTTGGTCCTTGCGCCTGCATCAACATTGGCAGACCCCCTGACGACTACGGCGGTAATCGGAATGGCGCCGAGTATACCACATGCTATATTTCCAAGGCCTTGTGCGACAAGTTCCCGGTTCACCGGCGTAATTCGGTTGTGCCTGTCCATTTTGTCAATTGCTTCTACACACAGGAGGGTCTCCAGCGTTGCCAACATACCTACCTGGATTCCATACTTCCATATTGCCGAATTGGAGAATAGATTGGACAAATCAGGGAATGAAATGGATGAAAAAATATGATTGGGAATGTGTACCAGCTGCGCCTGTTTAAGACTATATGAACCTGCGAGTTTGCTCAGCAACGCGTTCATTAAGACGCCGGCGAGGACTACGATCAGCGGAGCAGGAATCATTTTCAAGCGCGGTGCGGAAGGACTTTGCAAGACGAACAATATGGCCAGGGAAACGATAGTAAGAACCATCGCCGAGGTAGCTGTCTCATGGTTAAAGCTTTGGTATTTCTCCAGGAAATTTTCTGATGAAATAATATGAATGAAACTAGTTCTCCAGAAGTCGGGCTTGTCAAATCCCAAGGCAAGTGGTATTTGTTTGATGATCAAAATTATCCCGATGGCCGCCAGCATCCCTTTAATAACCGACGAGGGGAAGTAATTCGCGATAGAACCTAGCTTCAGTATTCCTAAGACTACCTGGAAAAGACCCGCAACGACTACGACCAAGAGGAAAGTCTTAAAGTCTCCAAGAGACAGGATCGCAGCCGAAGCCAGGGTCGTGAGGCCTGCGGCGGGCCCCGACACAGCCAGTTGTGAGCCGCTGAGCAGGGATACAATCACGCCGCCAATAATGCCGGAGAGGAGACCCGCATACAATGGTGCGCCTGATGCAAGAGCGATACCGAGACAAAGCGGAAGCGCAACCAGGAATACAGAAACGCCCGCAGGAAGATCATATTTTAGCCACAATAGGCGGTAATACCTGATTTTTCTTTTCAAGGTTTCGATAATTGCTTTGTTGCCAGTTTATGACGACTTTATCCATAATTTAAGCCTTCCTCCAAATGCTGAGCCCACTTCCCTGTATGAAAGTGGTATTTCGCGACCCATGCTATCGAGAGTCGCCACCCTGGCCCCTGGCGATCTGGAATCCAACTGACTGCGGAGATAGCGGGTATAATAATCATAGAGGTCGCCTGAATAGGCAATCGTGTCGTCTATCCTGGATTCGGGATCAAGGTTTTCGCCGAATGAATTATAAAAATAGAAGTGATCAAAATCCGTAAAATTTACCTGCGTGAAGTTGCACAGCCGGAAGAATACATTCTCAAGTTGAACGATTTCTTTTGCGGATTGGGCGTATGTGATCAAATTTGCCCGTTGATCAATTCCAAACCAGTTGTTGTGTGGGTAATGAAACGCAGCGACCAGACAGAATTTACCCACTCCGCAGCCTATATCCAAAATATTTGAGCGACCACCTTCGGCGAGAAAACCCGCTGCCCTTTCCGCTATTGATAAAGGCGTCCAGTGGTCCCGGCTTAGAGAGTGTATGGCTGGAGGATAAAGCTGGTTAAAGTGGTCATCTGACTCAAACCAATTTCGCTCTCGTCTCTTGCGCAAAGCCATATGTCCCTTTTGGTTTTAGGATTTTTCGACAGCCGGCACGCAAAATTATACGCGAGCAAGTTCCCGTTCGTTGAACTTTATCATCAGAAAAAGTGACTTCTGTCAATTTTCATAAATTTGCCTTGCAATGAGTATCAAGGGGCTTTTTCCAATAGAAAACTGGGATTTCAAGACCAACTCCATCCATGAAAATCTGCCAACGGAAGACTTGGCGCTTCTTACCGCTCATAAGTCGGACAAGGTCTATAAGAGAGGTGAAATCATCTTCCGGGAAGGTTCATTCCCTGCTGGCATCTTTTTAATACAGGACGGCAAGGCAAAGAAATTTAAACTGGATAATGAAGGGAATGAACATATCATCTATGTTGCGAATTCCGGCGAACTCATAGGTTATCATGCGGTGCTTGCTGAAGAGCGATATCCCGATTCCGCGACTGCATTGGAAGAGTCCACGATTGGTTTTATTGCCAAAGAAGATTTTCTTGCGGCTCTCCAAAAATCGACCATTCTCACGCACCGGCTGCTTAAAACATTAAGCCATGAATTCACTGTGCTGACCAATAGCCTGACGATTTTTGGTCAAAAACCGGTTCGCGAAAGGCTAGCCTTGCAGCTTGTGGTGCTAAGAGAAAAATACAAAAAGAATTTTCTGCCTGGTATGGCTGTTGAGATCGATATGAGCCGGGACGACCTGGCAAGCCTGGTGGGGACCGCAAGGGAAAACATCGTGCGCACCCTCAGTGAATTTAAAAAAGAGGGTATTGTGGAAACTACCGGCCGAAAAATAATTGTCCGGGATGTCAAAAAACTCATTCACATTGCGGATTATAATTGAGAATTAAGCAGCAATTCAGAGCATACAAAAAATTGACAAAACTCACTTTTTGAAGTGATAAGGATTACCCGATCCATTCTTCATAAAATCTAACTTTGGTTTTGTACTGATCAATCAGATATCCCAGCAATCGTTTACCTCAAGCACAAAATCATTTCAAGTGGAAAATCATTATAGCGAATATCTAAGAAGCCTGCCGGCGCTGACGTTGAGCTCGCTACAGCATCTGAAAGAAAAAGGCTTTCAATATGTACAAGTAAGGGGGATGACCAGGGATCACAGGCCGGACTATATGGAGCCACACTATCTCATGCTTGTGCCAATCAAGGACCTGCCTCGGGACCAATCTCAAAAAGATGTATACGCAGACATCGACAGCAAGATAATCCTCGAGTGGGCAAGTCATTCGGGCGCCGGGATCAAGGTGATCATTGCTCCACATTGAACTTGCAAAATTCTCAATCATATCGCGAATAACCTTGTTTCGGTGATTTCATAACCGCATTTCTTTGCGTCATGGTAGGCCATACGTCTTTGCAGGCTTGAATTAGGCTTTGACCTTAAATTTGTGCAACCTTTATACTTTTGTTCTCCTGCCGGTTAAAAAGAAATTGCCACTGGACCAAAATAGTAACTTCGGTTTTTGTATTCCCATTCTAATCCCTGGGTATGAGAAAGGTTTACACAAGCTTTGCGGAAAGTCTTGATGGATTTATCGAGGGACCAAAGGGCGAAATCGACTGGATTGTCCAGGACCAAGCCCATTACAAGTTCCTTCAGGAACTGTGGGAGAGTACCGACACGATGCTCTACGGTCGGAAATCCTACGAAGTAGTCGTTGCGGCGGTTCGCCAATCGAAGAGCCTGATGAATCCCTTTAAACACATGAAGCACCTGGTTTTTTCAAGTAGCCTTGGATTTGTTGAGGAGGGATTTGTTTTGATCAGGGAGGATGCGGGAAGGATGGTGGAAAAGTTAAAAAACGAACCCGGAAAAGATATTGCTGTTTTTGGTGGAGCGTCGCTTGCCTGCTCTCTGATCAACCGTGGCCTGATTGATGAAATCATCGTGGCTCTAAGTCCCATTCTCCTGGGCGATGGCAAGCGTTTTTTTGAAGGCATTACCGGCCGGTATAAATTCAAGCTAAAGAATGCGATCTCCTATTCATCCGGGCTGGTAGTCCTTACTTATACGAGATCAGTGGCTGCGGCTTAATGGAGGAATATCAAAGCGAAGATTGAGGCTCCATTCGGCCATGACGAAATCATTGCATTTTCAAAATCCCTTAATGATTCCGTACCTATTCTCGTTTTCTTATTTTGCCGGCCAATAGCGAAACTGGTCGGAAACGGTCAGCGAAAGTTCAAAAGCGCACAACTTAATGAGCTTTTTTGAGTGCTACTATTGATTTTCATCCTTTTATTAACCCGGCACCCTATTTGAGTGCCAACCAAAAACCTGCCGGTGATCATGATCCTTGAAAATCGCGCTTCTGCAGTGTTCACAAAAATGGATCTCCATCGATAAGAAAATCAACACTCAATCCCCATGTTCAAAAATTATTTCAAAACGGCGTTCAGGAATATCCGCGCCAACCGGCTTTTTACTTGCCTGAACGTCGCCGGCCTCGCTATAGGGCTATGTGTTTCGATCCTGTTGTTTGCCTATGTTTCTTATGAGTTGAGTTTTGACCGGATGTTTAAAAATGCCAAGGACATTTACCGGGTGAACCTGCAAACAGGAACGGCACTGGACCTGAAAAAATGGTCTACTACGCCAAACGCGGTTGGCCCTGCTCTGGCTCAAAGCATTCCCCAGATAAATGCCGCGACGCGTTTGATCAAAGAAGATTTTGGCGCAACCGTCTCCCTCAAAATCGGTGAAAAGACTTTTGCTGAAAAAGGATTGTACCTCGCAGACTCATCCGTCTTTTCGATTTTCGACTTTCATTTTGTGGAAGGCAACGCGGCATCAGCATTCACTCAGCCTAAATCGCTCGTCCTTTCCCATGCGGCGAAACAAAGACTCTTTGGCGATAAGCCCGCCATGGGTAATTTGGTGTATTTGAGCAATACGGATACATTCCAGGTTGCCGGGGTCTATGAAGACCTGCCCAAAAACAGCAGCATTGACTGCGATATGGTGCATAATATCATGGATTCCTGGATGGGAAAAGAGCCCTGGTGGAGCAACGCGAGCTATGAGACCTACTGCCTCCTTCAACCCGGGGCTAGCGTGGCCGATGTCCAGCAGCAGGCAAGCAGGGTCCTGGTCAGCAATGTCGGCAAGGATACATTGTATTTCAAGGGCCTGCTCTTTCAGCCGCTGACAAAGATCCACCTGTATTCCGGCGATCTGCGGGAAGGGTACGCGGCAAATTACGGGAGCATTAATAGTGTAAGAACACTGATGTTTCTGTCTTTTCTTATTCTGTTTATCGGCTGCATCAATTATATGAACCTCGCTACGGCGCAATCGCAGAAGCGCGCAAAGGGAGTCGGCGTCAATAAAGTGCTGGGTGCAACCAGAGGACAGATGCGACTGCTTTTTTACCTTGAGACAGGATTGCTTTCCGGGATCGCGGTGCTCATCGGGTATATTCTTTCATTCTGGTCGATCACCTTATTCCAGAGTATTGTCGGGACCGGATTCGATAAGAGTGCGCTGTATAGTCCGACGGTTTTGACTGGTCTGTTACTCATTTGGCTTGCCGTTACACTTGTAGCGGGCAGCTATCCTGCATTTTCTTTATCCGGAATTCCCGTGCTGAACCTGTTTAACAAGGGCGGGAAGAAAAATTCAGTAGTCAGTACGGTACGTAAATCATTGGTTGTATTTCAATTTGCGGCTTCCGTCATCCTGATCATAACGGTCATCATCATACGCGAGCAGATGAGCTTTATCGCCAGTAAGGACCTGGGATATAATCCCAAGGGGGTGGTCGCATTGCCTGTCGGCCTCCTGTCGCACAGTGAGGGTCTCGTTCATGTGACCAATGATTTGAAACGCATAACAGGCGTCAGCAGTGTTACAGCGGCGCAGGGTCTTCCAGGCGCTGGGGAAAGTGGGAAATCGGTCCGCAAGTTGATAACGGACCAAGCGGGGATTCCTACGTGGACCTGTCATACCGAGGGCTCGATAGCAGCGACCTTGCAGTTGCAAATCCTTGTGGGCAAAACCCTGCCTGCTTCTCTGGCAAAGGAGGACACGACGTGCTATGTCTTGATCAATGAAGCAGTGGCAAAAGACCTCGGCTTTAAAAAACCGGAAGACGCCGTTGGAAAATACATCATTACGGAAATGTCAAGAAAATCGTTGGTCACTGGCGTGGTCAGAGACTTCAATTATAAATCGTTAAAAGATGAGATCGGGGGTTACATATATTATGCATCCAATTGGGGTGAAAATAAAGGGACCCTGCTGCTCCGTTATAACACGCCCGACCTCCCGCATCTTATCTCGCAATTACAAAAAACATTCGAACGCGACCTTCCCAATACCGCCTTTGACATCGAATTTCTGGATAAACACGTGGAGAATCTCTATCAATCCGAGCAACGCAGCGTGAGAGCGAGCGGCCTGTTCTCCCTGCTCGCCATATTTATCGCATGTCTCGGCTTATTCGGGCTGGTGTCGTTTATGGCGGAGCAAAGAGTCAAAGAAATCGCCATCCGCAAGGTCGTGGGCGCCAGCGCTTCTCGTCTAACCTTATTGCTGGTAAGGGATTTTATCAAACTGGTCATACTGGCTTTCATTATCGCTTCCCCTATCGCCTGGTGGGCAATGAACGGCTGGCTGCAGGGCTTTACTTACCGGGTTACGATCAGCTGGTGGGTTTTTGTCCTTGCGGGTTTTGTATCATTATTTATTGCTTCTGTGACGGTCAGTTTTCGATCCATCCGTGCCGCCACCGCCAATCCGGTTAAGGGGCTTAGGACAGAGTGAAGTTGTAGAACGATCTGCCAATAAGAAGAACCAGGATCGTGCAGTTTTGCTTTGCACTGGATAGCCGAGAAGTGCTGGATATTTCGAATGGAAAAGTGAATTCTAAGAAATCGTCATTCGATAAAAGAAAGCTCCAAATGATAAGGTCAACATGTTTTGGGAATAAGAACTAATGGAAAAGGCAGGCTTATTCACCCTGCTTCATGATTAGTCGTTCAGTCGGTTTTATATAACTGCAGGTTGATTGGCCACTTCGCCTTGGAGTGAACATTTTGATTATAAGGCGCGGCTAATCAGGGGGACAACAAGACCCGAAAAGTTATTGGGTTTTACCTCGCCCGAAAGGCTCGCTATCTCCATATTTCTTTATAAGAATGATCGCAGGAAGGCTTAGCTAAAAACTGAATAGATGTCCCATTCGCCGGGAATACCTTTGAGAGAAAATGGACCCTTTTTTTCAAATTTGATACCAGAACCCGCCACTAGGTCCTTGAGAGTACCGGAACAGAGAACTTCACCTGCCACTGCCTTTGACATGATCCGTGCAGCGATGTGAACGGAAATCCCGCTGATATCATTGCCGATGATTTCACATTCACCAGTATGCAGGCCCGCACGTATTTCGATCCCAAGAACGTGAACTTCGTCCCGTATTGCACATGCACATCTTGCGGCTCTTGCCGGACCGTCAAAAGTGGCAAGAAAGCCATCACCTGTCGTCTTTATTTCACGACCTTTATGACGGAGCAACTGATTTCTGACCATATTATTGTGGCTTTGCAGCAAGTTTCGCCAACGGTTGTCTCCTAAAGATTGGGCTAGTTCCGTAGAGCCGACTATATCTGTAAATAAGCAAGTAGCGAGGACCCTGTTAGGCTCATGCATTTGAAGTTCTCCGGTAAGAAAAATCTCTATTTCATTCAACATACCTTCTGTATCCCCTACCCACGGCAAATGATCATTACCGGGCAATTCAACAAGTTTCGCGTTTGGAATCTGCGCTGCCATATATCTGCTCCCCCCTACCGAAATATCAAGATCGCCGGTGCGGTGCAAAATTAAAGTTTGAACACGAATAGACGGAAGGATGTGCCTGATGTCGATTTCCGCATTCATTTTCGCCAGAGTAAGGGCGTCGGCAGGGCTGGCACTTTGTCGCAGATAGCTAGACCACCATTTTTTGAATCGTTCGTCGTTTATGAGACTGGGCGCGAGAGTATCTAAATCAACCACTCCTCCCCATCCGCTTTTTATAGCTTCGAAAAATACTTGCCTTTGCTCGGGCGTGGGTGCCCATGGATAGTCCGGCGACCACTCTCGTTTAGCATATGTTCCATACATGATCAAAGCTGCGGTTCTTTCAGGGTAAGTGGCAGCAAATAGCGCACTCATGGGACCTCCTTCTGAAACCCCGAACAGTGCAGCCTTTTCAGAACCTACGGAATCCATCACCGCTCTTACGTCGTCCATGCGCTGTTCCAGTGTGGGGAGGTTCACTGCTCTGTCGGATAATCCGGTCCCCCGTTTGTCAAAAATAATGAGACGTGAAAAGGAAGAGAGTCGTTGTAGAAAATGATTCATCGCGGGTTCTTGCCAGTAATATTCGATGTTTGATACCCACCCCATCACATAGACGAGATCAAGTGAACCGCTTCCCAAAACCTGATAGGCGATGCTCACTCCACCACTCTTTGCATATTTGGTTTCTGGCGCCATTAATAACGGATTATCCGACGACTTGGTCGTCCCAGACAAATTACGTCTTAAATTCTCGCTAAAAATATTCTTTGAATCGTTTCTTTTCCACGTTTGGGTGATGATGGGCTGCTATATTTTAAATTAGATGTTAGTTTCTTAGGAACTTGTTGGCAGTCGAATAACAAGTTCGGTGAACTCGTCTTCCTTGGTATTTACACTTATCTCACCCCCATGCGCCTTGACAATATCATAGCTCAATGACAGACCTAATCCTGTTCCTTGCCCAGTTGGTTTAGTTGTAAAAAAAGGCTGGAAGATCTTATCAAAAACTTTTTGAGAGATGCCGCCGCCATTATCACGAACTCTTATTTCAACTCTTTCACCGGACTTTTTCGTGGTTACTGAAACGGTCGGTTCGTATCTCGGAATCTGCCCTTTACTTTTCTCACTCACCGCATAAAACGCATTGTTGTATAAGTTGAGCAAAACCCGACCAATGTCCTGCGGGATGATATTGATTTCGCCAATTGAACTGTCAAAGTCCGTTTGCATCGCTGCATTGAATGAATTATCCTTTGCACGAAGTCCATGATAAGCTAATCGTAGATATTCAGCTGCTAAAGTATTAATGTCAGTTGGTTCTTTCTGCCCCGTTGATATCCTTGAATGTTGTAGCATCCCCTTTACAATAGCATCCGCTCGCTTGCCGTGAAAGTTTATCTTTTGTTCATTTTCATCAATACTATCAGCTATAGTTTTTGCATCCTGTAAATTTCCATTATCCATTTCCTGTTTCATCTCAGCAATTAGTTCGTTGTTTACCTCTGAGAAGTTATTCACGAAATTCAGCGGGTTCTGGATTTCATGGGCAATACCGGCGGTGAGTTCCCCGAGTGAAGCCATTTTTTCAGATTGGATGAGTTGTGATTGTGTTGTCTTTAGTTCAGTATACGCCTTCTCGATTTTAATTTTTGCTCGTTGTTTTTGTCTATTGTTATGGAAAAGAAAGCCAGCCAATAATACAAAAGCAGTTATAACACCATACTGCAAATTCTTTGTTCTTCTTGCAGCGGCTTCTTTCTTTTCCTGTTCTATCAAAGCCAGGAGGTCTTTTTTTTCCTGGTCGTATTTCATTTCAGCTTTTAAAGTTGTTTGTTGTGTCTGCGCATTTTCCGTCGCATATTCGATAGAATCCAAAATAAGGTTTTCTTCCAGTGCTTTTTTGTAATCCTTATATTTATAATGATAGGAAAAGAGGACACCATACGCGTCCCCCGTTTCTTTTTTTAGCTTATATTTTTTTGCGGTATCCAAGGCAGCATAAGCATACCAGCCAGCGCTGTCTTTATTATTCATTTTATTAAAAATTGAACTCAGTAAAGCCAATGAATAGTCCATATCGGGGTAATCCTTCAAGTTTTTCCACACTTCAAGTGCAGCATGATAATTATTTACTGCCTGTTGAAAATTATTTTCATGACGAGATTCGCCGGCCATAGTCCAGAATAATCTACCCAAACCGTATGGGTTTTTGTAAGCTCTTGCAAGCGGCATAGCCTTGTCTGCAAGGTTTTTCACTTTGTCCCATTGTCCATGCCCTTGATATAATGATATCATGGATAGCAATGCATGTAAAATCATCGTGTCGTTTTTTTCACTACTGGCAATATCAAGATATTTATTATCATAATAAACTGATTTTTCATAGTTATGGAGCAGCCGGTAGTTTTCACCCAATCGGTTATAAAAATTTGGTAGCAATTTGCTCAGATGAAGCTTTTCTGCCGTGTTCAGTCCATCTAAACTGAAAAACAAAGCACTGTCTTCTTCATTCTCTATGCCATAAAAAGACGCCAGCATGAGATCTCCGGAAGCGGCGAGATCTGGTCTGTTGAGCTTTCCGGCAAGTTGAATGCCTTCTTTAGTACATTGAATGGACGCACCAATATTTGTTTTGTATAAAGACTCGCTATAATTATAAAACATGCTTATTCTTATAGTATCCTCCTTTTTATAGTTATCCAGCGCTTTTTTCAGGCTGTCAATCGTTTTGGTTTGTGCAAAACATCTTAATGAAGAAAAAATGATAGCTATTGAAATTATCTTTCTCATGATATTTTGGTTCAGGGCTGTTCAATTATAACTTCTTTCCCTTATCCCGTTTTTGTTTCAACTTTTTATTCTCGCGATGGGCTTACTGAAATTCCTAATATGATCAGGGCTGATTAATAGGGGAGGATGATGATCTGAAGGTAATTAAAATTGATTGTATAGGCGTTTAGCCGTCTACCGGTAAGATCCTACGACTGGCTTTAGCTTTTGCGGATGGCAGCGCGCTACGTGCTTCAATGGTTGAAATTATCTTGCGGGAGTCGTAAAAAGGGTGTAACTTATGGATGCTCTTTATTTACTGCATTAAAAATTCTTATATGAATACGCTTCAACGTTTCGAACAATGGGGCGACCTCCACCATCCCAAATGGGTTGATATCATTCGCATCGCGCTGGGCATTTTTCTTTGCTACAAGGGAATTCAATTCCTGCAAAA
>JAJPJP010000184.1 GCA_021324175.1 Chitinophagia bacterium
GCCGACTGCGTCTTTCATCCCGATTGGCTTAAAACGATCGCCGCATTTCATGCCGCCACTGATGCAAAATTCATCGCGGCTCCCGTGAAGATCGACTGCGGAAAAGGCGTACTCGATATTTTTCAAACATTGGATTTCATTTCGCTCCAGGGTATCACTGCCGCATCCGTAGCAGGTAGATTTCATTCCATGTGCAACGGCGCCAATCTGGCCTATGAAAAAAAAGCATTTGCTGAAGTAGGGGGCTTTCGTGGCATTGACCAGATTCCTTCTGGCGATGATTTGTTGCTCATGCACAAAATCTATTTAAAATACCCGGAGCATGTGAAGTATTTGAAGAATGAAAATGCCATCGTCGTCACAGACCCGCAAATCACTTGGCGGGAATTTCTCAACCAGCGTGTTCGCTGGGCTAGCAAAGCCGACAGTTATGATGATAAAAGAATATTTTATGTTCTTGTGCTCGTATTCTGTTTTAACCTTGCCTTTCTTGCTCTTGCCGTGGCGGGCTTTTTTGATAGCCGTTATTGGCTGTTTGCGTTAGCACTCCTGGCTGCCAAATCCATTATTGAGATTCCTTTTATCAGCACCTGTGCCCGCTTTTATGGACAGGGAGAATTAATGAAATATTTCGTGCTACTGGAGCCGGTACATATTATTTATGTAATTGTCACCGGTTTTTGGGGAAGATTTGGCAGCTATTATTGGAAGGGAAGAAAGATAGGCCGCGGATCGGCAGGCAGTGAAGCTCAGGTCTCCTGAAATACCTGTACATTCCTGTCAAAACTTTCCTCCAGGGAAATAAACGTTTCCGTTCTTTCAATGCCTTTTATTTTTTGCAATTCATCATGCAAAACAAACCGAAGCTGGTTGATGTCCTTGCAAACAATTTCGGCAAACATGCTGTAGTTGCCCGTGGTATAATTGAGGCGCACGATTTCAGTGATACGCCTCAACTCTTTGGCGACTGAGTCGTATAATGAGCTTTTCTCAAGATAAATTCCGATAAATGCAATCACGTCATAACCCAGGAGCTTCAGGTCCACGTTTAATTTAGTACCTCTGACGATATTGCTTTCCTGCAATTTTTTTATGCGAACATGTATAGTACCGCCCGAAACAAATAATTTCTTTCCGAGCTCGGCATAAGATATTTCCGCGTTCGCCATCATGGCGGAGATGATTTGCAAATCGAGTTTGTCGAGATTCAATTTGCCATTGATTTTATCATTCATTTTTTGATTTTATTTAGAATCAACCGCAAATATTTGAATTTTGTTGAAATTTTCAAAAAAAACTTAAAAATATTATAACAAAACGGGAATATTATTTAATATTGTCCTGTCAAGCTCATTGAAACGACTATACTGTGGAGTGATGGAACTTTTGGCAGACATGCCCTCTTGTCTCGGGGGTGGGGATAACAGGATAAACATAGTGTAATGCCGGGTCAAGCAATTGTCCCGACTGGGGTTGACCACCACAGATTGCGCTACGGCTAACTGCCCCGTGGAGGTTCGAATCCTCCCTCTACAGCTCTCATTTTTCTCATGTGTATTGGTTGTCTCTGATTGCCGCCTCTTCAATTTCCGGAAGGGGCTTTTTTGTTGTCGCTAACCCATTTCCACGATTCTTTGATTTTTGGTTGGTTGACCAAGTTGCTTGGCGGCCTCTTGTGCCTACCTGTCGCAAAGTAGGGAAGGTGGTCATTCGAAATTAGGTACCTGTCAATTGTTGATTCTCAGGATTTATTCTTTTACCTGTATAGTTATTTCAGGACTAGCCAGGTCCTGCAACATTCCTGAAAAGACAAATGTCTTTGGTTTTATAAATATCTCCGAACATGAAAAAACCAAGGGCGACCTCCTTCTTTTTCAATCTATACCTTTTAAACCTGTTGGCGCTTCATTCCGCAGCACAGCAAGCAGTTCCCTCTGACACGGTAATTTACCGCCAACTTGAAAAAGCCTCATTAAAAGCCTATGTTTTTAGACCCCGCGGTAATGGCGGTCCTTATCCGGCCATTCTTTTATTTCACGGCGGCGCGTGGCGTCTTGGCGACGCATCCTGGATGTTTGGGCGGGCCAGGGAATTTGCGGATAAGGGAATGGTCGCATTTGCGATTGATTATCGCTTAGCAAATAACGGGCTGACACCAATCGAAGGCGTCGATGACGCATGTGCGGCCTTTATCTGGGTTCGAAGGCACGCAAAGGTGTTTAATATCGATACAAAAAAAGTCGCCGGATACGGCGTTTCGGCAGGAGGGCATTTGGTGGCTTGCGCTGCAACATTGCCATATGTCAACGGAAAAAAAGTATCTGAAGAGGCAAGACCAAATGTGATCTTACTTTATTGCGCCGCTTTAAATATGGCTCATGATAAATACTTCGAATCGGTTATGCAAAATTCAGGCGACCCGGCGAAGTATTCTCCTGCAGGCTATATCAGCGGGAAACTTCCTCCCACCCTGATAATCGACGGTGCCCAAGACAGCATTACGCTTGCTTCAGATGCCATTGCATTTCATGATCTGGCAATAAAGGCGGGCGCCAGGTGCTATATTCATATCTATCCCGGAGTTGGTCATCTGCTAACCCGAAATCTAAAGGTGCAGTATAAAGACTTCGACTCAAATCCGGTTTTTGTTGCCGATGCACAAAAATGGGAAGATGATTTTTTGCAAAAGCAGGGCTATTACAAATAGAGTTCTCTGTAAAAATCCGCGTCAGGGATTTGGTTCAACAGAAGTTTCCCCTCATCCTTAATGGTATAATCGTGCTATTTCTTTTTGACTTTAGCTCTTCGTATTGCTGATGACGATAAAACCATATTTCTTCAGCCTTAAATTGGTCATGGTTGGCATTTATCAGAATGAACTCCCGAAATGCCTGCATAAGGGCACCAAAAAAGAAGGTCCCTTCAATTTACTTGTTTTGTAATTTCTGTCAATGTAATCTGGAAAATACTGTCCGGGTGGCTAATTAGTTGGCTAGTTTTTTCATTCCATTTTCAATTTGATTCAAAACGGTTGAAAGGGTTTTACCTTCATTTTAATAAAGAACAGAAGGCAAAAACGCACCCGCCGGATTGTTATACAAACCCTTACTCATTAATGTCATCGGCTGAATAATGCGCAGACCGTTTTGTAAACACCAGCGCATTACCTCTGCATTACGCGAAGGAAGCAAAAATCCGGGCCCCGAAAAGTTAGCAGCTGCCCCGATCAAAGCCTTGAGGCCGGCATTCGTTGCTGCTATGGTATGCCCGAAGAAACCAACTTGGGTCGTATATCCGGTAATAATTCCGTTGTGCTCAACAACAGAAGATCTTCCTGCCCGAATAGCA
>JAJPJP010000010.1 GCA_021324175.1 Chitinophagia bacterium
AAATTAAAGTACCCCCAGAAAGGTTGGTACCGCCGCTGTAGCTGTTGATCCCGCTTAAGGTCAGCGAATTCGTCCCTGCAACCGTAAGCGCGAATGCAGAGGTGCTGGTGATGTTTCCTGGTAAGGTTATAGGGTTATTTACCGTAATTGTGCTTGCACTGGCCATGGTGATTGCTCCTGCAAATGAGGCCGCAGTTGGTTCACTGTTAATTAACGCTCCGCCTGCAGAAGCGCCATTCCCATTCAGTGTAAGTGGATTTGTATTGGGATATGCGACGCCATCCAGGTCCAGCGTTCCGCCTGAACTCACGATAACGGTACCCGCACTTGCACCCAAAGCGGAGGTGGATCCTATTTGCAATATGCCTGCATTGATGGTCGTCCCGCCGCTATAATTATTAATTCCAGAAAGTTCAAAGGTTCCAGTACCTGCTTTGACGATTGCAAGGGTGCCTGATCCATCCTGAAGAACCCCCGGAAACAAAGTACTTGCGTTGTCGGTTCCCGTGGTTAAGGTTGATGTCCCACCCGCGCTATTAGTAACCGTTCCGGTTCCTGCAAGCGAGCCAATATGGTCACTGAACGATGCTAAATCCAAAATCGAATTATCCGTAACGTCAGTAGCACTGCCCAAAGCATTGGTAATTCCCAATTTCAATGTTCCAGAGCTAATAACAGTCGGCCCCAAATAAGTATTAACCGCGGAAAGAATAAATGTGCCGGTTCCAGCAGTCGTAAGCGTGTTTGCGGCTACCCCAGATATTATCCCTGAAAGTGTAATTTGGTTATTGGAAGTAATTGTACTCGAAGTTTGGAGACTTATGGTTCCAGCGAAAGTTGCAGCTGATGCATTACTATTAATCAGAGCTCCGCCATTCGAAATGCCGGATCCATTGAGAACTAGAGGTTCCGCTGTCGAATAATTGAAACCGTTCAGATCAAGTACTGCGCCTGCAGAAACTGTCGTTCCGTTGTTTATCGCGCCCAACGCAGACGCCGACCCGACCTGCAAAGTACCTGCCGTAATCGCGGTTGGCCCAGAATAAGAGTTAGAGCCGGCCAGGATTAATGTGCCAGATCCGGAAGAAGTCAGGGTGCTCGTTGCAGCGCCTGAAATGACGCCGCCTAATGTTATTTGGTTGTTCGCAGCTATGCTACTTGAACTTGCAATAGAGATCGCGCCGGCAAATGAAGCCGCCGAGACATTGCTGTTAAGCAAGGCACCTCCCGAAGAGATCCCAGAACCGTTAAGTACAAGAGTAGAAGTATTAGGATAAGCGATTCCATTCAGGTCAAGAGCAGCTCCAGTGGTAATAATCACTGCGCTCGTTCCCAAAGCTGTCGTTGAGCCAAGCTGAAGAATGCCAGCGCTTATCGTCGTCGTGCCGGAATAAGTGTTGATACCGGACAGTGTCAAAGTGCCCGTTCCAGTCTTGGTAAGTGCAATGGTTCCACTTGGATTTTGTATTACTCCCGGAAAAGTCGAGCTAAGATTATTCACGTTACCGACTGTTAGAGTGGCTCCGCCTGCCGAACTCTTCGTCACGGTTCCATTACCTGTCAATGCGCCGGCAACAATGCTAAACGTTTTCATGTCAATCGTTCCGGAACTCAGGCTTAAGGTTCCATTAACCGTCGTATTCAATCCTATCTGGGTCGTGCCAGATGATATAGTAACATTGTTGAAGGTTGCTGAAGTGCCGCCAATGGATTGTGTTGTTCCGGCAAAAATCACAGTACTTGAATTCGAGGTGAACGTGCCGTTATTTGTCCAGTTTCCGCTAACCGTTAAAGAGTTTGAGGCGCTAATCGTTAATGTCGCACTTGCGTTAATTGTAATATTATTACAGATGGCGCCAGCAGCTCCAATCGTGGGCTGATTTGGCGTGCCAGAAGGTATAACAACATTAGTTGAAGAACTGGGCACTCCGCCGCACCAGTTCAAGGCATTAAACCAATCCGTGTTTACAGCACCAAACCACGTACCGTTTGTACACGATGATGTCGCCACATTTAAGAGACCGGTAGAAGCCGCAAAAAAGGTTGAGTTCACAAAAGTAGCACTGGATCCACTGCCTCCGTAGGAGCCTCCTGGTTGTCCTGCACCACCAAGTGAAAGTGCGTTTGCAGTGCTGGTAAGCCCTGTTCCGAGATTGGCAACAACTCCTGAATTTATTGCAAGATTGTTGTTTATGGTGAGGGCAGCGTTAAACGTTTTCGTCCCTGAGCCGGCAAGAGTCAGATTATTGAACGAGCCGGTCCCTGGTGTGATAGACTGGGTAGTGCCGGTCAAACTGACTGTTCCATTGTTGGGTGCAAATGTTCCGCTGTTGGCAAAGTTATTAGTTAGACTTAAAGTTCCTGACGTTGACGTTAAAGTGGTCCCGGCCCCAATAGTCAATGCGTTTAACGTTACATTATTAGCGCCGAAACTTAGCGCACCACTACCTGACGTGGTCAGGGCGTTTGCGCTGCTATTGATTAGGCCACCCACAGTCAGCGTGCTTGCAGTCAATGTTAAGGTCCTACTTGAAGAAAGTGTCACGGTTCCTGTTCCCAAATTCAACGGATTGGAGCCATTGAATACAAAATTTGCATTCCAATTCTGAGCATTGTTATTTGCAAGGGAAATTGCACCGCCACTGGTGTTATCAATTGTTCCGCCGGCAATTGTGAATGTTCCAGTTCCAATAGCAGTCGAGCTATTGATGTTTAATGTTCCTGCATTTAAGGTCGTAGTACCCGTATAGGTATTTGCCCCGGACAGCGTCAACGCTCCGGTTCCGGTTTTTGTCAACGACAGCGAACCATTCGCTCCATTCTGGATCACTCCTGCGAAACTTGAATTTGCATTGTCGCTGCCAATTGTCAAGGTCGCGGTGCCGAACGAAGCCCCATTATTTATCGTTCCAATTCCTTGCAAGTCACCAATGTTCGCTGCTACTCCTTCTAGAGCAAAAGTCCCCCCACCAGAGTTATTGAACGAGTTGGTCACGGTGAATGTGCTAGTAAGCAGTTGAAGGGTACTTGCACCTCCGTATGAAACATTTGAGAAACTGCTCGTGCCCGCGTTTACCGTTTGTGTGCCGGTTCCGCTGAAAGTTACTGTGCTGCTGTTTGCTGTTAGGGTTCCGCTGTTTGTCCAATTTCCATCCACTGTCAGACTGTTTGAACCGCTTATGGTTAGCGTCGCACCGCTATTGATAGTTATATTGTTGCATATGGCTCCGGCTGCACCAATTGTGGGCTGATTTGGTGCTCCAGAAGAAATCGTCACGTTCGTTGTCGAAGTAGGCACCCCACCGCACCAGTTGGATGCGGTAAACCAATCGGTGCTTGTCGCCCCTAACCAAGCTCCCGCTGTACATGAAGATGTAGTGACGTTCAAAACGCCAGTGGCTGCTGCAAAAAAAGTAGTATTCACAAAAGTCGCCGCTGATCCGGTCCCACCATATGACCCGTTAGGTTGTCCGACGCCGCCCAGTGTAAGAGTATTCGCCGAATGAGTTAAACTACCCAGATTGGCCACGATACCGCTATTTATTGTCAGATTTGAGCTGATAGTGGTAGCTATCCCAAAAGTCTTAGTATTGCTGCCAGAAAGCGTCAGGTTATTGAAAGGTGTAGCAGAGCTACCTCCTATGGTTTGAGCCGCCCCGTTCAATGTCACAGTGCCAGTACGACCAGTGAAGGTGCCACCATTTTTGGTCCAGCTGCCAGCGACGTTTAATGCAAAATTGCTTGCAGAAACGTCTAGTGTTCCTCCACCGAGGATTAAATTGCCTGCTAAAGTCGTTGCAGCGCCAAGTGTCGTAGTTCCTGAATTTATCGTTAGATTATTAAAGCTGGTAAAAATTGTAGTTGGCAGAGTATTGGTCGCAGTCAATATGACGGTTCCAGTTCCAGCAGTCCATGCATTGCTGCCATTTGTAGTCACAGTAATCGCACCACCAACAGTAAGTGTCCCCCCATTCGTCATGGTTATAACGCCACCACCTCCAGTATTTCCGATTTGTAAGCTACCGGCCGTTAAAGCGGCGCCTGACTGAAAAGTTATGGTTCCTGTACTTCCACCACTAGAATTTGAGCCGCCTAACGTAATGGATCCTGAAACAGTGAGATTTGGGCTTCCAGTCGAAGCAAATAAAAGTGTACCAGTTGCCGAACTACTTCCATTATTTCTCCCTAAGAAAAGCGATGCGCAAGCAGCATTACTAACATCCACAGTGACAGTAAAGTTATTTCCACCACTAGGACCACCGATCACTACTGCGTCTCCAGGACCTGGTGCACCTTCCGTACGCCAGGTAATATTAGTTTGCGTGCTTCCTGCGTTGGAAGTAAGTGTCAGTGATGTATTGGTTTGAACTGACAACACTGTTCCAATGGTAACCGTGCCAGCCGCGTTTTGCAAAACATCTCCGGGGCTAACACTCGACAAAAAGGTAGTTGTCGTTCCCGTAACAGTTGCAGAGGCTGCTGAAGAAGTAATCGTCCCCGTACGGGTCGTAGCAGGCCACGTAGCTATGGCACTCCAATTCCCGTTCGCTATGGGCTCAATTTGTGCAAAACTTATTTTGCTTGTAAAAAGCAAAGTTGTTATTAGTGCAATTGCAATAAAAAATGGTTGGCGTAACCCTGTTTTCATAAACGAACTTTTTTCTGAACGGTAAATTGGTTGGGGAATAAAAGCAAACGATGCGGCATTCTCAGCCACATCGTTTTTATGATCCGGAAAATAATTTTCTGAGTTTCTCACCGCTCCCCACAAGGTCGATCGACCCACATTCAAATCACATGTTCGACTCTCACGGTTATCATTAACAGTAAATAACTTTTTTAAAAGTGTAAAAAAGTTTTGCATAAAGACGGTTTTAACTTTTTGAATGTAGATTGAAATCCTTTCGGTATAAAGCGAAACAAATCGGGCGATTGTTCCGGTTAAAAATTTGAGAAGCTGTAGGATGATTAGCGTAAAAATTTTCATAAGCCGGTCTTTAGTTTTTGCCTTGACGAATTCACACCGGCGAGAAAAATTGCCGAGTATTCCGCCAATAAAAGCTTTTGATTTTTGTTAGGAGAAAAAAAATAACGCCTGTCAGAAATCTTGCCAGGCGAAAAAATATTTTTCAAGAAATGTTGATCAGATAAAATTTCGAGGGGGTGATAGCCTGAAACAAAAAATGGCATCGCGAAAATGCGCCACACTTCAGCGAAGGATAAACCTTCACTCTGATAGGTGCCAAAATAAAAAATTAACGAGACAAAAATCAGCATCGTTAACACAAGGCAACCAGTAATCATAGCAAGTGTCATAGCCAGGATTTAGCAATTTATCTTAGAGTAACCGTAAGGATGAATGGATGCTGCGCTCGGTTGGTTCGTAGGATGTGGCTTTAGGATTGTAAGCGAAATCGCCTAATGTAGGTCCAAATAACTATTCAGTTTGGCATAGGACAACAAAAAATCTCCAGTTGATCTAATTCAAATCAATACGAGCAACTTGTGATGCTATTGGATATGTTACCTGATAAAAATCGGCACTGGTAATTCGAAGGATGAACCTCTTATTGTGGTCTTAAAGTGGATAAGCGTCAACTAGAAACAGTCGTCAGAGTTGGTTATTAAAGGTCAAAATCCGGTGCCAAAATAGTCGTTATTTTTAACAAAGCAAATATTTTTGACGAAAATTTTTAACAATTTCAATTGATTACGAATTCAAAAAATTATTTTTTCGAGAATCGATCAGTCGCAAATTTTCTTCGCCAAATAGGCTCCAAAATATCTAGCCTCAATTGATTACGAAGGAAATTGTAACAATAAAATCAGGCATACTGTAGAAAAATTTCTACAATTAATTATGAACGACAAAATGGTAAATCCCCGATCCAATTTCGAGCCGCCAATACCCATTCTCAATTCCTTTTGCCTGCACATCCCTTCCCGCATCAAGCACTAAATTGTTCTCCTTCACGGCTGCAGAATTCGTCGCCGGAATGAATACGGACGCATGCGTATTGCACGGAATTTCGATATCATAAACCATCTCGTTTCCTTGCTTTTTCCACGCGCTTTTTATTACACCATAATAAGTTTTTAGCTCGGCATTTGCATAGTCAAAATCTCCTCCGGGGTGCGGCATGATGCGGATATGTTTGTACCCGGGCGAGTCAGCATACGTGTCAATTCCTGCCACTGTTCGATACATCCAGTCTCCTATTGCCCCATAAGAATAATGGTTAAAAGAATTCATTCCCGGTGTCTCAAAAGTACTGTCGGGTTTGATGCCATCCCACCGCTCCCATATTGTCGTTGCGCCCATTTTTACGGGATACAACCACGAGGGATATGTTGGTTGCAAAAGCAGTTTATACGCTACATCAGTATAGCCAAACCGACTCAAGACATGACACAAATAAGGCGTTCCAAGAAAGCCCGTTGTCAAATGGTCATCGTAATCTTTGACATTATCTGCAAGTCTTCTTGCCGCCTGCTCGCGAAGCGATTCAGGGAGCATGTCGAAGTTCAGCGCAAGCACATAAGCCGTTTGCGTCCCTGAAACTAAACGGCCATTTGGAGTCATGTATTCCTTGAGAAACGCATCCTTTATTTTTTGCAACAATTCACTGTATTTTGCGGCATCGCCGTCTTTATGAAGGACTTTCGCTGCATTGGTCAATAGTTGTGTCGAATGCGCATAAAAACATTGCGCAATTAAATATTTATCGGTGACTGCAGAACGACCATCATTGTCATCTTCCGGCCGATAGAACAGCCAGTCACCAAAATGAAATCCGGTATTCCAAAGGTCATTTTTGCTTTTGCTGGTCATAAAATCCACCCAGCGTTTCATGCTTTCATATTGGTTTTCCAAAACTCGAACATCTCCGTAAGCCAAATAAATATTCCACGGAATGATGGTCGACACATCCGCCCATCCAGTCGATCCTCCCGCCTGGGGACCAAGTACATTCGGTATGACAAAGGGTACACTGCCACTGGAAAACTGGTCGGCCGCCACGTCCTTTAACCATTTCGCAAAAAAGTTATCAACGTTCATGTTGAATGTCGCAGTTCGTGAAAAAACCTGAGCGTCACCCGTCCAGCCGAGCCGTTCATCGCGTTGCGGGCAGTCTGTGGGAACGTCCAGAAAATTTCCTTTTTGGCCCCACTGAATATTATGTTGCAATTGATTGATCAGCGGGTTGGAACATGAAAAAGTTCCAGTGGGCTGCATGTCCGAATACATCGCTACTGCCGTGAAATCATCCGGATCCAACTTGCCCGGAAATCCTTCAACCTTGATATATCGAAAACCCTGAAAAGTAAAATGCGGCTCAAATTTTTCCTCGCCAGATCCGCTTAATATATACGTGTCCTGTTCTTTTGCCGCCCTCAGGTTATCCGTATAAAAATTCCCTTCTTTATCAAGTACTTCAGCATGCGAGATGACAATCTTATCTCCGGCGTTTCCTTTCACCTTGAGTTCGACCATACCGACCAGGTTTTGGCCAAAATCAATCAGCTGTTCTCCTTTCGGTGTCGTGAAAACACGCACAGGTTTAAACCTTTCATGTTTCCGGACCGGTTCGTTTTGCGTAGCAACCAACACTGATTTGTCATAGGTTTTTACATTCACAACATGCCAGTCAGCATCCGAAAATTCAGCACTGCACCAGCCCTTTTTTTCATTACGAGCATCATTCGTTTCGCCGTTATAGATTTCTGAATAAAGTATATTTCCCGTTGAAGATTTCCAGGAACCATCGCTTACGATATTTTCCTGCGTGCCGTCAGCATAGGTTATATCAAGTTGCAAAAGCAAAGCAAGATTTTTACCCCAAACATCTTTATTCCCGCCCCACGCCAGGTAACCTCTGTACCATCCGTTACCAAGCATAGCGCCAATCACATTGGAACCCGCTTGCAACATGCTGGTAACATCAAATGCCTGGTATTCCAGCCTCTTGTTATAAGAAGTCCAACCCGGCGTCAGGTAATCATCTCCCACCCTTTTACCATTGATACACGCTTCATACATGCCATGCGCCGTAATATATGCGGTCGCCTGCCGTACCGCCTTCGATAAATGAAAAGACTTGCGCAAGAGCGGGATGATCCGGTCGACGGTGTCAGCACCAGCAGCTTCGATCCATTGAGCCTTCCAGTCCGCAGGCCTCAGCATCCCGGTTTGCCAATAAGCCTGCTGGCTCCAGGGCGAAGCGTGGCCGTTATTATCCCATACTCTTACCTGCCATTCATATCTTTTGCCTGATTCAAGCGGTTCACCATGGTAAGTCACAAAGACCGATGAATCAGACGAAACTTTGCCACTGTTCCATACAATCTTTTTCCCTTCCTTGACTTGGATCTCAAATGCTGTTTGCATCGTGTTCCGAGTATTGGAAACCAATTGCCAGCTAAACCGCGGCTGGGTCGCATCGATGCCAAGCGGATTTTGCAGGTTTTCACATAGAAGCGCGCCGACTTTCAATTGCGCAAAGACACCAAACGACACGAGTTGCAGGAACAGAACCAGGATATTTTTTCTCATGACAATAGACGATTTTAGGAATGAAGTTGCTTTTGCGATGTATATTTTTTCAGGCGGATGAGGCTTGCAGGTAGCGGATTTGAATTCCAGGATTTGTGAATGCTGAGCGCGGCGCCAATGGCTGATGCCTGCGGAACCGTGGAGGCATAAACATCGTAGCCCTCGAACGCCCGGGCAAGCAAATGCATATAAATGTCATTTTTACCGAAACCGCCATCTACAAAGATATGGCTCGCCGCACTATTCCTTAGTACAAGTTGCGTAGATGCAACTTGTTCCTTCACCAGTTTTCCGATCAGGCGATGATAGGCCTCAT
>JAJPJP010000281.1 GCA_021324175.1 Chitinophagia bacterium
ACCGTCATGATATACGGCCGGCTTGATGTCAGGGACACGCTCCTGGGAAAATTGTTGGCCTTTATTGCCGAAGGACCAGGTGCCCAACTGCTCATGCTGCTGATGGGTGTGAACTTTGCCTTGGCCACGAATCGTGAAAAGCCGCCTGTGCCCGCGAATACCCTACCGGTGATCATTAAACGAATCCTCATGCTTCTTTTCACCGGGTACGCCCTGAACGCTGCCAAATTTTTCGTTCCTTATTGCCTGGGTTTGCTGCCCGATCAATTACTTCGGGACCTGCAAATCGACCAGAGCCAAAATCCCTGGCTGCAGTTCCTCTTGATCGGCGACATCCTTCAGTTCGCCGCGATCGCGGCAGTGATTCTGGCCGTTGTCACGGCTCTCCCTTATCCGCAGATCATCTCGCTCATCCTGGCTTCACAAATATGGCTGCTTGCACCATTCGCCTGGGATTTGCACCACCGGAATCCCGTGCTCGACTATTTACTGAGACTCGCCGGAGGCAGTCCGCCTCAAATATTTTTCCCGCTTTTTCCCTGGCTGGTATACCCGCTCGTAGGTTTCTCGCTGGGTTCGCTCCTGAAAAACCGGGAACAGCGACAACATGCATTCCGGATCTGCTGGCATCGGGGATGGGTTCTCATCATCGCAGGGGCCATCGTCAAATTCATAGTACCCATTATCCCTGCACGCTCATTCTACCGCACCTATGCTGACGATACGATGATTCACCTGGGAATCGTGCTGCTGACGTTAAGCGTGTGGGAGTGGATTTCCAAAAACGTAACACCAAACGATTTTTTTGATGCACTGGGATACATGAGCCGAAACATCACGGCGATTTACATCATACAGTGGGTCGTCATCTTTTGGATGCTCCCATTGTTCAGCTACCACGGACTGAGTATTGAAGCGACCCTGCTTGCGATCGGGGCTACCAGCTTTCTCACGATGCGGATTTTTTTGTTTTTCCGCAGGAAACCTAAAACCGTCAAATAAAAAGATTCACTTGAACACCTCGAAAACCTATGACCTGATCGGCATCGGGATCGGGCCCTTTAACCTGGGGCTCGCTGCCTTGGCTGATCAGATCGAACATCTGGATTATATCTTCTTTGACAAACAACCCGCGTTTAACTGGCACTCGGGCATGTTACTCGAACATGCGCGACTGCAGGTTCCCTACCAGGCGGACCTGGTGACCCTTGCTGACCCGACCAGCCGGTTCAGCTACCTGAATTACCTGCACCTGGAGCAAAGGCTCATTCAACTGGGCATCACGGAACAGTATTTTATCACCCGGAAGGAATACAATCAATATTGTCGCTGGGTGGTAAGCGAGCTTGACAACCTATTTTTCGGCATGGAATGCGTGGCGGTGCACTATCTCGAAGCCTCTCGTCTGTATTCAGTCAAAATCCGCGATATCGCTTCCGGCTCGACGTTTGAATTTCAAGCAAAGAGACTGGTCATCGGGATCGGAACGGTTCCCAGTGTCCCGGAATGCGCCCTGTCATTTCCATGCGAGAATATCATCCACAGTTCCAGTTACCTCTTCGAAAAGGAAAGGCTCCTTCAGCAAAAAAAGATCACCATCGTCGGCTCCGGCCAATCTGCCGCGGAAATATTTTACGACCTGCTCCAGGAACCTGAAAGATTCGAGCATCTCCACATGTTCACCCGCGCATCGGATTTTTTTCCCATGGACTACTCCCGATATGCGCTGGAAAAGACCAGCCCGGAATACATCGACTATTTCTTTTCACTGTCCAACAAAAAAAAGAAAGAAGTGCTCAGCCGGCAGAACGCGCTGTTTAAAGGGATCAATTTTTCGCTGATTGCGGACATTCATGACATGCAGGGCGCCATCCGCATCCTTTACCCTTTTAAAAAGAATGATCTCTGTACCAGCAGCGAATTGAGAGCAATTTCGGTGGTTGATGATAAAGACGCAACTTCTCCGGCAATCAAAATGGACTTCTGGCATCGTGAAATGGAAAAGGAATTGGTCCATTACACCGGGGCGGTGATTCTCGCAACAGGATATAAATATGAGATTCCGGCATTTTTACAATCTGTCAAGGATCGGATAAGGTTCAACGAGGACGGACTCTATGACGTGCAGAGAAATTATTCGATTGACTACCATAACTCCATTTTCGCGCAAAATGCCGAGCTGCACACACATGGGTTTAATGCGCCGGATCTCGGGATGGGTCCTTACAGGAACATGGTAATCATCAACACGATCCTGGGGAGTGAACACTTCAAGATCCCAAAAAGAACGGCCTTCCAAACTTTCGGCATTCCGACCGAACTCACGCAACGAACAGATCATTGAATTTTTCTTATTTTTGATACTCATTTCCCACTCGCGAGTTCTCATTTGAAGTTTTGTTGTGTTCCATGGCGACAACAATCAGTTGTTGAGAAAGCCTGATTTGGTTCGTTTCTTTAATATTTCAGTGAAGAGATTTAAGATGCAAAGAATAATTGTAGGTACGGAAGAGGGAATTAAAAAATCATCAAGGATGCGGTGAAATGTTATGATAAGCTCTATCAGGATCGATCAATTGCGACCTAACAAATATATATGAGCGCCACACAAATAATTGATTATCAATATGACGCTAAAATATTTGGCCAAGGAGCCACTTCAATCTCTAAAATATAACTTAAATTGTCAACCTATAGGTTGAATTAATGGAATTTGTTTCTATATTTGTACAGGATCCTGAAGCAGAGCCTTGCGGCTTGTGGTCTGCATGTTATCCTGAGGACTGCGAACTCGAGGGCCAGCTGGATGTGTTCCAGAAAATTTTTCGTCTATGGGGTGACACTTCCTATTTACTGGAATTTTTTAATAACAATATAACCGACCTGCGAACCCCTTTCTGGAATGGTATGACGGTCGACGACGCGATTGACCAGGTAATTGATGAAGCATTAGACTTTCAAGCGCAACTGCGGTGTGTCGAATTGCAACTGCCACCCTGTAAAAACCAAAACTTTCAAAAGATCTTTAAACAACTAGACAAACATGAATTCCAGTTGAGGCCCGGAACCAGTCAGTTTAGAAAAGCCAGGCCGAGGGTGAATAACGCCATGCTTAGAATATATGCAATTGAATTGGAAGACTGTCATGTCGTCACAGGCGGAGCAATCAAACTGACCGAAAAGATGGACAGGGACCACCTGCAGTTTGAAATTAGACGGCTTCAAAGGGTCTCGGATTTCCTTAAGTCTTTGGGCATTTCATCATCGAAAGGTCTCATTTAACAAATACAATTATGAGTGTAAGAAAAAAATTGCAACAATTGAGCAAGGGCAAGGTGAGCGGGTGGTCGAAAGAGGCCGAATTCAGGTTAAAGAACGCCAAATGGCTTCGCTATTCCAGCAATGTCGCCAGGAGGCTATATAGCGCAATCGAAGACAGTGGCAAAAATCAAAGCGATATTGCCAAGGAGACGGAAGTGAGCCCGCAGTACATCAGCAAGGTATTAAAAGGAGAAGAAAATCTCACGCTCGAAACGATTGCCAAACTGTCGACAGCGGTCGGGACGGAACTCATCAGCTTTCCTGCTTATAAGTATGGGGGTGTAGTACAAATGCCGATCTATGCAAGTGTCCTACCCCAAGCAAAGCTGCATCAAATATTTATGTCGGGATCCATCATGGGAGAAAAGCATGACCTGCATTTTCCTTTTGCAGGCTTCTATTCGATATGTGCCCCGGCAGTTACCTTCCCTATGTGCACAGTCGGAGCATCGCTGGAAACGAGTGACATGCAAACATTCAGACCTATTGTGTGGCGCAAGAAAAGTCCGGCACTTCATTCTCAAAAACAAAACGCGGGCTGATATTATGGCCAACACCGTTCATCCCTTCGGTTTTAAATTCATCGGGATACAAATCAATTCCAAATCAATGGAACCTCTTCCTCCTGGAAGGCAGGTCTTTAACGATTTCAATTTTAATGTGACTGCGGGGACAACGGTGAATGCCGAGAATAAGATCGTGATGGCCATGGTCACCGTCATCATTAGCGAACATCCCGGCCCAGGACCCACTCTGGCGACTTTTCTCATCTCTTGCGTGTTCCAGCTGGAAAAATTTGATGAAATCATCAAAAAGGATGAGAAGGGAATATACACGGTTCCGCCCGAAGTCGACAATCTGTTCAGACCTGTTGCCATTTCAACCTGCCGTGGAATTATTTTCTCGGAATTGAGAGGGACCTACTTGCACAACGCAATTATGCCTGTTGTATTCATGGATCAGTTTCAGCCAGTGCTGCCAGAAACATAAAGTGTAGCCATTCTTCCCGATGAGTGATTGTTTAGCTGCAAGCTTTTTTGACGACTGATATCAGCACGTCTTAAGGTATTAATATAATGTCAATGTGCATGTGAAAATGTTCTTTATCACTTTGATTTTCGTTGACGACCGTCGTTGCTCTCCTTCTTAGAACAAATCTCGCCGCTGAATAACTTCCTCATCCTTTCCTGCCGCAATTTTAAAAAAACGGATGGGCAAACTGCTCATCTTCCCTGCGGGTAGCAATGTCCTTTCTGCAAATTGTCCCTCGTTTCGTGTCAAATGCGAATTGTCGCTTCAAAAGACATGTTTGTAAAAATAGATTTATGGTGATATTAAATCACGCTGACAAATAAAGAACGCAATCTTGTGAGCCTTACTGGCGATTCGAAAAATCCCATTGCAAACTCTTTATTCATGTCAACCCAAGAGCCGCTTTGATCAGCCAATCAGGTAGTTAAAATGTAACCTAGGAATATGAAAAATAAATTTCTTCACCAACAGTTTTCGAACATTTTGTCATTAATCATTAAATCAAAAATTATGAAACGATTATTCGTCTCGCTAGACAAAGCAACAATCTTCAGGATGTTGTTTTGTGTAATTCTCATGAGCATTGGTTCTATCGGCTGCAACAAAACAGATCATATTTTCCTCATCGGAAACACTGATGCCTCGAGGTATTCTTCAGACGTAATAGACAAATGGATCACCATGCAGATTCGTTTGGAACGTGATGCCACCGGTATTCCTAACGTTGCCTTCGTTCGCTATTATGCTTATTCCGGCATTGCGGCGCTTGAAGCTTTGGCCCCGGGCAAGAGTTTGGACAAATCTTTCAACATGAAATGGAATGGGCTTACTGATCTGCCCCAACCTGAAAATTTCAAACGGTACTATTGGCCTGCCAGTGTGAACACGGCGCTAGCCTCCATGAACCGGAACATTTTTACCCATGCGAATGCGGTTGATTCAGCAGCTATTGATTCTCTGGAGAATGCTTTGAATACTTCTTTTCTAACAGCGGAAAATAAGGAAGTTATAGAACGGTCAAATTCATTTGGGAAAGACGTTGCGGCTGCTGTGTTTAGTTGGTCTGAAACAGATGGATATAAAAATTCATCTGCTGCTTACACCCCGCCCGTCGGCGAGGGCTTATGGGTTCCAACCCCGCCAGCTTATGCACCAGCGAGTACTCCGTATTGGGGCAATAACAGGCCCATCGTTGCTGGCAGTATTGACAACACCCAACCCGGGCCGCCGATTCCTTATTCTGAAGATCCGCAATCTCCATTTTACCAAATGGTAAAACAAGTTTATGATGTATCACTAACGCTGACACCAGATCAAACAGCATGGGCTTTATTCTGGAGGGATATCCCGGGTGTAACCATAGGCGGCCATTGGGTCAGCATTTTACAACAGGTTTTGAAACAAACCAATAGCCATCTTGATAAAGCAGCATTTGCCTATGCCCTTACCGGTGTATGCCTAAATGATGCGTCTATCAGTTGCTGGCAAACAAAATATAAATACAATCAGGTGCGCCCAATAACTTACATACGCGCTGTAATGGGATACTCAACATGGAATTCATTGCTGACAACACCCGCACATCCTGAATATTCTTCAGCGCACGCTGTAGTGTCATCAGCAATATCAGAAGGTTTTGCAGAAGTCTTTGGCGACATTGGCAGCTTCACCGACCACACGTACGATTATGAGGGCTTCGCACCAAGGACTTTTAGCTCTTTCCGCGCAATTGGCGAAGATGCTGGCAATTCAAGGTTGTATGCAGGAATCCACTACCAGCCCTCCATTGATACAGGACTGATTCAGGGGAGAAAAGTAGCTGCGAATATTTTTAGAGAACTAACATCAGGTTCGACAGATGGGAAATCAAATTGGTAGATAAAGATGCTGCCACCCTGGGATAGAAGGTGATAATTCAATTATGGTAAAAATGAATGTAAAGCAAACCAGGCTTCTCTTTCCCGAGAGGCCTGTATTAAATTGAATATGCTGTTACCATAGTATCAATCGAACCCAGGCTGATAAAGATCTTTCTCACAGTGGCGGCAATTATTTACGGTTTCCTTTGATGTACTAAATGTAAGAGATAAATGCATGACAGGCGCAACCGGCCAGGCGATTGGCTTAAACGCAAAAGGCTACATTTGCACATGATCTTTGCCCGGTTGCATTGAGGGCTTTAACCGGTCACAAAACTCCTTTTTCAATTCTATGCAAATGAGACGCCTTCCGGTCCTGATCTTTTTTTGCGCCTGCGGCGCAGCCCTCCATTCCCAGGTGAAATATTCGCTGATCTATAAGGACAGCTCGTCAAAGTCGCTAAAAGTGATCATTCAGTTTCCGCCTGAACCGGGCAAAGAAACCAGCCTTGTCATGCCGCGGTCAATTCCCGGCGCCTACCAGATTTATACCTATGAGAAATACCTCGGCCAAATATTTGCTTTCAGTGCGACGGGAGAAAAGCTGGCGATGTACAGGAATGAAGACGGGGCTTCGAGATGGGATTGCCGGGACACATCAAAAGAAATCGTCAGGGTTGAATACGAAGTCGAGCTAGACAAAATGGAGCGCGAGCAATTGCCGGGCGACGCTTCCATCCTCCGCCCGGGTTTTGCAGGCTTGCTCAATTATTCGGTATTGGGGTGGATCGACGGAACCGAAACGCTGCCCGTTGAATGCACGATCGAGACTTTTGACTCCTGGCCTATTTTTAC
>JAJPJP010000037.1 GCA_021324175.1 Chitinophagia bacterium
CCCGGCTGAAGGACCAGGGTTTTCAGGCTCGTGTCAGCGACATATACGGTCTTGGTCACTGTTTGTTTCTGGCAATTGGAAAGCAGGAGGACGCAGCTGATGGCCGCGCAAATGCATAGGAAAAGTGATTTCATCATGTCAGGTCATTAGGTTTCGGCACAAAATACTGCATAACAACAACAGCTGCAACCCTGATCACAAGAATTTATATAAATAAGGCTTACCGCTGATTATTTTTGGCGTAGTCCTGACCAGGCGGGCCACGTTGCGTGAATAGCCGCGCAACTGGAAAAATGAAAAGCGATGCTTTCTCCCGAATAAAAGCCGGGAAATCACCAGGCCCATAAAAAAAACGGGGATTTCAAAAACATAAACGGCGGTCATCAATAAAAACCATCCGCTGCCAAATTGCTTTCTTATCCTCAGCATGTTCGAGATCATGATCTGGAGCCCTTTCCGGTCAAAAAGATTCCAATAAGTTTTATCCGATGATGCGAATGCTGTCGTGGCAGACTCTCCCTGCAGGTGAATCACCCTGATCTGCCCAAACAGGCAAAGCTTTCCCGATTTCGACAGGCGGCTGCACCATTCGGCTTCCTCAGCATAGAGAAAAAAATCCTCATCAAGCAAGCCTCTCCGCTCGATGGCGTCCCGCTTCACCATCAGGAACGCGCCATTGATCCAATCAACTTCAACGATTGAACGGGCATCGGGAACATTGGGTTTTTTTGCCCCAAAAACCAGGCCCAGCCTGCGGATGAGCGCTCCCAGATACGGTAGCGGGAGAAGATGGTTCAACCCGCCGCGAATAAAATAATTTCCGGATATCTGCGGGCTATGATCGGGGTTGATGAGCTGGACGCCGCATGCGACATAGGGCGATGCCATAAAAAGATGGTAGCATTGATCGATCGCGTCATCCTGTAAAAGCGTGTCGGGATTAAGAAGCAATACCGCAGCCGCGCGGGAATGCGCGATTCCCTTATTATTTGCCCTGGCAAAGCCCGCATTATAGCCCATGTCGATCCAAACGACCCCAGGAAAACGCGATAGGACAATTTCCCTGCTATGATCCAGCGAGTCATTGTCCACGACGATGATTTCAAACATCAGCTGATGCGTATTCGCATAGATGGACTGGAGGCAATCAATCGTGAGCGCAGCGCTCTTGTAATTAACGATGATGATGGAAAGGTCGATCACGAATTGATTTTATTCGAACTCCAAAACCCCAGGGATTCCGGGCAGAAAGATAATGGAGATTTTGACACCATGTATAATTAAGTATGTTTGTGCGACAGTCGAATTTATGTTCAGGAAAATCAATAGTTTTTGTAAAGACATCTTATTATTCAGCCGGCTTTTTTATCTCGTGTATCCCTTCCGGAACCTGTTCTTATTCTTGTATAACTTTTCAAAACTCACCGACTGGATTTCCTCCAAGACGGCAAAAATGGACCGCAATGACTTTTACAGGCCCTTCAGAAAGTATTCTGACAGGATTAACGGTTACCAGTATGTCCTGGAAAAATTCAGCCTTGATCACCAGGCGATCGTTTACCTTGAATTCGGGGTGGCCAGCGGGGTTTCCTTTCGCTGGTGGATGGAGCGCGCCATGCATCCGGAGTCCCGCTTTTTTGGTTTTGACACATTTGAAGGGCTTCCCGAAGACTGGGGCATGTTTTATAAAAAGGGGGACATGAAACATGAAATCATGACCTCAGACGACAACCGGCATCGTTTTGTAAAAGGCCTTTTTCAAGATGTGTTTACAGATTTTATTCGCGAAAATCACTCCGAGCTCCGCAGTTCAAAACAAAAAATAATTCACCTCGACGCCGACCTGTTTTCTTCCACGCTGTTCATTTTATCGCAGCTTTACCCATACTTACGCGCAGACGACATCATCATGTTTGATGAATTTTCTGTCGCAAACCATGAATTTTTTGCTGTGGATGTTTTCCAAAAAGCTTTCTATGTCAGGCTTGAACCGATTTCCGGCATTAACAATTTTTACCAGACGATTTTCAAAGTTGCGTCAGGAAAAGCTTAGTTCAGGACCGGCTTTGAGTAAATTTTTTTGAAAAGCAAAAACAGGTTCCTGGTGAAAGTATTGCTGTCGATAAAAGCGGCCAGGAGCACACTGAAGTCGGAACGGGGATCATAGGCCGATTTCGGAACAAGTCGTTTTGCGTATTGTTTGCAATCGTCCAAAAAATCGGTAACTGTCAAGCCATCCCGCCTGGCAAACGGCGTCCGGAGAAGCCGGTGCGCCAATCCCCGGCAGTGTTTTTTGAGGAAAGCCAGTCCATAACGGTCAAGCTCATCTTCCATGGCTTTGTCCTGCTTTCGCAGGTTCCCGAGGTAATCGACAAGCATCGCAAATGCCTGCTGCATTTTGATATCCGGTGAAACTGAGGTGGTGCTGAGATGCTTTCGGAAGGCAAATTCTTCTTTTCGGGAAGTTGCCTTGTAAGCGATCCTGGTCAATTCCAACCAAAGGGCAAAGTCAGCAAATAACAGGTTGGGATAAGGAGGTATTCCACCCAGCCGGTCATAATCTGTAGAACGCATCATGAAGCCCGTACCCATGATATCAATTGATGCACTCAAAATATCCCCCAGGAACTGGGGCGCATCCTGCTTTTCTGCCATGGGTAAACATTTGCGAATTTCCCTCCCCTTCCCGTCAATGTATCTGAAATGTGTTTGATACAAGGAAGCTCCCGGATGGTGCCGGACCAGTGCGTCCATGGTCGCCAGGTATTCTGGAAAAAGAAGGTCGTCGTGGCCAATCAGGGTGACAAATTCCTGCTTGGGTATCTTTGCGATCCTTCCCCAATTCTCTTCAATGGAAAGTGGCAAATCCGAGGGAAAAATCCGCAACCTTTCGTCCTGGCCGGATTTTACCTTAAGCCATTCTGCGGTGCCGTCGTTACTGCAATTATCGAGAACGAGCAATTCGAAATGAGGGAATGTCTGATCAAGTATGCTTTGAACAGCAAGTTTCAAATAATCTCCACCATTCCGCACAGGCAATATGATGCTATATTTAACCATGTCCTGCGCGCGGCGGGGTGAATCTTTTTTTTATGCGAACAATCGCGTCATGCAGGGCCGGATAATCACGCCTGAGGCGATACTTAATATAATATTTTTTTACAAGCGGAATGGCGAAGATCTCACGTTCAGCTTTTTTCAGCGGATCGAGGGGCAAATTATTCTTACGATAATAATGAAACAAAAAAGCAAGATGCCTTCCAACCCAAATGCCAAGAAATCGATCCATTGCCGGGTAAACACTCGCCGGCAGGTCTTTCTTTTTAAAGCTGTTTGAAACATAATCCCTGAAGGCCGTAACGGCGAGTTTAAGCTGATCGTTTTGCGCACGACCGAAATTCTCCGGATGGATCGTTTGTCTCCCCAGCGCCTTATTGATGACAACTACGCCAGAGTGCGCTGCGACTATAGTCATGTACGCATAATCACCCAGAAACGGCGTCCCATAATCGGGAACGCCCCCCATTTCAAGGAGCACCTCCCTGCGCACGAGGCAGCAGGACCAAAGGTAATTGGAGAGCAGGTCGTAATAAAAAATTCTATTGATGAATGCCTCGGGACTTAGCTGCCAGATATGCCCCTCGTCGTGCTCATTATTCAGGAAAGTATTTGTTCCGATTCTTAGTCCGTTTAATTCCGCCAGAGATACCGTCATGCAGTATAAATCGCCTCCACCCATGTACATGCCGTAGCCCGGATACTGTCTCTCAAGCTTAAAAAGAGTCTCCAGCATATCGGGATAAACAGGATCGTCGTCGGCGATCATGACGATAAAAGAGCCCCTGGATCGATCCAGGCTTTTATTGAAGCTTTTTTTCATTCCCAGATTCTCCCCGTTCGGAAAATACCTGATGCGCTCATCATCGAATGCCGACTCTATTTTCCTCCCGGATTGATCGGGATCGTTGTCTGAGACGACTACTTCCCAATCGCCAATACTCTGGACCATGATCGATCTGATCGTCTCAATCAAAATATCAGGTCGCTTGTAAGTCGTGAAGCAAAAACTGACGAGAGGCCTTTTATCCATGATTATTTTACTCTTTTTAAATAGCCACCCGGCGCTACGCTAATGAGCAATTTGTTGTCGATGGCCCGGTCGATTTTAAAATCAAGGTTTTCTTTTAGAAATTGCTGCGCTGCCGTATGCGGGTTATTGCCAATACCCCAGGGCCTGGACTCTTTGAAATAACCTTCGGGTAAGTGTTCCACAATCGTATCAAATACCACAATGTATGATCCCGGGGTCACCATAGGTGAATAGGCATGCAGCTCTCGCAATACGTGCTCATGCGTATGGTTGGAATCCAGAATGACGAGCACCCTTTCCTTACCCTGGGCCAGGCTGGCTGCAGCGGCGACAACGGACTGGTCAATCGACGATCCTTCTATCATAGAAATTCGCCTAAACATCGGGTGCTTTTCAATTTCCATCCGATTATGCGCCCTGATATCGATGTCGATTCCCAGCACTTCCCCTTTGCCGACCAGCTCAAGCAAAGAAGCATAAAAGATCAGCGAACCACCGTGTGCAATCCCTGTTTCAATGATGAGATCGGGTTTTTGGTCCCAGATTATTTCCTGCATGGCGATCATGTCCTGAGGATACTGTATGATCGGCCGGCCCATCCAGGAAAAATTATAGGAGTACTGGCTGCTGTTAGATGCGATGTTAAATGCCTGGGCGGCCTTTTTCAAATCCCCGTTCTCGCGGTTGTGCAGTATTCGCGCCTCCCGTTCTTGCAGAAATTCAGCAATTGGATTGCTTTTCTCCATCTAGTACTTTTTTAAGTTTATGGTTATCGCCCCAAAAGGACATAGGCTCGTAATCCGGGTAAGGGAAGTATCCCAAATTAAGCGAAGTTTCCGCGTTTTTTTTCCGGATGTAATCCCTCACAAACTTCTCGATCGTGACGGGCGCCGCACTGCAGCAGTTAATGACACCCAGCACATCATGCTGCACCGCTATCCGGACAATGTAATCGGCTGCGACGTCGATCGGCAGGTAATCCCTCACCTGTTGCCCGCCGCTCATATTAAACACCTTTTCCTTTTTTGCCATGGCAGATTCAAGCTGGGCCGGCAACGAATTGGGATTCTGTCCC
>JAJPJP010000009.1 GCA_021324175.1 Chitinophagia bacterium
AATAGGTATACTCGTTGAGCGGGGAGAAATGAAGGGCAGAATATTCCGCGTCACCACCAGCGATACGATCCGGTAGCCCGGCTGGAGTCCTAACTTTTCTGATACATAATTGAGATTCTCCTGCAGCCACGCACCCCTTTTGACATGCTTTTCTATCATGCCTGGTTTCCCATCCTTACCGAGATAATTGTCTATTTCATGACGAAATTCATAGGCAACTTTGGACTGATGGGTGTTCTTGCATTCAATGGAGTAAATGATCTTTTTCTCTTCGTCAATAGCAAGGACATCTACGTCGCCCTTATCCCCCGCGACTTTGAAAAACCCTGTCGTCGATATCTTTACTTCATGCTCAGTTACCCTTAGAAAAGTGTTATCTCGCAACCAACGAAAAACTTCGTTCCGATATTCTCTTGATTTAATACCATTTTGTTTAGCGACCAACTGTTGTAACTCCTTTTGAGTTTTATCCACCTTCAACGTGCCCATCCTAAAGCTGGAAACAAGGTTCTCAGTAGCGGTCCAAAGATGGCGCGCGCTGATGATGAGTTTATAACCCTGTTCATCTTTTATCCGAACGATTGGTCTCAAAAGGTAAGAAATAGGTCGGTTATATCTCCAGGGAAATGTATCCTGCTTGGTATAACCCTCAGGCGGCGTGAGAATATCTTCCCGCTGCAGGAAACGTAGCTGATTCAGGTAGCTGGTAATTTCCTTTTCTGAAAAGTCTAATTCTTTTATAAGATCAGTAAACTCTCTCTCCGAAATAATCTCCACTGATTTGCCCTTTCCAAAAAGATGATAGGCCATAAAATGGGATATTACTGGTATATCGTACAAGCCAATGCCCCATATCCGTTTAAATACCTCGTTTTCTTGCTCCAATTTTTCATCTAATTTTCGCTTCTGTCCTTCGTTCTTGCTGCGGCGATGAAAGGCCATTTCAAAGTCTCTAGTGTAACTGTCAAATTCTTCTCCATATAATTTTTTAGTAAATTCTTCGAGACCTTCATTTCCATTTCGCATATCAACACCAATTCTTCCGGAGGGCAATAGTCCCACTTCCATACGTCTGATATCAAATCTTATCTCATCGGACAGGGAACCATACTGCACGATCTTCCCGGCCATCACCATAAGCATGTCCGCATCATCGTCATTGATCTGTTCGCTACCAGTAGGTAATTTGCAAGCAACAAATTCGATTAGGACTCGCATAGCAAGCGAGCTGTAAGTTAGTTCCTGCTCTGATTGGGAAAATTGTTCGTAAACGTCATAATATTTTCCAAAGCAGGAAAGCTTCGCCGGATAGTTGATCTTGCGAAAAGAGCGATCCTGAATCAGCGATTCGTGCCGTCGCATCAGGAATAATATTAAAGATAGTCCGTCGTATTTCCCCAGTTCCGTGCATAATCTATTGTAATGAAGGCTTACGAGTTCATTGAATAACCTTATTTTCCCTTCATTGTTCTCAATTCTCTTTGGGATAGGGTTACGATAGCCAAGCCATGCGACCTGGTTTTGCAATAAAAAGGAAATGTCGCATTTGGGCATTATTCTGGGTTCGTCGATATCAATTTCAGCAACCCCAAGGTCACGATCGCCCGTAGCCATGATCATCATTTTCCGCGGACCCAATGGCACCGTTGTCCGAATGATATAGTCGTTATCATCCGGGTCAAGTGACTTCCCTGTTCCTAAAGCCTCCATCAGCATTCCAAGCATACCCAGAATAGATCGCATGAGGTACTGCTCCCCGGCATTTGTTGGACGTGAAATAAACTGAAGGATTCCAACCGGTATCTCCAAGCGAATCATTCTGGTGTTTTTGTTAATCTGATACTTGATACTGATCTCCCGATTATCGTAGTCATCCAAGTCCTTTAAGCCCTTAAATTCCTTATCCATGCTTACTGAAAACAGGACCGGCCTCGTCCCCAGTTGACTAATAAAATCTTTGGCCTCGTCGTACATTTCATTGAGCCAGTAAAGGAACCCGTTTATATAGACTTCAGCCTTCAGATGCTCGAGGCTCGCAGGCATGAACCAGATGGGACAATCGTACTTTAAAAGGCAGCTATGAAAGTGGCCATAGTGAAGCGCTTGGGAAATATAGGTCGGATAATACTCATCCTTTCGGTAACATGGGACAATGAAATCGTCTTTAGTCCCTGGCATGTAAATTCCGATCTTATCCATTTTTAAAACACCTTCTCTTCTAACCTCACTCTCGATTTCGAAACCAAATGCAGCAAAATTGTAAGGCTGTTCGTCCGTATCGAAAAAACATTCTTCGTTTCGCTTATACCATTTGAACTTTGAATAGTGCGTTTGGAGCGGAGCAAATTCCATTTTCTCCCTCGCGGCATCTAGGTACTTTGCGTACTTCCAAAGCGTCAAACGGTCAAATTTCCAAACTCTCGTAAGCACCTGCAATTCAAGAAGGCCAAAGAAAAGCTGGTAATCAGAATTTCTGCACTTTTTAAGAGCAAGTCCCAGCATTCCTAGCGTTCTGGTTTTATTAATGATGCAAACAACGAGCACCTTGTTGTTCGGGAACTCTTTTTTTATAGCAGCCGATTCAGACTCTACTTTCTTAACGTAGGCAGTTGAAAGGCTGTTACGATGGCCTGTGTCAATTGTATAAGTGGGATCCTCGGTGATCATGGTCTCATAGACCAGCTTATTCTCGTCTATCCTCCATAGACGCTGATCCATTAGGAAATGCGCCGTTTCGTTCTTTGCTGAAAAGGAATAATCTTGAAGCTCCCAATGCATTAGCCGGAAATAGGATAATAACTCCTGTGTGGAGTGTTGCTGAAATTCCTGCAGCAGAGCATCAAGGCAATTAAATGCTTGTGCCTGTCGGATAATAAAATCGTTAATACATGCGAGCTCCGTTGTGGGAAGTAACAGCACGAGCTCTTCGCGAATCCAAATAAATGGGTACTGCAGTAAAGGATTCCGATTAGGGTCCGGAAACTTA
>JAJPJP010000135.1 GCA_021324175.1 Chitinophagia bacterium
CATGTGATTGTATCCTAAATCGTTCATCTCATCTCCGACGGGGAATAGCCATCCAGTATTGCTTTCAGCTTTTTCGGCCACATAGTCCGCGCCCTTACCTGTCGTAAACATCTCAAATCCTGTGCGCAAAAAACTATTTATCCAGATTGTGCCTTCTGTGCCCATTACCTCGTCCCTCAAATCCATCCCGCCACGGAAAGTCCAGCTCACTTCAAACTGCCCAATGGATCCGTTTTCGTATTTTACTAAGCCAATTGCGTGATCTTCAGCTTCGATTGGCTTCACCTGCGTGTCGGCCCAACACATGACCTCGATTGGCATTATATCCTTGCCAATAAAGCTTCGGGCTATTTCGATACAGTGGCAGCCAAGGTCCAGCATGCATCCGCCACCCGCTTGCTCGATGTCCCAAAACCAGTCGCTGTGAGGGCCGGGGTGGGTTTCTCTCGATTTCGACCATAAGATTCTCCCAAGTGCGCCGTTTTTTACGCTTTCCATCGCTTTTAGAAATTTGGGGGTATAAACCAGATCCTCCAAGTAGCCGTTAAATATTCCGGCATTCTCGACGGCTTGGAGCATCCTTTTTGCCTCTTCACCGTTTCTGGCCAGCGGTTTTGTGGTCATCACCGCCTTTTTATGTTTACAACATAACATTACTGCCGCCTCATGTATATTGTTAGGCAGGGAAATACAGACAATATCAACCTCCGCATGCGCAATAGCTTCCTCCATATTTGTCGTCCAGTACTTGCAATTATAATCCTTTGCAAATTTTACTGCACTTTCTTCCCTCCGCGCATAAATCATTACAATTTTATCCCTGCTTCGCTGACCCTGTAAAGAGTCCGCATAAAACCTTCCGATAAACCCGGAACCCAACATGGCAATTCGTTTCATTTTTGTCAGATTTAATTTTTGAAATGATTATTTTATTCGCACTCGTCACAGCCAATCCAGAATCTATAACATGACGACCTATCAGCCTGCCGGCTTGAGACTGCGCTTTTCTCTAAAAAATAGGATGAAATACACCAATACGGCTATCGCAATAATTGCCGGCACATACCAAATTCCAGTCCAATTGTGCAATTCGCCCGGCAATTTGTATCGATCGACAATAATTCCCGAAAACCAGGTACCGATAAACATCCCTACACCATAAGTCGCAAATGTAAAGAGGCCTTGCGCGGCGTTCTTGATTTTTTCCCCCGCCTTCTTTTCTGTATACATATATCCTGTGACGAAGAAAAAATCGTAACAGACCCCGTGAAGAATTATGCCCGCATATAGCATCCATTCATTTGGGCCGGTGTTGCCATAAGCAAAACAAAGGTATCTAAGTGTCCAGGCAGTCATCCCCATAAGGAGCATGTTTTTCACACCAATTCGATTAAACAAGAAAGGGATCGCTAATATGAAAATCGCTTCACTTCCCTGACCCAGCGTCATTTTTGACGCTGCCTCCGGGAGTCGCAACTCATTCAGAAAAAGGTTCGCGAAACCATAATAAAAGGAGAGGGGTACACATACTAAAATAGCGGCGATAAAAAATATCAGATAGGGTTTGTCGCGGAAAAGCACAAATGCATCGGTTCCAAGGGCCTTTGAAGCCGAGGCACCCTCAGCTTTCCCTTTCGGAGGTGTGCTGGGGAGAACGATACTCAGCACGGCCAGACCAATTGACGCTGCAGCAGCAAGGTGAAATGTCGAAGCGGTTTTTTCAAGCTTAAGCTTCCCAATAATAAGACCCGCCACAATCCAACCTAATGTGCCAAAAACCCTGATCCATGGGAATTGCCTCCCAGGATCGGACATTTGATGAAAAGCGACGCTATTCGAAAGTGCAATCGTCGGCATGTAGAGAAGCGAATAGAGTAGAATCATCCAATAGAACGCCGTATTACCCGTTATTTTTGTCGCCAAAAAAAGTAACACGCCCCCCAACAGGTGCAGCACGCCCATTATTCTCTGCGCCGCAAAAAAGCGATCTGCGACCATCCCAATAAAAAAAGGTGAAATCATTGTCGCGATCGCCAGTGCGCTATAGGCTGCTCCAATTTGCAAACCTGACGAATGAAGATTTTCATCCATGTAGGTGCCCATGGTCACATACCAGGAGCCCCAAATAAAATATTCGAGAAGCATCATTACGGCAAGAGAAACTGCAGAATTAGTCTTCATGATTAAAGTTAGTTTGGTTTTTCGGCTGAGAGTTCTAATTTGCCCGGGCGAAAATTTACGAAAAAAAATGCACCGATTAAATATTTCTTAAAGCGATTATCTTGCACAGAGAAATGCGAACTTATTCGGATACGTACAGACATAAAGGGCTACGCATGCAGTTGGTTGACGCCATCAAACAAAAAGGTATAACTGACCAACGCGTACTGGATGCGATATTACATATTCCGAGGCACTATTTTATGGATTCGGCCTTCGACAAATTGGCATACGAGGACCGGGCGTTCCCGATCGCTGAAGGGCAGACAATATCACAACCATATACGGTTGCTTACCAGACCCAGCTTCTTGAAGTAAATCCTTTCGAAAAAATTCTGGAAATTGGCACGGGCAGTGGATACCAGGCTTGTATACTTGCATCATTGGGAGCGAAAGTATATACCATCGAGCGTCAGAAAAAGCTGTTTGAATTATCCAAAGAATTTACATTTTTGCGAAATTACCCAGGCATTAAATTTTTTTTTGGGGATGGGTACGATGGACTTCCAACATATGCCCCATTTGATAAGATCCTTGTTACGGCTGCAGCACCCCAGGCACCTCCTAAATTGTTCGAACAATTGAAAAATAATGGGAAAATGGTCATACCCATCGGAGAAGGCAATGTTCAGCGGATGGTGCGATTCACAAAAATGGAAGAAGGTTCAATCAAAGAAGAATTATTTGACAATTTTTCTTTTGTTCCCATGCTCGAGGGAAAAAAATGAGCTATGAAGGTTACGATAATTGGCTCTGGAAACGTTGCAACTGTCTTCGGAAAAAAGATCCTGGAGGCGGGACATTCCATTCTCCAAGTAATCGGAAGGAATCAACAACGAGCAAGATTTCTTGCCGATGCGCTGGGGACAACCAGCCTGACGGATATCGCGGGTATTTCTTCAGCGGCTGATATTTATATTTTCGCTGTTTCAGATATGTCGCTCACTGACCTGGGCAAGAAGGTTCACTTTGAAAATAAGATTGCCGTGCATACGGCAGGGTCCGTCTCCAAAGAAGTGTTAAGTAAAATAACATCGAATTATGGAGTAATTTATCCATTGCAAACGCTGCGAAAGGAGATTCCCTCACCTGAGAACATCCCCGTCTTGGTCGATGCGTCGAATAAACCTACTTTACGCGCGATAACAGAATTCGCTTCTTCATTCTCAGGGTATGTCGGGCCAGCTGACGATGCAGTCCGTTTGAGTTTTCATCTAGCCGCCACCATCATCAACAATTTTACCAACCACCTGCTAATGCTCACCGAGAATTATTGCCTTGATCAGCAAATTGATTTTAGGCATCTTGCTCCACTAATGGAAGAGACGGTTAAAAGAGCCTTTCATTTTCATCCCGTTTTAGTACAGACTGGTCCGGCAATGAGAGGCGACATCTCGACGATTCAAAAACACCTGGAAGCTCTCGCCGAATATCCTGAACTAAGAAAAATTTATGATATTTTTACGATGAGTATAGGCAAATTCAAATAGATGAACGGGTGTCACTGCCTTCACCTATCTTGCAAATCTACTATCCTGATGGAGTATGAAGCTGATCGCTGCTTTTTTTCGTCTAGTCCGTTGGAATAACCTCATTTTTATCGTTCTCACGCAGGTCCTTTTTTATTTTTTTATTCTGCTGCCTGGCTTTTCGATGAGAGCGTCGAAACCTTTAAATCGAATATCTCCATTTTATTTTGCCCTTTTATGTCTTTCTTCAGTCCTGGTTGCAGCAGCAGGGTACGTCATCAATGACTATTTCGACCTAAATATCGACCGGGTTAACAAGCCGGAAAAACTTGTTGTTGAAAAAATAATCAAAAGAAGATGGACAATAATCTGGCATTGGATTCTATCAGGATTGGGAGTGATCATAGGTAGTGTTATTTCTCTTAAAACCCGGAATCCAATCTTTGTTCTCTCATTGATAGCCTGTGCAATTTTGCTATGGTTTTATAGCACAACTTTTAAGCGAAAGCTGCTGGTTGGCAATATCATTGTATCTCTTCTGACTGCCTGGGTAATCATGGTCCTTTATTTTTGCGAATTTCGAAATAGCATTTTTCTAAACCCGGAGGAACGCTTGATCCTTTCGCGATTATTCAAATTCAGTGTCATCTATTCGGGTTTTGCCTTCATAATTTCCCTCGTTCGTGAAGTAATAAAGGATATCGAAGATATGGAAGGCGACGCAGCCTATAATTGCCACACGATGCCGATAGTGTGGGGAGTGCAAGGTGCTAAGATTTTTGCCGCAACTTGGCTGATTGTACTCATCTGCTCGCTGGTCGTCATCCAATTTTATGTACTGCAATATCGATTATTGTGGGCCGAGCTGTATTGCGGATTGCTCATTGTCTTTCCGCTGCTGAAAGTATTGAGAGATCTTTATAACGCAACTACTGTCCGGGACTACCACCGGTTAAGTATTTTCATAAAGCTCGTTATGGTTACCGGAGTTTTGTCCATGATTTTCTTTTAAGGTGGGTATTTCCTAAGACGCCAACTTAAGAAAGCACTTATGGCTTAGGACCTTACAAATAAAAAAATGAAGCAAATTATTCTTGCCTCCCAATCGCCCAGAAGGAAACAATTGCTGGAATGGGCTGAAGTCAAATTTGACACTTTTGTCCAGCAAGTCGATGAAACCTTTCCAATAGGCCTTCCAGTGACAGACATTCCCGTATATATTGCAAATCAAAAGGCCAATGCGGCACAATCCGCGCTGACTGATGACTGCATTGTTGTAGCAGCCGATACCCTGGTCATTCTGGGCAAACAGATTATCGGGAAACCTCCAGACCGTGCATCGGCGATCGGATTTCTCTCCGAGCTTTCGGGAAGAAAACACCAGGTAACTACCGGTGTTGTGATCGCCGGTAAGCAAAAACGGGTATCTTTTTCAGTGACTACCGAGGTCTGGTTTCATACCCTCACAGCAGAGCAAATTTCATTTTACGTCGATAAATATCAGCCATTTGACAAAGCGGGCGGTTATGCCATCCAGGAATGGATTGGCGTGGTAGGCATCGAGAAAATAAGCGGAGATTTTTACAATGTAATGGGACTGCCTATAAGCCGGGTAGTCACCGAGCTCCGCAAAATGGAAGGAAATGATCCGTATTAGCCACTAATTCTATTGATTAATTGAGGTGTTTCCCAGTTGAATTTTATTTCAACCTCAATTTCTGGATTAATGCTGTAAATGACAGGGCAGGTACGAGCAGCATGTTCGAAAATCACACGTTCCTTCTCGGAAACCTGCAGTGATTGCGGAAATGTGAAATTCAAGGCGATTGCGCTAATCCGGCGTGGATCAGTCGCCATCGACTTTTTAATGTCGATACGCGTACCTCGCAGATCGATCTTGAGGTCTCTTGCCTTAATCCCCATAATAGTCATCATGCACGAACCAAGCGCAGTCGCCACCAGATCCGAAGGTGAGAATCGTGCTGCCTGACCTTGATTGTCCAGGGGAGCATCAGTTTCAATTGTATTTCCTGAATGGACGTGCCGGGCAACCGTTCGGAGGTCACCATCGTAAATTACTGTGGATGTCAATGCCTATTTTTCATAAATTTACGCCGATAATTCAAATCATTCACGTGAAGAAGATTTTCCTTTTAGTTGTTTTATGC
>JAJPJP010000180.1 GCA_021324175.1 Chitinophagia bacterium
TTCTTTGATGAAAGGCAAAATCGTTGGTTTGGCGGGCGAATGCGCGATACTGATCAAAATTTAAAGTTCCATGTCAAAGAGGGTATTATTGGAAAAAGTGAAACTTGCCTCGCTGAAACTTTCAAAGTACCGGCATAGGGGTTGCCTGATTGGTCAAAATATATAAAATATGGATTTAAATGATCATATGCATTGTATATGCTAAATACCCAGCTGCCCAGGACTCGTCTTCCAGCTTTGTATTTGGGTGTATAGGTCGCAGCAAGGTCCAGTCGATGATATGCAGGCAGGCGATATTGATTGATCTTGCTAAATTCCTGAGTTAAGGATCCTTCAATGATATAGAACTGCGTGGGCAAAGTGAGGGCATTCCCAGTAGCAAAAACGAATACGGCGCCAAGCTTCCAATGGCTATTTAATTCATAACTGCAGACAACATTAAGGTCGTGCCTCCGGTCATATTTGGCAGGAAATTTCTGTCCTCCATTGAGTTGTGGAAATTGACGCCAAGTCCAACTTAAAGTATAGCCAACCCAGCCAGTCAATCTGCCCCGGGTTTTATTAGCGTAGAATTCGGCACCATAGCTCCAACCCTTTCCGAAAATAAATGATTGTTCCGGGTCCTGCAATGAGGGCGTATATCCGGGCGCATATTCAATTTGATTCTGCATGCTTTTATAATAAAGCTCGAGCGAGGTCTCGTAATCGGTTTCTTCAAAATTTTTGAAAAGGCCCGCAGAATATTGCCAGCCGATTTGCGGCTTTACGCGATAGGTGCTGGGCACCCACAGGTCAGTGGGCAAAGTCGTGCCGGAATTGCTAACCAGATGAATATATTGCAAATTGCGTACGACAGACCATTTAAGAGAAGTACTTTCATTTAAGGCATAGCGGACTGTAAATCTCGGCTCAAGGCCACCATACATTTTTACCACCCGGCCTCTCTTGTAAGTTGTGCTATCTAGCTTATTTCCATTTGAGTCGGTTTCGAAGACTTCCAGTGGTCCGATTTGCGCAAAGCCGCTCATACGTAAACCTATGTTGGCCTGCCATCTGTCGCTGATTTCCCAGTCATCCTGAACATATGCAGCCATTTCGTCTGCAAACTTCTTGTTGCTATTGTTTGGCGTAAATACAGTTGTATCCGAGCGGCCGCTCAGAATATTTGGAGAAAACGTATGGTAGGTAAAAAGTGCACCGAATTTCAGCTTATGCTGTAGAGACAAAAAATAATCAAAGTCCGTTTTAGCGGTCAGATCGTGTATTCGGGAGGTGAGGCCAATCTGGAATTGCTGCTGGCTTGCAGCAAAATCGAATTTATAGTCGTTATAAACTAACGTTGTGTTCGAAAAGAGCTTCTTGTCAAAAACATGGTTCCATCTAAGAGTCGTGGTTGCATTTCCCCATGGAATATTTGCTTTAAATGAACGCTGGGAATTGTCGAAATTGAATACGTCCCGCCCAAAATAACCACTAAGATACAGCCTGTCTTTATCGGAAAATTGATAATTGGCCTTCATGTTTAAATCATAAAAGTAATATCCGGAACCATAGTAGTTGCTACTTTTTGGTATGAATGGCCTTGTAATAACATCGATGTATGTCCGGCGTGCCGAAATAATAAAAGACGACTTGTTCTTCTTTATCGGCGCTTGCAGAGAAATTCTTGAAGAGATCAGTCCAATTCCGCCATCGACTTGCAATTGGTTCATATTCCCCTCCTTCATTGCCACATCAAGCACCGAGGACAACCTTCCACCATATTGGGCCGGCATTCCACCCTTGATGAGCGTTGTATTCTTGATGGCGTCTGAATTGAAGATGGAAAAAAAACCAAAAAGATGGCCCGTATTATAGACAATCGCATCATCAAGCAAAATGAGATTTTGATCGGGACCTCCGCCACGCACATATAAACCTATATTCCCTTCGCCAGCATTTTGCACGCCTGGAAGAAGCTGTAGTGTCTTTAAAATATCAACTTCTCCGAATATTACCGGCAGCGACTTTACCTGCTCCATTGACAAGCTTAGCTTGCCCATCTGCGCATCTTTTATGTTTGCATCTTTCTTTGCTGATGTTATCACAACCTGCGCAGCAGTGCTCGGTTTCGGCGAAAGCAAAAAATTGAGACGAATGTCTGCTTGAAGATCAGTTCGAAGCTCTTTGGAGTCGTATCCGACATACGAACATGAAATAACGCAGTCGTTTTTTGGAAGCGTTATGGAATAAAATCCATATTGATTACTGACGACGCCTGTGTTTCTCCCATTCACAGAAATCGTGGCTCCTATAAGCGTTTCATCGGACAACGAATCTTTGATATATCCGCTGATGGTAAATTTGCCTTGTGCAGATGTCGTCGCTGTCACCACAATCGTCAACACTAACGCCAAAATGTTCTTCATGCTTACATACTGTTGCTGGCGGAAATCATTTGCTTGAAACTTGTCCATTAATTGACATAAAATAGTCAAGAACGCTGCATAGCCGAAGAGTAAAGGTCAGGCTAGCAAAGAATTAGCCGATCGGAGCCAGTCAGCCAGCCCACTTATTTCTTTGAAAAATCCAGGGAATCTACCACTTCGCCGCAGCCCACCATCTTGTCATTATATTTGGGATGTTTTTTTCCCAGGTATGGGTTCACGATTTTGCGTGAATTACTAAGCCAATATCCTTCCTCAGTTTCATTAAATGCCATTGGGCATCTATCATGGTAAATAGGTTCACCATCATAACGAACATTTCTTACCAAATTATAAAGTTCTTCGGTGAGCATATTGAAAGCTCGCCGTTTTTGATCAATATTCTTTTCGCCTTCAAATCCTTTTACTTCGGCACTAATACTTCCTGCCAGGTTTTGGGCATTAAGCATAATGGAGGAGTCACCCTTGATTTGATTGACCGGAAGACTGTCAGCATTCTTTTTTAAATTCATGGCTTCCTGATCTGCCTTTGTTATATCCCATTCAACCAAAGCATCCTTCAGCGCAAAATAACTGTCCAACATGACGCTAAAGGCCCTGGTAAAGCTATCGGTATTTTTTCCAACCAGGAGTGGTTTGTCCTTGGGTAAATTCTGTGTGATATCGGATTTGTTTACAAGTAATTTCCAAACTGCTATAAATGCAATGACCGCTATCAAAATAATTAGAACAAGTCTTTTCATCACCGAATTTTTGCAAATGTATGTGGAAATAGTCATCCGACTCCTTTGCTTTACTTTTGCATATTCATTTAACAAAAAATTTTTCCCATATGCTAGTTGGGTTGCAGGATGTAACTTTTGAATTTGGCCCACGTACGATTGTGGAAAATGCAACCTGGCACATCCAGCCAAATGATCGAATTGGACTTATTGGGTATAATGGTACTGGAAAATCAACCCTATTAAAACTGATGGTTGGGGAATATCTGCCGACGGCCGGGACAGTCGAAAAAAGCCGTTCGACTTCCATCGGCTATCTTCACCAGGATCTTTTGAGTTTTGACACTGGCGAATCAATTCTTACCGTAGCTCTTGGCGCGTTTGAACGAATTTTAAAATTGGAAAAAGAGATCGAAATACTTGGTACCACTCTCGAAAAAACAGGCGATGAGAAGATTTTGCTCGAATATTCTGAAAAACTCCACGAGCTCGAACTGCTAGGCGGATACAATATCCATCACAAGACGGAGGAAGTCCTGCAAGGTTTGGGTTTCTCGACGGCGGATTTGCTGCGCCCTTACAAGGAGTTTAGCGGCGGCTGGCGAATGCGTGTCCTGCTGGCTAAAATGATCCTTCAGCAACCAGATCTACTTTTACTTGATGAGCCGACCAATCACTTAGACCTTCCGTCAATTGAATGGCTGGAAAAATATTTGCAAAGCTACCCGGGCGCAGTAGTGATCGTAAGCCACGATAAGTATTTTCTCAACCGGATGGTTAGCAAAATAGTGGAGCTTTATCAAAGAGAGCTTCATTTTTATAGCGGCAACTATGATTTCTATGAAACTGAAAAGGCACAGCGGACAGCAATTCAGCAGCGTGCCTTCGAAAACCAGCAAGAATACATTCGCCAGCAGGAACGGTTTATTGAACGATTTCGCGCAAAGGCAACTAAGGCAGCTGCTGCTCAAAGTGCAATTAAAAGACTTGAAAAATTGGACCGTGTAGAAGATGTCAACGTCGAACGTCCAACGATAAAAATCAATTTTAGGGTAGACAAGACTCCAGGAAAAACGCTGGTAACTTTGAAATCCATTTCTAAACAATTCGGAGAAATCGAAATTGTACACCGTACGAGCGCAGAAATTGATCGCGGGGATAAAATTGCGTTGATAGGCGCAAATGGTAAGGGCAAATCCACCCTGCTGAGAATAATAGGGGGCACAGAAACGTTTGAGGGAGAACGAAAATGGGGCCATAATGTTGAAGCAAGCTTTTACGCCCAGCATCAACTCGAAGCCCTTAAAACAGATAATACGGTCCTGGCAGAAATGAAAGAAGCGGGCAGCCAAAAATCTGAGTTGGAACTGCGTACACTGCTTGGTTGTTTTCTTTTTAGCGGAGATGAGGTCGAAAAAAAAATCAAAGTTCTCAGTGGCGGCGAAAAAGCCAGGGTGGCATTGGCAAAAACAATTATAGGCAAATCGAATTTTCTACTGCTTGATGAACCTACCAATCACTTGGATATGCATTCTTGTGATCTCCTGGTTGAATCACTTGATAGATATGAAGGAAGTTTCATATTGGTGAGTCATGACCGTTATTTCATTTCAAAAACTGCCAACAAAATTTGGGAAATTGAAAATTTTCAAATTAAGGAATTTAAAGGAACTTACCCGGAATGGGTCGAGTGGAAGAGCCAAAAGCAAATGCGTGAAATTGAAAAAAATTTGACGCAGGATTATCAAAGTGAAAAGGAAAAACCGGAAAGGCGGTCTCCTCCGGGCACGCCGGCAGATCCGCCAACAAATCAAAAAGAGCAGAATACTGGCCGTATAATAATCAAAGAACAAAAAAAGGAATTACAAAAGCTGCAGCGGATTTTCGAGCAGCTTGGTGAAAAAATCTCTAGTCTTGAAAAAGAAAAAAGAGAGCTTGAAATTCAGCTTGGTCTACCGTCAACCTATGCGGACAAGGTTAAATTTCTTAAAATTGAATCCCTGTACAAAGAAACCATGGATCAGCTAAGATCGGCAAACTTGGAATATGAGACTGCTTTTGATAAAATAGTAAGGCTTGAACAAGGTTAAAAGCTTTGATTACGGCTTCAACAATTGTAAATTCAACGTTGCAAATGCACAAGAAAGACTTTCGCATGAGATATTTGCACGTCTATGTTCTGTTGTTTTTTTCAATGGCGGTTCAGGCACAAAGATCCATTCATCAAATACGCCCCAGAATCGGGCTGACCCTCAGCGGTGGCGGAGCAAAGGGCCTGGCCCATATCGGCATACTTAAAGCTATCGACTCGGCTGGGCTAAAAATAGATTGCATCACTGGAACCAGCATGGGCGCTATAATTGGAGCAATGTATGCTACAGGATATTCAGCCGATTCGATTGAAAAAATTGCTCGAAAAATAGACTGGGATCTGCTGCTCTCAAACCAACTGTCTCTTAGAAACGTAACCATGGAAGAAAAAAGTGAATATGACAAATATCCCTTGGAGCTACCTTGGGTTAACAATTGGTTCAGAATCTCCACTGGCTTTCTCGAAGGTCAGGAATTATGGCTAAAATTCGCTGAACTTTTTTTTCACGTTTACAAGATCAAGGAATTTGACAAACTTCCTATTCCATTCCGGTGTATTGCCACAGACATATCAACAGGTGATCCAGTCGTACTGGATTCCGGAGAACTTGTTACGGCAGTCAGAGCAAGTATGGCCATTCCGACAATATTTACTGCAGTAGATTATCAAAATCGAAGGCTGGTAGATGGAGGAGTAGTGCGCAATTTTCCTGTAACAGATGTCAAGAAAATGGGGGCGGAATATGTTATTGGCAGTAATGTTACCAATGATCTCCTGGCACCTGATAAGGTCACAAATGTCTTGCAAGTGCTGCTTCAGATTGCATTTTTCCGGGAATCGGAGGACACCAGAAAAGAAGTGCCGCTGTGCAACGTGTACATTCCTTTCCAGATGTCAAAATACTCTATGGCGAGCTTCGGAGAAACAGATCAGATAATAGACTTAGGAATCCAACGCGGGCGGAAACTATACCCGCTTTTTAAGCGCCTGGCTGATTCTTTAAATGCCATATACGGAACACAGTCCTTGAAGAGAGAGCTTTTGAAAGAGCAACCTGTCAAGATAACGGTAGTCGAAGTCAAAGGGCTTGAACTCACATCGGAGGATTTCTTTCTACACTCAATGGATTTTTACAGGAACCACGTTTATTCGGTGGCCAATTTATTGCACATGGTCAGGCGTGCGGCCGGAACAAGGTATTATAGTAGAGTTAATTATGCTTTGGAGCCGTTGCCGGACGGCACTTGTAAGGTCGTTTTCGATGTTTCGGAGAATGCGCTAACGTTTGCCAAGATCGGGCTGCACTATGATCAATTTAACGGTATCGCGGCAATCTTTAACGTTACATCGAGGGATTTCTTCACACCTAATTCCAGGAGTCTCTTAACTATCAATATTGGAGATAATTTCAGAATACGAGGCGAGCATCTGCAATATTTCGGACGCCTAAGCAATTTTACGTTCACGCCTTCGATCGAATTTGACAACTTATCAATAATTACATATTCTAACTATATTGAGGCTGGTCTTTACTCTCAGGATTATTTGAAAATTGATGGCAAGCTAGACTATTCAACAAGCCGGAATATTACATTTGGGGCTGGCGGAAGAATGGAATTCATCAGCTACACCCCCTCCTTAACTTCATCACTTGAGTTCCAGGGCAAGAATAATTTTACGACTTCGTACGTTTTTTTTAAACATAATACACTTGACAGGGCTATATTCCCCAGAAGGGGGGTTAAAATTGACGCAGAGGGAGACTATGTTTTTGCCCAAAACCCAGACGTAAAATCCCATCCTACTGGAGCAAGCAGCGATTCTAATTTTTCGTCCGAACCATATCAACGCATATTGTTTAATGAAGAAGGCTATCTGCAGCTTAGTCGGCGGGCAAGCATTCTGGCTAATTCCCAGGCAGGAATTAATTTCAACTACACAAACAACACCATGAATGAATTTGTTATTGGTGGCTTGGTTGGTACATTTCACAACCAGATTACTTTTGCAGGTTTGCGCGAAGGCACGATTTATTCTCCGACCGTCGCAGAATTGCAATTGGGTCTTCGCTACCAAATATTCAACAATAGTTTTATTACGGCCAGAGCTAATATTTTGTTCAACAATTTCTTCACTACAAGTTCTTATTTTTCAGCACCCGATTTCCTGTCGGGATATGCAGTCACATTTTCGTATAACTTTGCGCTGGGGCCAATTGAGGTAAGTGCAATGTACTGCGATCAATCCCACAGGGTCATTGGCTATGTGAACATAGGAGTTCCATTTTGAATTTTGATTTGCGATCTGGATAAGTCTTCATGACTCATTTTCATTGAATAAAAGACTTTTTTTGGTATTTTTTCGTTACTAACGCATTGTGATTTTGACAAAATTATTTCTGAACAATATGACCTGTATGAAAATTGCTTTTTGGATCGTGGCTTTCTTGTTACTTTTTCTTGACGGCCACACACAATATAAGCGTAAGGGTGAAACGCTCCAAACGCGTGGGAACTCGTCGGTCGGCACAAAAAAGAAAGCCGATTTCAGCCTGGAGCAGTTGAGGGGGAGGTGGCAGGAAATCCAACGGTTGGATAGGGTAAACGGGCAACCTGTCCCATTCAATGACAGCATCCAACTATACTTTTCGGACAGTAACAAGGTGAAAACTCGTACGAGCGTTGCGACCGGCATGACCATGGAGGGGGAGGCCGAAATCGATCCCGATAACACACTGACAGCCGCAGCCGATGTTTATTTAATAAAATCGCTGAACGACAGTCTTTTAATTCTTGACGATAATGACAAATTCATACATCGCCTTAGAAAGATGCGTCGGTTTTGGTATGAATCGCTTGGTAAAACAAGCATTCAGTCTGTGAACTATGTTGTAGCGGTTCGAGTTGATTTGAGCAACCTCATCGGGGATTGGAGGATTTACCGGAGAAAAGCAAAACCAGGAACAATGGAAAATACGACGCTCATTAGAAATTTAAATATTCTCAAAAGGGAAAATGCGAGCACTGCACGTGGCAATATTGTATTCTACAGGGACCAGGCAATTCAGCAATTGCCATGCGTTGTTACACTGGTTGACACCACACTAACTATCATTGCAGATGCTCACAAATGGACTTTATCGACTTATCAGGCCGATAAAAACAACTTTGTATTTGGGAACAAAGACCTCGTGTATTTCAGCAAGAGATAAATATCTCATGTCGAGAATATTGCCAAGGATCCCTAAATATTTGGCGTTAGATCAAAAAGCCTTGGACTACCTTCGCCACGTGATCGAGCGTCCTTAGTCTGACTTGTCGATTTTTGCCATGACGATTCTATCAATTTCTGACGCTATATCAATTGCGTCAAGTTCCATTTTGCCTCCTTCTGCAATTACTTTTGACTTATAGTCAAGGTCCTCAAGTGCCGAAGCATTTATGCGAACATTTAGAAAGGCACCCTGCACTGCTGCCTTCGCGCAAAGTGCTGCAACTCCAGCGTCCGATACAGAGCTTGGACTTCCTAATTCTGTCATTGCCTTGATTACCTTCATTGAAGCTAGCGAATACTTCATCACTGAAATTGGGACTTCAATTGCCCCTTTTACTGCCAAACTGATGGCCTTGCTTCGGGTTTCCTGTTCGATTGGTGTCGATTTTGGAAGGGAATTGGCTTTCATTATTGCATTGAAAGCATGGGTATCTTTGTCAACCAGGTTCAAGAGTTGCTGTTTAAAATATTGCCCTTTCTCGGCCCAGCCGCTGAATTCCTCCCAGCGACTGTCCCATCCCCGTTTGTGTGAAGACAAATTAGCCACCATTGCAGCCAGCGATGCTCCCAGGGAACCAATGTAAGCTGAAATTGAACCGCCTCCCGGCGCGGGACTTTCACTTGCTGTCTCATCAGCAAAATCTTCAAGACTCATCCTCGACAATTTTTTCTCAGCTTCGTTTTCCAGCAAATATTCTATTATACGGCTTTTCGGTTCGAACGGTGCGAGCTCATTTAAGCCAAGTGTTTTAACGGCGACGTCAATAAGTTCGTTTTCAGACACACCAGCAGATCGCATTTGCTTTTTTAAAAAGTATCTCCCTGCTTCAAGCATTGCGTCTAAGGGGATCAGACCAACCAGTTCACTTCCGGTCACCCGTATTCCGCGAGCCTCGGCCTTTTTACATACTTCATCGAAAGTGACATGCAAAGGCGTCTCGCGGATATTTGTAAGATTCATCGACACCTGGGCAAAACCGTATTCTTCGATGTACCAGCCAATTCCCTTAACGTGCTTCAAAGAACCAGGAATGGTTATTATTTTGCCGCCACTCTTAATGGTGCGGCCAGCCTCGCGGACATCAAAAGCAATTGCGTTGGCCCTGCGAACCGAGGTTGTATTTAGATTGACATTGTAAGCAACCAGAAAGTCCCTGGCGCCGATCACAGTTGCACCACGTTTGGCATCAAATTCAGCAGGCCCAAAATCCGGCACCCATTCAGGTAGTTTGATTTTATCAAAAAAACTTTCATATTCACCTGCCCTAATCACTGACAAATTTCTCCGCTCTTTTCGTGTCTGAGCTTCTTCATACAAGTATGCCGGTATTCCCAGTTGCTCTCCAACCTGGCGTGCCAGCCTTATCGCATAAGCTGCCGTATCTTCCATCGAAATATTCGCGATGGGAATCAGCGGACAGACATCGGTTGCGCCCATTCGCGGATGCTCGCCACGATGATTTCTCATGTCGATCAGTTCCCCCGCTTTTTTGATGGCTTTGAAGGCCGCTGACAGGACCGCCTCAGGAGGACCGACGAATGTCACCACTGTCCGGTTAGTAGCTTTCCCCGGGTCGACGTTTAGTAGTTTTACCGAATCTACCGACTCAATTTCGCCTGTAATCTGTTTAATTATTCCCAGATCATTTCCTTCGCTAAAATTTGGCACACATTCAATCAATTGTTGCATGAGTATCTTCGTATTAAGAGTTGCAAATGTAATGTGTTGCAAATTAATGATAGCTGTCGTTGAATCCGGTCAAAAAGCTGCAAGCCTCAACAACGCTCGCCGTTGATGAATACCTGGTCGATCAGGTTAGTGCCAAAAGAGTATGGAATAAACGCGAGGGAAGGGACTGGCTTGGTTACAATGATATTAGCCCTTTTGCCCACCGAAATGCTGCCCAGCTTTTGCTCCACCTCCATTGCAAATGCGGCATTTATAGTAGCAGCATTCATGGCTTCAGTGGGGAGCATTTTTAATTGAATGCAACTCAACGAAAAAACAAAATTCATATTTCCACTGGGTGAAGACCCCGGATTATAGTCTGATGCTAAAGATATCGCCGCACCAGCTTCAATGAGCTGTCGGGCAGGTGGCATTTTCATGCCTAAAAAATAGGCTGCAGTGGGGAGAAGCGTTCCAATAGAACCCGAATGAGCGAGTACCTGAATGTCATTTCTATCCATGACCTCGAGATGGTCAAGGGTCAACGCACCAAGGCGGACTCCCGATTCCACCGCTCCAAAACTATTGAGTTGGTTAACGTGTAACTTGGGCTTCAATCCTGTGCTTCTTGCCGCATTGCAAATATTTTCCATCTCTGAAATATTGAAAAAGCCCTTTTCACAAAACACGTCAACATAATCAGCGAGCCCCTCCTCGGCGATCGCGGGTAGCATTTGATTTAAAATCAATTCGAGGTAGCCGGCATGATCAATCCTGTATCTAAGGGGGAAGGAGTGCGCTCCAAGGAAGGTAGATTTGATGCAAAGATTTGATTTACTTTTAAGTCTCTTAATTACTCTGAGCATTTTAAGCTCACCTTCAAGAGAGAGGCCATACCCGCTCTTAATTTCTATAGCGCCGGTACCGAGTTTTTTTACTTCCTCCAGCCTTTGCCATGACCTGATAAAAAGCTCGTCTTCGCTTATTTCGGAAACTTTGTGGGCAGAATTCAATATACCACCACCCCGCTCATTAATTTCCACATACGAGAGCCCTTTGATTTTATCGACAAATTCCTCTTCGCGACTTTCGGCAAATACCAAATGTGAATGGCTGTCGCACCAAGTAGGGAATACCAGCCGCCCCGATGCATCTAAAGTGTCCTTCGAAGTTCTGTTATATTTCAATCCAGCCATCTCTCCAAATTCCGCAATCTCGCTTCCTTCAATAACAAGATAGGCGTTCTCGATGCAAGGCAAATCGGCCAAATCTTTTTTACGAAGTAAAATGGTTTCCTTTCGTACGTTCAGAAGTTGCCTGATGTTCTTAATGATAAGCGTCATGTTGCAACGAAAATAAAACGAAAAACGCTAACCGGCAGGAATGACTCAACCGAGTAACAACGTACTTTCTACAGATTTATCACATAAAGTCAGTACGGTCAATTTTTTTAGAGATGCGAGAAACAGCATTAATTAGACCCACGTGGCTGTAAGTTTGCGGAAAATTTCCCCATTGTGATCCATCGGTCGTAACGTCCTCGCTAAATATTCCCAAGTGGTTGCTGAAGGTTAGTAATTTGTCGAGGTTTTTCATGGCGTCCTCTATTCGACCGACACATGCGAGAGCATCCACATACCAAAAGGCGCAAACCAGAAAAGTGCTTTCAGGAAAGCCAAAATCGTCGTAGTGTTTATACCTGTAAAATAAACCGTGTTCAGCAAGCAACTCATGTTCCAGTGCCGAAATATGGCTCTTTGCCCTCTCTGTATCATGTCCCAGGTAGTCCATGGTAATCATCGCCAGCGTACTCGCATCCAAATTATTGCTTCCAACTGCCTGCGTATACAATTTGCGCTCAGGGTCATAAGCTTTTTCAATAAGATTATCGGCAATTGTAGCCAATCGCTGCGCTTTTTCCATAAGTGCCTGATCTCTAAATATTAATCCAATTTTATACGCGGCCTTTGCGCCAGCCCAATGAAATAGCAAAGTATAAGTATGAACCTGCACCTGATTTCGGAATTCCCAAAGACCGGAATCAGGCTCTTCCATTGTCCTGTCAATTTGATTTAATAACCAGGGTACAATTTGCTGATAGCTATTCTTCTTCGTAAAAATTAGACGTTTATCAGTATATAGGGGAAGCAGACTAACCAAAACCTGACCGTATACATCATTTTGCAATTGAACGTAAGCCTTATTCCCTACCCTAACCGGCTTGTTACCCATATAGCCGTTTAAGTCTATAGTGTGTTCAAATAGCTTTTGGTCGCCAGTTATCGAATAGAGCGGCTGAAGAAAATCGCCGGAATTCCGCAGAATATTATGTATAAAGTCGAAATATTTTTCCAGTTCATCAAAATGCCCAATTTGGTTAAATGCACGTAGAGTATAATAAGCATCCCGAAACCAGCAATATCTATAATCCCAATTACGCGTACTGTCGTGAAATTCCGGTAGACTGGTAGAACCAGAAGCAATAATGCCCCCGGTATCTTCATATTGATGCATTTTCAAGATTAGAGAAGACCTTATTACCTCTTCCTGATAAATATCCGGAATATATGAGCTTTTTATCCAGTGCTGCCAGTATTGTATCGTTTTTCTAAGAAACTCTTCCGCCGTTTCCTGCAATGCAGCCTCTAATGGCTCTCCGTAAGCGAGCACCAAATAGCGATCCTGGTCGAGAACAAATGATTGCTCTTTCTGAATATAGGTTAGCGGGACATCAGTCGTCAGCCGGACTTGCTGACCAAGGTTAAGATATCGTATATGATTGCTTGCTATGACCGTTTCGGGAACGATGTTACCGTAATCGCCGCGAGGGCTGCAGCTAATCTTAATTGCCGGCGCGCCACTCAACAACTCAATCTTGCGGACCATCATCAGCGGGCGAAATTGCCTATCGTAAATCATCATGCGGGGAGCGCAATCCTTGACTACAAAGCTTCCATCCGCCCCATTAAATTCCGTACAAAGAACATTGGTATTTGGAACATAATACTGACGCGACTGATATTGGTCCGAGGCGGGTGTAATATAAAAGTGTCCCCCTTTTTCTTCATCAAGAAGAGATCCAAATAGGAAACTACTATCGAACCTCGGCAAACACATCCACTTAACATCAGCCTTTGTATCAACATACGCCAGATAGGAACAGTTACCTATAACGCCAAGATTATATTTGTGAACCTGCATATGCATTTTCTGTTAAATGATCCAGGAGAGGTAGTACCTGCGCCTGGGAGATAATCGTATATTTCGCAGCCGTCGAACCATATCCTACCTTTATCGTATAAGCTCTTGTTCTTTGCTCAAGTGCTTTAAACATGTCCTCATCTGTAATGTCATCACCGATACATAGCGTAAAATCCGGAGAAATCTCGTTAACGATCTTTAACACTGCAACACCTTTGTCGAAACCAGAAATCCTGACTTCGATTACCTTGTTTCCGTCAACGACTTGGAGCGGTGAATTCTGAATCAATTGCGTAAGGTTATTCAAAAGTTCCCGAGACCGGGTAAATCCAAGACCACCCTGCGTATTTCTATAATGCCAGGCAATCGTATTTCGCTTTTCTTCGATAAATGACCCGGCGCACCGATTCACGAAGAACTTTAAAAGCGGCCGAATTTGATCTTTCCACTTATCTGCTACTGAAACTTCATGTCTCCAGGCTTCACCTTTCTTTTTAATACTGGCTCCGTGTTCAGCAACCAAGGTCAATGGTAGATCACCAAACCATTTTTCCAAAACATCCCCCTCCCTTCCGCTTATGATCGTAACATAGTTACGGTCTTCTGCTGCTAGGTTGCGCAGAAAGTCGATGAGTTGCTTGTTGGGAATGGCTTGGGAGGGAATCCGCGTGATGGGTGCAAGGGTGCCGTCGTAGTCCAGAAGCAAGCATCTTTTATGAGATTCCTCATACTGATCTTTGAGCATTCCTACAATACGTTCGTCAACGACACGAACTTCAAATTTCTGTTGTTCCCTCTTGACTATTGACAACTGCTCCAGAAAATCCCCAACCCATCGCACAACGTCATAATCTTGAAGCCTTTTCTGCATGATCGTAATCCGATTTCTTTTCTCAGCTTCAGGCATAATCAACGCCCGGTTAATCGCTCCACCTACATCGACCATATCTATCGGGTTTACCAAAAGTGCCTCGTTTAACTCGCTGGCCGCACCTGCAAGCTCACTCAATATCAACACGCCCCCTTCACTACTCGTCGCCACATATTCCTTGGCTACCAGATTCATACCGTCTCGCAGCGGTGTTACTAAAGCGGCGTCCGCGGCATGGTACAAAGCCATAAGTTCCGTAAAATTCAAATGGTTATATCTATATATAATTGGCTGCCAACTTATTGTGGAGAATTTTCCATTAACGGTTCCAATTTTCTCTTCTATTTCTTTTTTTCTATCATCATAGGCTTTAATGGTGTCCCTGGATGGCACAACATTCAAAATAAAGACTACTCTTTCGCGCCATTGCGGGTAGGTGTTCAAGAAATACTCTATCGCCATCAGTCTTGACATTAGCCCTTTGGTGTAATCCAAACGATCGACAGAAAAGACGATTTTCTTATGCTCGAAATTTTTCTTGAGATCATCACGCATTCGCATGATTGTTGGGTCATTTCGGGTCGAATTGAATTTCTTGAAATCGACACCAATGGGGAATAAGTCAACTTTAACCAGCCTATCCTGGTATTGCAGGTTTTGAAAATAAGTATCGACGCCAAGAACTATTTTCACTGATTGGATAAAGTGCTGGACATAATCATGTGTATGAAATCCGATCAGATCGGCTCCCATAATTCCCTGTAATAATGTCTTTTTCCATTCGGTCGGAAGTAACCTGAAAATCTCATATGATGGAAAAGGTATGTGTAAAAAAAACCCAATGCTCAGTTCCGGATTCTCGCCCCGAAGCAATTGCGGTAGTAACATCAGCTGATAATCGTGGATCCAAATGGTGTCATCTGGGTGCAGCAACGGTGTAAGCTGATCTGCAAAAAATAGATTTACCTTAATGTAGGCGTCAAAGTAGTTTGCTTTAAATTCGGCAAGCGAAGAAAAATAATGAAATAGAGGCCATAATACCGAATTGGAAAACCCATTGTAATAGTCCTCGTACAACTGTTTATCGGAAAAAGCGAAGAGTGGCAATACTTTAAAATCTTCATGTTCATTTTGTTCCTGCTCCACTGCCTGCCAGTCCTGTCTTGGAAAATCGGCCACTCCGACCCACAACTTTTCGGTTATTGTCTTATCGCGATCATTGGCATTTTCGAAATAGCTTTTTATGGCCGAAACCAATCCACCAGAACTTTGGCGAACACTGATCTTGTCTCCCTCGCGATCGATTGAAAAAGGAAGCCTGTTGGATATAATTATTAATCGGGACATCTTCTAGGATTTAAGGATAGTTATTTAAACAGAAAACTTATTCGCGAAAACTGGGCCACAATTCCCTGATCCTTAACGAAAATATCATCAAATTATTAAGAACTGACCTAATTCATTTTTTATTGGCCGGAAA
>JAJPJP010000079.1 GCA_021324175.1 Chitinophagia bacterium
CAATTAAAAAATACACACCCGTTTGCGTCTGCTAAAAACAGTCTCCAACTGATCAGCATCTTAGGATACGAATACGTCGACGCCAGGTTTCAGCCGATCGAACCCCTGCGAACGGTTGAGTTTCTCAGGGACTGGGGATTGCCGTTGCAGCTAAATAGTGCAAATACCAACGAGTCCTTATTCACGACAAGTTTTCAACTAATTGATAAGAAGAAAAATTCGCTCAAGTATGAATTTGACAATTACGAGAGAGGAAGCAACTTCACGGGAATCCGGAACTCCCTAACACAATTTCAGCAGGTAGCCGGCTTCACGCTGAACAATCAGATCAGCCTTACCAACAGCAACGGTACCTTCGGTAAGGGTTATTATCTGCGCCCCACACTTGACATATCCAAACAATTCGCAAACATTGGCAATTACACGGTGGGCGCTGTTTATTCCATTGAGCACAATGAAATCCGTGATCCGATTTCTGACACCGTTTCGGCCACGAGCTTTGCCTTTCAAAGTTTTAAAGCCTTTATCAGGTCACCAACAAAGAAAGGCAATCACTGGGGGCTCACTTATGAGAACAGGGAAAACTCATATCCTTACGGAAAACTGTTGTTGAAAGGAGACCGCAGCAACAACCTGAGCCTGACGGCCGACATTTTGCGAAATAAACATCACCAGTTGCACTTAACGGCAACATATCGGACGCTTCAGGTACTAGACAGCCTTGTCAATTCGCAGAAATCTGACAAAACTTTGCTAGGGCGTGCAGAATATATAGTCAATGAATGGAAGGGGCTTGTGGTAGGAAATATATTGTTTGAAGTTGGATCGGGTCAGGAGCAAAAGCAGATTTATACATATCTCCAAGTTCCTGCAGGCACCGGCCAGTACACCTGGATTGATCTCAATAAGGATGGCATCCAGCAGCTAAATGAGTTTGTATTGGCGCAATATCAGGACCAGGCGCAGTATATCCGGGTATACACTCCGACCAATGATTATGTAAAAGCCAATTACAATACATTTAATTACAGCGTCAGCATTAACCCACGTTCCATTATCTCGCCCTTCAAAAGCAAAGGGTTCAAAAGAATACTCGGGAATATGAATTTTCAAAGCTCCTTGCAACTCAACCAAAAGGAACAGGCCAACGGCCTTGTGCAGTTGAATCCGGTAAGGAAGCTCCCCCTCGACGATACCTCCTTGATATCCCGGTCTTCAATATTCACCAATACCTACGCTTATAATAAATCGAGTCCCAAGTGGGGGTTTGATATTAACAATTCTATAAATTCAAGCAAATCATTACTTACGTACGGCTATGAAAGCAAATATCTTCGGGAGTGGACATTCAGGCCTCGATTCAGCTTTTCTCGATCTTTTGCTTTTAACGGAATATTTAAAACAGGGATAAATCAGCTTTCCAGCTCGAGCACCGACATCGACAGCAGTGATTATAATCTCAAGCAATATTCCCTGGAACCGGATTTTACCTACGTACGAAAGAGCACATTTCGAATTACAGCCGGATATAAGTACTACAGCAAAATTAACGCCGCGTCTTATGGCGGGCAGGTCTATTCATCGAATTCTATCAATTCCGAAATGAAATATAACATTTTGCAAAGCACATCCATCGATGTAAAATTCACTTACACAGGTATCCAGTACAATGGTAATCCATCATCAACTGTCAGTTATATTATCTTGGACGGCTTATTACCGGGGAAAAACTATATCTGGAGTATCGATTTCACTAAAAAACTGGGAGGAAACCTGGAATTGAACCTTCAATATGAAGGCCGAAAGCCAGGAGAAGGTCAGACGATTAATACGGGAAGAGCGTCACTTAGGGCAATACTATAAAAAAACCCCGCGAATTCGCGGGGCATTTTATTTTTATCGGTTTTTCAGAATAATGAGTTCAATTAAGTATTATCCGAAAATTCCACCTTTCTTTAGTTCTTTTGTGCCTTCGCCAATCTTATATCCGTTGTGATAGATCTGAATTGAATAGATGCCTCTTTCGAACGGAGTATCTTGTTTCCAGGCAAATTGAACTGATTTCTTCTTGCCGGATTCAAAGTCTACTCCAACTTTAGCTGTATAAGGTTTGTCGCCCTCGTCGCGGGTCGTGAATGTTCCAGAACCGAGGGAAGGAACCGAAACTGGCTTGCCATCAGGCGCTGTGATGCATACATAAACATCAGTTGGACCTGTAGTTGCGATTCGGTTGTCAACGTCAAAAGCTATCACCAGCTTGTCAACTTTTTTTGCATTAGTAGTCATCTTTTCCTGTCCATCTTTTTTGCTGTGCATCGGAGTAATCGTTATATTGGATGCATTAAGCGTTGATGCAATATCAACTTTTTTGGAAAGGTCCTGATTTGTGGCAGTGGATGTCTGGAGATCCTGAGTGAGTTTATCCTTATCTGCTGTCAATTGCGTTTTGTCTGCTGTCAATTGCGTGTTGGCTGTCGTCAGGTCAGATACTTGTTTTTCAAGATCAGTAATCTTGCCATTTAAATCGTTGATCAATGATTTTGCTTTGGCAAGTTCTGCTGAAGTTGCATTTGACTTGTGAAGAATGCTGCGGATTTCAGCTTTTTTCTTAGCAATGTCAGAATTGCGGTCGCTTAATTCAGATTGTAGCTTGTTGTTTGTGCCTGTCAAAGAATCCAAACGAACTAAGGCGTCGTCGAAATTTTTCTGGATTTGGCCTTTTTCATCTGTTACTTTGGCAATTTGTGTTTGTTGCTGTTGCTGAACCTGGTCTTGCTTGTTGTTATTATACAAGACATAGCCCCACGTTCCTAAAAAGCCCGCTGCAAGCAGTCCAATTACAAGATTTTTATAATCTTTTCTTGGAGGATCGTTCTGGGGCATTGCTGATGGATAGTTGGTCGTACTCATGGTTTGTTGTTATAGTTATAAAAATTTTTGAAGGTTAGCTAGTTGAAAGCTAATTTGGTTTTCTAACTGGCCATAAATTCTAAAACCGTGCCAAAGTTCTAAATCCATGTCTGAATCTGGCATTTACTAACATTTTTATGGACTATTAATCAGAGAGTTACAAAAGATATCTACATTTACAAAGTATGAATGTTCATTCGAGCTCCATCCGTAATTTTGCGCTCATGAACGTCGAGAGAATTCTTAGTGACTGGAAACAGAAGCGGTTTAAACCCATTTATTGGCTCGAAGGCGAAGAAGAATTTTATATTGATGAGCTTGTTGAATTTGCAGAGCACCAAATCTTATCGCCCTCAGAAGCAGCTTTTAATCTAAGTGTTTTTTACGGCAAAGATGCACAATGGGCAGAAGTCATAAATGCTTGCCGGCGGTATCCAATGACTGGTGAAAGACAAGTGGTTCTGCTAAAGGAAGCCCAACAAATGCGGGACCTTGACAAATTGGAAGCCTATATTGAAAACCCCCTGGCCTCCACGATTCTCGTCGTTTCTCATAAAGAAAAGAAAATTGACGGGCGGAGCCGCTTGGCAAGGCTCCTTAAGGAAAAGGCTGAGGTGTTTTCAGCCAAGAAAATGTACGACAATCAGCTACCAAACTGGACAAGCGAGTTGATCAAGGCAAAAGGATATTCAATTATGCCGAAGGCGCTTATTTTGCTTGTCGATCATATCGGGAACGATTTAAGCCGGATTAATAACGAGGTTGAGAAAATCCTTATTAACCTGATGGGCCGGAGGGCAATTACGGAGGACGACATTGAAATGTATGTTGGTATTAGCAAAGAATACAACGTATTTGAATTGCAGGAAGCATTGGGCAGGCGAGATATGCCCAAGGCGATCCGAATTATCCAATACTTCGAGGCCAACCCCAAGGCAGCTCCGATACAATTGATCCTTCCCGCCCTTTACAATTTTTTTAGCAAGATCTATATGGTCTTTGGACAAACGGCCGAAGACGAAAAAACCATTGCAAGCAATATCGGAACGAATCCTTTTTTTGTAAGAGATTATATTTCAGCTGCAAAGCGATACAATTTTGAGGGCGTTGAAAGTGCGTTGATTCTTCTTCATGAATGTAACCTTAAGAGCATCGGCGTAAACAATGCCGGGGCTGACGACTCATCGTTATTAAAAGAAATGATTGCAAAAATGAGCGCCTGATTGAAAGGCAGGAAATTGATTGTTCATTGGCTGGCAGCCTCGCGATCTTTTTCGAGTTGCTCTTTTAATGCACTGATGCCAGTGAATTTTTTTTCCACGCGCAGAAACCTCTTTACGAATACGCGCAGGGTTTGACGATAAATATCTCTATCGAATTGGAAAATATTTACTTCGATCCTTCTTCGACTGCCATCGACGGTCGGCCGCAAGCCAATATTCATCATACCTGGAATCCGATTTGACGTATTTGCTTTTTGTGTGTACCCAAACAAAAGCGCGTCCACAGCATAGACGCCATCTCCCGGCAGCAATTTTTCAGGATCATTTACGAGAAGATTTGCCGTAGGGAAACCGATTGATCTCCCAAGCCTGTCGCCTTCAACGACGACCCCGGAAAAAAAGAAATCGTAGCCCAGCAGCTCATTTGCAATTGATATGTCGCCCCGTGAAACCGATTCTCGAATCGCTGTCGAACTTACCGACACCTCATGTTGGACATGAGCCGGGATTTCGAGGAGTTCATAGTTGCCCTCAGCGCGCAATCGTTCCAGCAGATGATAGTCACCTTCGCGATTTCTTCCAAACCTGTGATCAAATCCTATCACGATAATCCTCGGTTGAAATTTTTCAATGAGGAATTGCCGGACGTATTGATCCGCGGGTTGCCTGGAAAAGGCATCAGTAAAAGGTATAACCACCAAATGATCAATGTCGCAAAGCCTGAGAAGTTCGATGCGCTCGTCTAATGTGTTGATCAGCTTTACCGGCTTATTCCCTACGACTTTCCGTGGATGGGGAAAAAATGAAATGATAATCGTTTCTCCCCCCAGGCTTTCAGCGGCCTGCTTTAACTGCTGGATGATTTTTTGATGGCCAGTATGAACGCCATCAAATGTTCCAATTGTAACAACTGCATTCTTGAAACCAGGAAGTTGCTCCAAGTCTGTATGTACCTTCATTTTTATTATCTGGCGCTAAAATACAATAGAAGTTGTAAAGTCCTGACCTGGGAATTTACAGGCTGCCTATTAAGTTGTAAGTTTGCTGCCTTTAAGTATGTACAATTCATACCTTAAATTATAAGCATCCATGTCACTCTATGCTCGGCGGGGCGTTTCAGCTCAAAAAGAAGACGTACATAAAGCGACAGAAAAACTGAATAAAGGGCTTTATCCTTACGCTTTTTGCCAAATTTTTCCTGATTTTCTCGGAAACAATGCCGAATGGGTTAATTTAATGCACGCTGATGGAGCCGGGACCAAAAGCATACTCGCATATCTGTATTGGAAGCAAACCGGTGACGTCACTGTGTGGAAAGGAATTGCGAGGGACGCAATCGTGATGAATCTCGATGACCTTCTTTGTGTGGGCGCATATGATAATTTTCTATTTTCATCAACCATCGATAGGAACAGGCGAAATATCCCAGAAGAAGTTTTAACGGCGATAATTGATGGTAGCCGAGAATTTTTTGAAGAGCTTGAAAACTTAGGAGTTCACGTCCATTATCTTGGGGGGGAAACAGCAGACGTAGGTGATCTGGTTCGGACAATTGCGGTTAATGGTACAATGGCAGTCCGGATGAAAAAGGTAAAGCTGATCACCAACCAGAACATCAAATCTGGAAATGTCATAATAGGAGTGGCGAGCGACGGGAAAGCTGACTACGAAGCGGAATATAATAGTGGCATTGGCAGCAATGGTCTTACCAGTGCCCGACACGATCTCCTGAGCAGGGAATATGCTATTCATTTTCAGGAATCCTATGATGACCTTTTAAGGGAAGACATTGCTTATATCGGAAAATATGGACTAACGGACCAAATTGCCGTCAACTACAATGGCGTGCACATTAATACCTCTGTTGGCAAGTTATTGCTCAGTCCGACACGAACCTATGCGCCGCTAATGAAACTTATATTGGAACGGAATTTCCATTCAATATCGGGATTGATCCATTGCAGCGGAGGAGGACAAACAAAATGTATGAAATACCTTCCCGGCAACTTACGGGTAATTAAAGACGATATGTTTGAACCGCCCCCTGTCTTCCGGCTTATTCAGCAATCTTCGGGTTCAGACGACAGAGAAATGTACCAGGTTTTTAACATGGGGCATCGGCTGGAAATATTCACCGAAAAGTCAGCGGCTGATGACCTTATTGCACAGGCGAAAGCTTTTGGGTTATCTGCGAAAATTGTCGGTCGCGTAGAAAATGCGGCACGAAAGGAGTTGATCCTATGGATTAAAGAAAAGGAAATCATTTACTGATCTTCTTCGACTTCATGGTCGTTTTGCCCTTTACAAATTCGAGCGCTCTTTTCCAATTTGGAAAAGAACACGGAAAAACATGGTAATATCATGTCTTCCCGGTTTAGCCAGCCTGAATGCAGATAAAGTTTTGGTCACCTGTTCCTTGTAAACGGAAAACCCTGGATTCATGTAATCATATCGTATGGGTTTCCCAGCGATGGACTTTGAATGCCGCGGCTTTCCAATTATGCGAATTTCAAAATATTTCGAGTCGGCTGGAATCGACTCTATCGCTTCAGCGCTTCTGCAATGGCCCGAATTGTCAATGACAATTTTTACGTTAACCGCCGCCGAAGCGTTTTCGTCGAGGCCTTTTGCAGGATAATGCAAATTTCTCAGCAGGTAATTCTCCACTTCCTTATAGGACGAGTCGTTGGTTTCGGCAGGGGATTGATTCATCAGAGCCAAAATTTGTCCGGGCAACGCGGATTTGACAGTGGTTCCAAACGCGCAAAACAGCACCTCCAAAAGGGGAAGAATCAAAAACCGACCGGCGTAAAAATAGCGTCGATTATTTTTTCGTGTAATCATAGCAATACGACGTTTTATTTGTTGGTGAAAAAATGTGTTTGTTAAACTTAATCGAGCAGCTCGAATCTTTTGGCGAACCAAAAACTCGGCATAGGTGAGATTATCGTTGCCCGAGGACGGATATTCATCTGCCAGGTACGCATGTACCAGCCTCATTTCCTTTTTTATCAAGAAATAAAACGGATTGAAGCAAATTAAGCAATTGACAATTTCTGGGCAAAAGATGTCCAAGACATGATATTGTCGGACATGGTAAATTTCTTGTCGCAATATTTGTTTTCTAAATTCGCTCCGGATTTCCAGTCTATCACTCCAAAAGATATTATAGAAAAAAGAAAAGGGCGATCCAGGTTCAGAGGTCCAGAAAAGCCTAAGGCCATTGATTTCTGGGCAAGGGTATTTTTCCCGGATACCTGCCAGGTAAAAGAGCCCCTTAATAAATGAATAGAAAAGGACGCCTGAAATCGCAAGATAAAAAGCCCATTCGCCAAAGAGCATATCTGATATGGCAATCAATTTGATGGCATAATAAATTGGCAACGTCGTCATCCGTTTCTTGCGTTTCTAATTTGCTGAAGAATGTCTTCTAATTCATTTATTGTCAATTTATTATCATTGACAAATTGCGATACGAGTTTTGCGGGAGACCCCTCGAAATAACCTTTTACAAGCTGTGTGGCGGATCTTTTCCCATATTCAACTTTGCCAACCTTGGCCTTATAGAGGTTGTTCCGACCTTGAACTTCATATTCGACAAAATTCTTCTCAACCAATATTTTCAGGATTGTGGCTATGGTGTTCGGATGAGGCTTGGGATCAGGGGCCGCGTCAGTAATTTCTTTTAAAAACCCTTTACCCAGCTTCCACAATATGAGCATGACTTGCTCCTCTGCTTTGGTTAGCACCTTCATTTTAACTAAGTTTTTAGTTATCCAATCAAATGTATAACTAAATAACTAGTTATAAATATTTTTTATGAATTTTAGGGTGATTGCTCTTTTTATGGCAACTTCGCTGAATCTCAGTCTTGGCAAGGGTTTCATGGGATATTTAGAGGGGTTCAATCGATATTTATTAACAGCAATCTGATAACTTTTTCAGCAAAATCACTGATTTTTAATTGTGACGCTATGAACTTCCAAATTCGCGTTATAATTTTGCAGTAGTTCTGGAGGTTTACAGGTGGAAATAACATTCTTTTTGCAGCTTTCCCCGAACTCTTACCGTCTAATTAACGTTATCTCTGTACCCGACAATTTAATTGTCAACTTTTTATAATTTAATATGAGGCAACTAAAGATTGCTACGCAAATCACCAATCGGGATTCCCAGGCGGTTGAAAAGTATCTGCAGGAAATATCCAAGATTCCAATGATTACTCCTGAAGAGGAGACTGTTTTGGCGCAACGGATCAAAATGAGTGATCAAAGGGCTTTGGATAAGCTTGTCCAGGCGAATTTGAGGTTTGTGGTTTCAGTGGCGAAACAGTATCAGCACCAGGGATTATCACTGAGTGACTTAATTAACGAGGGAAACCTCGGGTTAATTAAGGCAGCTCAGCGTTTTGATGAGACCAAAGGTTTCAAGTTTATCTCCTATGCCGTTTGGTGGATCAGGCAATCTATCCTCCAGGCGCTGGCAGAACAGGGCAGGTTAGTTCGGCTGCCTCAGAACAAAATTGGCACATACAATAAGGCTAACAAGGCCTATATGGCCTTTGAGCAGGAGCATGAAAGGGAACCCAGCACCGAGGAGCTTGCGGAATTACTTGAAATGAGCGAAACGGAAATTAATAACATATTCCAAAGTAATACTCGCCATAGTTCCCTCGATGCCCCAGTTCACGAAGCTGAAGATGTGGCGATGGGAGATTTGTTGGAAGGAGCTGACGATACGGATGACGATGTGATGAAAGATTCGTTGAGGGCTGAGATTCGAAGAGTACTTAAATCCCTGTCGCCAAGAGAGGCGGAAATCGTTAATGCTTATTTCGGCCTGGATGGAGAAAATGGAGTAACCATTGAGCAAATCGGACAAAAGTACGATCTGACCAAAGAACGAATTCGGCAGATCAAGGAAAGGGCAATAAAGCGCCTCCAGAAGGCACGGTATAGCAACGCATTAAAGGCTTATTTAGGTTAGACCAACTCGAATTGATAAGGAAAGCCCCAATTAAACGGGGCTTTTTTGTTAACGCCCTCGAATCGGTCCGCAAAGCTAAAATAAGATGAGGTAAATGGAAGTTGCGGGGTTGCCAACTTTGGACATCCCGGATCTCCGGCTTACTTTATCTAAATTTGTCGCATGGTCAGGAAGATTTTGTGCCTGGTTATGACATTGGGTATGATAGGTTGTGAGAAGTCTATCAATTTTAACCTTGCTAATTCCACCGCACAGCTCGTAGTTGACGCATCGATCGAGAATGGGAAGTCCCCAATAGTAATCTTATCTTCAAGCCTCAATTATTATAGCCGAATCA
>JAJPJP010000378.1 GCA_021324175.1 Chitinophagia bacterium
AATATCAATTTCGCGGGTAGACCTCGATGGAAGGGTACGTAAGGAATGAATAGGAGGAATTACTGACCGACTGCGGCCAAATCTGAGACGATCACTCTTCAATTTCTATAATATTCGTCAGGCTTATCCGCCACACCAACCGGCTCAAATACATTTAAGTCAGAAAAATGCATGAGCTCCAAGAGTCGTTGCTACACTTTGCCATTTCTGAGCATCGCCACATAGGAATATGAAGTGTCCCATCTGTCGGAGTTCGAAGCCAGTACAAGAGTCAGGCTGTCCTTGTTTTTAAAGAAGTGCGGAACGGTCAACATATATGCAATGCTGTTATTTTTCTGATTCCTGTCTCGCATGATCCACTTCGGGTATTTTCCGTATTGGACAGCGGGATATTTATCAACCGGATATTGAGCAAGCGAGCTGCCTGAAAGCTTAACTAAAAGAAGTGATAAGATAATGCGCACACCTGATCGAACAAAGCCAGATAACCAGGAATGATTCGAATGGCAAGCCGGCAATCGAATATTGCAAGCGGGTGACGATATGGAAGAAGCAAAAAGACGATGGCTCGAAATGCGCCGTCGATCCCTGGAATGCGGCTCCTGCCAGGTCCTGACGGAGTCCGGGGTTGTCACTATCCATCCGCCCGCAGGCTGTTCACCGGATTCGCCAGGGCGGCCCGGAGTGCCTGGTAGCTGATTGTTACCATCGATATCAGGATGCCTGCGATGGCAGCAGCCCCAAATACCCACCAATGGATTGTTACGCGGTACGAATAATTTTGCAGCCAGGTGTGCATGGCAAACCAGGCGATTGGAAAGGCGACAAGCGAAGAGATGGCGATCAGCTGGAGAAATTCAAACGACAAAAGGCCGGCGAGCCCCGGAACGGTTGCGCCAAGTACTTTGCGGATGCCGATCTCCTTGGTTCTTCTCTCCGCAGTATATGCCGCAAGTCCGAAAAGGCCCAGGCAGGAAATGATGATCGCCAGCGCAGCGAAGACCCGGGACAATTTACTGACCAGCATTTCAGCAAGAAACATTTGGTTGAATTGGTCATCGACAAAATGGTACTGGAATGGATAGACAGGGTTATCGCTTTTCATTATGGCGCCGATCCTTGCGACGGCCTGCGCCGGGTCCAGGCCCGGCCTTAGCCGGATGTACATATTACTGCTGTACTCATTATGCGGGGAACAGAAAAAAATCACGGGATCGGAACCATTGTACATGTCGCCGTATATAAAATCCTTAACCATTCCCACGATCTTGTAGGGTGTCGAGTCGTCGTAAATCACGCTGCCGACCGGGTTAGCTAATTTCATCAGGCGTGCGAGGGATTGTGTCACGATGATGTTCATGCTGTCGGTCGCAGCATTCGCGTTGAAATCACGGCCGGCTATCAACTTAATGCCATTCACGGAAATTGTCTCCGGGCTTACATAGCGCTGAGAAATGACAGCCTGTTGGTTCGGATCCTTTCCGTTCCAGCTGTAATGGTCACTGTTGTTCCCACCGTAAATGATATCGTGGCTTGTCAATGCGGTATTTTCAACGAGCCCCGTCGCCAGAAGGTCCTGCTTGATGGAAGGATATCTTTTTCCCATATCTCCCTGAACATCCATGACGATCAGGTTGTCCTTGTCGTAACCCAGGTCGCGGCTCTTTACGTGCTGGATTTGTTGGTAAATAATGATCGTGCTGATGATGAGGATGATTGATATGGAGAACTGCGCGATAACAAGTCCTTTACGAATTACTCCTGCGCTACCGGTTTTCAATTTTGTCCCTTTCAGTACAAAAACCGGGTTAAAGGACGAGAGGTACAGCGAGGGATAACTTCCGGCTACGATGCCGCAGAGCAGACCGACCAGTAAAAGCCACACGATATGAAGTGGATTACCAAGATTGAGGGAAAGGCTCTTTTGTGATAGCGTATTGAATGCAGGAATAGCCAGCGCCATCAAGAGGATTCCAAGTAATACCGCGATGTATGCAATCAGCACCGCTTCTCCAATAAACTGGGATACAAGGCGGCTTCTGCCTGAGCCCAAAACCTTCCTAACGCCCACTTCTTTTGCTCTCTTTTCGCTTCGTGCTGTCGACAGGTTCATGAAGTTAATGCACGCCAGGAAAAGAATGATCCAGGCGATCAGTGTAAACATGCGGACAAATTCAATCCTCCCTCTGCCGGTGGGTTTGCCGTTTTCAAAGCCTGAACGAAGGTGCCAATCACTCATCGGGAAGAGGAAGCTGCTGACAATGGTATTTTTGACCCTTTTTTTGATGAAGTCGTGCAAAAGATTGTCAATGGATGCAAGAGAGCTCTTACCATCAAGTTCCACGAATGTCAGAATGCCGTTCGAATCCCAGTTGCTCAACCAGTCATTTTCCTTATAAAAAATCTCGAAGGGCGCGACCCACTCCAACTGAAAGGTATTGTTTTCAGGCAGGTCGCTGATCACGCCGGTGACCTGGTAATCATGAGCATTGTCAAACCTCACAGTTTTCCCGATTACATTTTTTTCATCCCCAAAAAATTTTTTTACCGCGGACTCAGTAATCACAATGGAATAAGGCTGCTTGAACGCGGTAGCCGGATTGCCTTGCACGAAATGGACGCTAAATACGCTGAAAAAGGATGAATCCACGTAGTACCCATTGGAATAGAAAGAACGCTCGCCACTCCTGACAAGGATTGTGCGGAAGCCTTCCGTCGTCCTGCAGGTATTGATGACGCCGGGGATCTCCGATTTAATCGCCGGTCCCATCAGGCCGGGAGTACTTGAATATGTGGCAAAATGCCCTATGAAGGGCCAGTTGTTCATGACCATGTAAATCCTGTTCTTTTTGAGGTGCACACTGTCAAAACTTGTCTCCGATTCCACCCAAAGAAAAATCAGGCCGGTACATGCGATGCCGATCGCCAGACCAAAAATGTTCAGGAAGCCGTATGTTTTGTTTTTGCGAAAATTTCGGAAGAATGTGACGAAAGTATTGCGCATAATGGTAAAGTTGCCGGTAAAGGAATGGGGCTGTTTGTAAAAGACAAGTCAATTGTTGCAATGTTGCATAGAAAGCGCCACTGTACTGATCGAGACGATGAACCGCAAGCTTGCTCGAGCCGAGGCATTAATTCTACGCGTTCTTTTCCATCGCCGGCACCGGCGCAAATTTAAACGGTTTAAAGTGATCAATTTCTTGTGATTTCCTGCTTTCTGCGACAGTAGCATGCGGTTTGGGGTAAATTCAGCATAGGCGAAGCCTTGAATATTGTCGATTTAATTTATGAAAAGGAAGATTTTGCTGCTGTCGGCTTTGACTGTGCTTGCTCTTGGCTGCCACGAACGCCAACCCAGGCAGGAGCAAAAAGACAAAAACCGGTTAGGAAGCACTGACAGCGCTTTTTTGATCAATGCGTCACAAGCAAACTTTAATGAGATTGGTGCGGGGAAGTACGCCGCCCAAGACGGAAATAGTGATTCAATCAAGTATTTTGGACAAGCCATGGCGACCAATCACAGCAACGCCGAAAAATCACTGGATTCCTTATCCGCTGCATTCGAAATACCTATTCCGCACAGCGCCGATTTAGTTCATGAAACATTCATTGAGAATCTTCAGTTTTTTAGGGGGCGATCTCTCGACTCGGTCTATATCAACGGATCGATCGCGGATCATCAGCGTGTCATCGCTTTATTCATCCGGGAAGAAGGCAGTGGGACGAATTCCCGCATAAAAGCATACATCGCGGAATACCTCCCTGTCATTCAAATGGATTTACAAACGGCAGACAGCCTCGCAAGCCAGCTGAGCCTCCGCTAACTGTCTCACGCAACCGGCAGCCAAATACTAAAGACGGTACCTTCTCCTGCCTTCGACTCAACCGAAATTTCGCCGCTGTGTCGCTCGACAATTCGTTGCACAATACTTAATCCAATACCTGTGCCCCCATATTCGTTCCTGTTATGGAGTCGCTGAAATGGCACGAATATCTTTTCCGCAAATTGAGGCTCAAACCCAATTCCGTTGTCGGCAAAAACAAGTTGCACGTAGGCCTGGCGCTCGTGAATGGCTCCTTTCCCGGGCAGTTTACCTCCCATAACCCGTGCGCTTGTAATTTTTATCTCGGGCTGCCGTTTAGTGAACTTGAGCGAATTGCCGATGATATTGCTGAATAGTTGGTGCATCTGCGGCGGGCTGCCTTTGATGACCGGAAGTTTGCTAAAGGTTATCGTTGCTTTTTTTTCATTAATGAGAATTTCAAAATCGCTAATCACGTTGGACAGGACTTTATTCAAATCGACTATCTCAACAGATAATTCAGACTTTGATATATAACTATAGGCAAGCACAGATTCGATCAAGGCTTTCATTCTCCTTGCAGCGGCACTGATTTTCTCAAAATATTTGTCGAAGGAATTGGCATCTTCTTCCTTCGCCTCAATGAGCTGGATAAAGCTGATGATCTTGCGAAGCGGTTCCTGCAAATCGTGGCTGGCTATATAGGTAAACGACTCCAGTTCGCGATTGGCTTTTAGCAACTCGGCCGTACGTTCAGTAACAATTTTCTCCAGTTGCTGCATCAGTAATTCAAGTTGCTCATTCGAATTTCGCAGCTGCTCCTCCCCTTCCTTTAACTTTCTTTCCGATTCATTTCTTTCAATCAGGTCAGCTGCCTGCCTGGCCAGCAAGTCAAATAACCTGAAGTCGTCTTCGGCGAAGGTCTTAGGATTCTTCCAATGCGAATTGATCATACCGACAAGACCGCCACTCCTGGAAATCAGCGGCGTCGACTGGACCGCGCGAATTCCTGAAAGTCGGTATAAGTCGAACTGTTCTTGTGGAAAACCCTCGTTCTCAACGTCCGGAACCAAAATGCGCGAATTATGCCGCAATGCGAGGCCGCATACCGATTCCGAATCTGCTTTGATTTTTTGCCATGCCGAAACTGACGCGGCGTGAAAATTCTTATGAGCCAAAAGCCTAAGCGACTCCGTTTCAGGATCGTAACATTGCAGGCTCGCGAAGTCACTTCCCATCAGGTAGGTGGCCGTACCAAGCAGCAAGTCATAAACATCCTGCTCTCCTGTCTCTTTATATATTAATTGGCTGCCCAGATTTTGCAATTCCTGGGTGGCATGGAGTTCTTTACCAAGCTGCTGATTCAGGTGGCGCAATTCTTTTTCGTTTTCTTCAATTTTTTTCCTGGCATAAACCTGTTCTGTGACCTCCGAGGACGTAGCCAGCTGGCCAATGATTTTGCCCTCTTCATTAAACATCGGATCCAGCGTGGAATTGAAGTAGCACATTTTTGTTGTTCCATCTCTTAACACGGGAACAGGAATTTCGTAGTTTGAAAATCTCTTACCCGTTCGATACACTTCCTCGTGAATTGGTTTGACGGCATCCCTTGTTTCAGGTCTTATTTCGAACATAGGCTTCCCGAAAACTTCTTCCTTTGATTTTTGCCAAATGTCAAGCGTGTATTTATTGGCGTATTCGACCACCAGGTCTTCGCCTTTCAAAACGGCAATCGAAAATGGAACCTCATTAAAGACATAAAATAAATTCTTCAATGCAAATTCCTGGGTCCGCTTAATCTTAAGCTGCGCCCTGATCCTGGATAAAATTTCCTTCGTTGAAAAAGGTTTGACCAGGTAATCATCCGCGCCAATGTCATAACCTTCGATGCGTGATTCTTCACCGGCTCTCGCCGTGAGGAGTATAACGGGAATTCCCTGGGTCTGGGGGTTTCGTTTCAATTCCTTTAAAAGCTGGATACCGTCCATAACCGGCATCATGATATCAGATACAATGATCGCCGGGGAGTGGTCATTGATTTTGTCCAAGGCTTCGCTGCCATTGGCGGCCGTTAATGTTCTAAATTCCCGGGCGACCACTGACCGGACATATTCGCGCATGTCCGCATTGTCATCGACGATTAATACCAGGGGGTTTTCTGTATTGCCAGACATACCATTGGCCGAATCGACTTCCCATTCTCCCGTTCTTCCGTTTTCTTCCAGATAAATTTCGGATGGATCGAATTCGGCTGTTTCCTGGCTGTCTTCCACCAACTGGGAAGCAGGCAGGTGCTCCTTGCCATAGGGGATAATCACATCAAATGTGCTGCCGCCTCCTTCTACACTTTCCACTTCGATGGTACCCCCGTGAAGCGCAACCAATTCCTTTGTGAGGGACAAGCCTATGCCGCTGCCTTCGAAAGTGCGACCCCCGCTGTTTGCCACGCGATGGAAGCGATCAAACATGTGGGGCAATTCATTTTCGGGTATTCCCGTCCCGGAATCGGTCACCGTCAACCTCATTCCCCCGTGATCAGCGCACAGGTTGACTGTTATTTTTCCTTCAAGCGTATACTTGTATGCATTCGACAGCAGGTTGAACACGATTTTTTCCCACATGGAACGATCGACATATACTGGCTTTATTCCCGCTTCGGCGTCAACTTCAAATTCCAATCCTGCTCGCTCAATCAGGGAGCGAAAGTTGGAGGCGAGGTTTTTCGTCAGAGCAGCCATGTCGGTAAGCATAAATCGCGATTGCTGGCGCCCGCTTTCAATCCGGCTGAAGTCAAGCAACGAATTGACCAGTCTTAGCAGGCGCATCGAATTGCGGTGCGCAAGCTCCAATCTTTTGTTATTGGCAGCAACTGTTTGCCCGTCATTTAATACTTCTTCTATATTTCCAAGGATTAGGGTAAGAGGAGTCCGGAATTCGTGGCTTATGTTGGCAAAAAACCGCGTCTTGGCCTTATCAATCTCCGCCAGCGCATCTGCCCTTTTTCGTTCTTCTTCATAAGCGATGGCGTTGTTGACGGCCTGCGCAATCTGGTCAGCTACCAACTCCATCAAGTTGTGGTAACTGTCATCAAATCTCCTGTAA
>JAJPJP010000323.1 GCA_021324175.1 Chitinophagia bacterium
GAGATCCCCGTTCCGCTGGCGGCCTGGCGCTCCGTAACCAGTTCGACCGTAGCGTTTGCCCATGAATGTTTTATTGATGAGATGGCGGTCAAAGCAAAAAAAGATCCGATGGCATTTCGGCTCGAGACCTTGCTTACTAAAGACTCCGACACCAAGAACGTTCTGCAAAAATTGAAGGAAGTTTCTCATTGGGATAAGCCCCTGCCAAAGGGTTGGGGAAAGGGCGTCGCACAATATGAATTTTTCGCGGGCCTTGCCGGGTACGTCGTTGTAGTTTCCAGTCACGCTGGATCTGTTAAAATCGAGAAGGTATATTCGGTAATTGACCTGGGTACAGTAGTAAATCCTGACATGACTGCATTGCAAATCGAAGGTGCCGCCACCATGGCGCTGAGCGCGGCGACGAAGAATGGCATTACTTTTAAAAATGGTCAGACAGAACAAACCAATTTTCACAATAACCCGATCATCAGAATAAACGAAATGCCTGAGGTGGAAGTTCATATTCTTGCCAATGGGGGCCCCGTAATCAAGGGGGTTGGTGAACCAGGTGTGCCGCCTTTTGCCCCTGCGCTCGCCAACGCCATATTTGCAGCAACCGGGAAAAGAATCAGACGTATGCCTTTTGATCTGAGCAGAGTGTAGCCTCAGCGAAATATGGCAAAACGTTATCGGCCTGGTATTAGTTTTTCTGACCGGCTGCCAATCCGGCTAAGTTCGGGACCCATCATTGACTCCGTTTTAGCTTACGATACCCTTTGAAAATTCTCAGGCTTCAACAATTCGCGTTAACCTCAAAATGAAGTTTCCATGGAATTATTGAATGTCCGATGACATTTGTTCATTGATTTTGTGTTCGTCAACGAGCTTTAACTGTCGACGATTCTACCCGGCTCAATAGGGCTTATACAATAATACATTTCAAATGGTCAACTCCTCCTTTAGGTTAGCCCTAAAATGAAATTGCATGTCTTAATGCCCGTTCTATTAATGGTGCCGCGCCGTCTATTCATACTAGGGTGTGATTGTTCTCCGATCATTTTTTGGGTAAGTTTTCCATCAGTATATCCATTCTCCGAAAACTAAAAAAAAATCGCTATTTTAAATCGCCGAAACTGTAGCTGGAGAAATGTCCAGATTTATTTGAAGACCTACACTAACGGGATCGCATGAAATTAAAGCTCTCTGCAGTCATAAATTTTATTGTCATTAGCACCCTTTTTTGCAGCGCGCAGGATAGAACTCTAGATAGTTTGAGTGCTCAACTACAAAAAGAGACAAAGGATACTGCAAGACTATCGCTATATCTTAATATAGCCAGTAAAACTCTGGATATCAATCCGGATATCGCGATTTCAAATGCTACCGAAGCAAAAGAGCTTGCAACCAAAATTGGTAACCAAAAAAGTCTTGCATTGGCTTTCAAGTACATTGGGAGCGGGCGCTGGATACAGGGAAACTATATTGCGGCCCTGGATAACTGGAATCGTGCGATGAAAATTTTTCGTCAACTTAATGACAGGGAAGGGATAGCGAGCATAGAAGGAAATATAGGATCGATTTTTTCAAACCAGGGCAATGATACCAAGGCCTTGGAATATTTTTTTGATTTCCTCAAGGACGCTGAAAAGTCCGGGAACAAATTTTTGATCGCAAACGCCTATAACAATATCGGCGCAGTCTATCAGCACAAAGCTATCAATTATGACAAAGCGCTAAACTATTATATAAAAGCGTTGCCATTGTACCAGGAACTTGATAATACTGATGGAGTTGGAACCGTCACCGGCAATATTGGCGAAATCTATCTGGCGGGAAATAACCCGGATTCTGCCATTCATTACTTCAGGAAACAAGAAATTGCATTTGAGGGCACGGTTGATATTGCATATTCCCTGTACAATATCGGGAGAGCCTATGAATTAAGAGAAAAATATGACACTGCGCTCAAATATCAGCAGCGTGCTTTTGATTCCGCGATGGCCGACAATTCGAAATTGTATATGGTTCAGTCGGGTAAAGAAATAGCTGCCATTCAATTCAAGGAGCAGCGGCTTCAGGCGGCGAGGTCGACCTATTTAAAAACCGAGCAACTTGCCCGTGAAGTCCAATCCTCATACGACCTTAAAGATATTTATGCCGGATTAGCCTCTATTTATGCCGCACTGCATGATTATACGAAGGCGTTCAAATACCAGAGTCTCCTGTTGGATATCAAGGACAGTATTTATAATAAGGAAACTGACCAGAAACTTGCCCGGTATGAGTTTGACTTTGAGATGGAGAAAAAACAGGGAGAGATTACCCTACTTGAAAAAGACAAAGAATTACAGGTTCTTGAACTTCGGAGGCAAAAATTGGCAACATACTCTTTTATTACCGGTTTCGGAATGATCCTGGTTCTCGCTTTTATTCTCTATCGTAACTACAGGAATAAGGTGAAGGTGAATCGGATGCTCGATAGTCAAAAGGCCCAGATTGAGCAGCTGTTGCTGAATATACTGCCGGCAGAAGTAGCATCAGAGCTGCAAGCCAGGGGCACGGCAACTCCCCGGTTTTACGAGAGGGTTTCAGTGTTGTTCACCGATTTTAAAGGGTTTACTAAAATCGCCGACGAACTTTCTCCCCAAGAGGTAGTTTCTGAGCTGAATGAGTGTTTTATTGAATTTGACGCAATTATTGAGAAATATGGTCTTGAAAAAATAAAGACGATCGGAGATGCCTATATGTGTGCGGGCGGTATCCCTACGGAAAGAGATGGACATGTTTCCAGCATGGTAAGGGCTGCCATCGAAATACAGCAATGGATGATTCTTCGAAATAACAGACGAATGGAGCAGGGGATCGAACCATGGACTATCAGGATTGGAATGCATGTAGGCCCGCTGGTTGCGGGAGTGGTGGGGAAGAAGAAATATGCATATGATATCTGGGGCAGTACGGTAAATGTTGCCAGTAGGATGGAAAGTAACGGCGAGCCCGGAAAAGTAAATATTTCGGAAGCTGTTTACCATTCCATCAGGGGCGAATTCACTTGTACCCACCGCGGTAAAATCTACGCGAAAAATATCGGCGCCATCGATATGTATTTTGTCGACCACGAAATTCTCTCATAACCATATTTTCCTCTGTCCCTCATGAAGAACGAGCTGACCTATTCAAGTTGTCCGCAATCTTTCTGCCGCGTCGCAAACGCGATTTTCGCAAGTTTTCAAAATAATAAAAATACACATGGTGAGGCATTTACGTTCAATAACTCACCATAGCGAGCGATAATCTTCCGTTCCCTATGTAAGGTTGAAGATATGTCAAGGCCAAATTGAATTTGGCGGGCGTATAATAAACGTCGCCAAATAAATGGCAATCGTCTGCATTGATCTGGACTGCTAGCCGCAATGGGATCGACAAAACGCCAAAGCAATTTTTTTCTATGGTGATTTAGTCAGAGAAAATGTACCTGTCACAGATGTTCCGGAGATCTGCAACGCTCCGATCAAGGTCCCGGCACCGGCGGAATATGTGCCAGTACCTGTCTCCATTACACCTGTATTAGAGCCGTTCAACGTAGTAAAAATGTATGAAAAGCTTGTGCCAGATAGACTATATGTGCCCTCTGAATAATAAGTTACCCCGTCGAAACCAAGTCCATCAACCAGCAAAACAGAGTCTGGTCGAAGGTCAAAGCTCAAAAAAGCACTGTCCGGGTAGCCCGGCACTTTGTAGCTCCCGACCCAAAAGCCAACGATGGTTGGCGGCGGATTTTGTAAAATCGTGTCGTTTACGGTAACTTTTATCGTATCAGTAACTGTGACAGTCCGAATGGTAGTTTTGGTGCAGGATTGCGACGCGAACGTAGCGGCAATAACCATAATAATAGAAAGGTGAATAAGGTTTTTTCTCATAAAAATCAGTTTAAGGTATTTGCTCTATAAAAATAGTGAAGAAATAATCATTTTAGTGAGCCGTCGTCAAAAAATTCGCAGTCTCAAAATAGGGTCAAGAATTTATTTATCGTTCTGCGTGAATACTGAGATTCCATGATCATCACGCACTTTTTTTTCTGGAAATAGAAAAACCGGGCTGGCGGATCCATGGCTTGGGCCGAGCTTACCTCGCCGCGCCACCGTCAATCGTAAGGCATATTCCACTGACGAAGGAAGCTTCGTCTGAGGCGAGATAAAGATAGCCGTTTGCAATATCATCAGGTACTCCCCACTTGCCCAGCGGAATTTGTGGAATGCTTTGCTGTTTGACTTCTTCAGGCATCGCATCCGTCATGGCTGTTTGAATGAATCCGGGAGCAATACAATTAACGGTAATTCCATAGCGGCCAAGCTCCATGGCCCAAACCTTGGTCATTCCAATGATGGCCGATTTGGTAGCGACATAATTGGTTTGACCATAGTTTCCGCGGATGGCGA
>JAJPJP010000448.1 GCA_021324175.1 Chitinophagia bacterium
AATACCCGGAAATTACAGGTTTCGCTATGTTGATGGCACAACCGGAGAAGAAGTCACCGCATTCTGGCCCCCCGGCTCCGAGGGGTTTGGGGCATATTGGGGACCATTTCTGAATGACCTGAAAGCGCATTTGAAAAAGAAGGGGTGGTTGGATAAAACCTATATAGGCATCAATGAAAACACATTGGACGAAACACTCACTGCCATTCAATTTATCAGGGCTAACTGGGCCGGCTGGAAAATTACCTATGCCGGCAATTGGCATCCGGAGCTGGAAAATCTGTTAAACGACTATTCATTCGTCAAGGGGAAGGAATCGTCGATGAATATTGTCGAAGAACGCAAAGCCAAAGGGTTCACAACGACATTTTATGTCTGTTGCACACCTCCCAAACCCAACACATTTTTATTTTCTCCGCCAATCGAAGGCCGATGGATCAGCTGGTATTCGGCGGCTTACGGATACAGCGGATTTCTTCGCTGGGCTTATGACGCTTGGCCACAGGATCCAAACAGAGACGGCAGGCATGGAAGTTGGGCTGCGGGTGATTGTTACCTGGTGTATCCAGGTGCCAACAGCGGCATCAGATTTGAAAAATTAAGAGAAGGAATATCCGACTACGAGAAAATCAGCATCTTAAAGGTAAAGGCTGCTGCCTCGACAGATGCGAAGTGTAAGGAAATGCTGGTCGAACTGAATAAATTGATGAAGTCAGTGGCGGACGAACATGCATTCAACGAAAGGACTTTAAAAATGCAGGTTGACGAAGGCCAAAAATTGATTCGTGAATTAAGCGATCGGCTTGCGATACAAAAATGACCCCATGAAAACCTGGATTTTTTTATTGGCGGTATGCAGCGGCTCTCTGGTGACAGCTACGGCACAACGGACAGAGGCAAAACTGACCTGTTATGAATATGACGACTATAAACTGACCCATCTTCTGACGCCATTCGGCCCCATTCCAACAGCTTATGACCCGAACGGCGTATATCCCTACGTTAGTTATTGTGAAACATCCAACCGGCCGGTTCCAAAAAAATATCATGATGTCGTTCTCGCCAATGACAAACTGAAGATTACGATATGCCCCGATCTTGGCGGAAAGATTGTTTCCCTGGTGATTCGAAATTCGAACAAAGAGGTTTTGTATGCGCCCGACGTTGTTAGACAAACCCGAATCCTGCCCCGATTTTATTTTACCGCTGGTGGCATTGAAGTCAGCTTTCCCATTTCTCATTCGCCCAGTCAAAACGAAAAAGTCAAATTCCGGGTTGATCGGACACCACAGAGGATTTATGTCACATGTGGTGAGCGCGAATTGCGTTTCGGCATGCAATGGTCAGTCGAATACTCGCTCGGCATCGATGACGATTTCTTAACAGAACGCGTCGTCTTCAATAATCCCGGGGCCGGGGCCTACCCTTGGATGAGCTGGTCAAACGCCGCGATACCTTCGGAACCTGACACCCGATTTGATTTCCCAAATGGAAGAGTACTTTCACATTCATCAAAGCTGGATACGATCGTTTGGGAAAGTTCTGGTCCGAAAACCCAGTCTGACATCAGGGAGATGACCGGCTATTTCTGGCAGACTGGTGATGTTAACGCATTCGGCGCTTTTACGCCATCGCTTGGGATCGGTCTTTACCACGTCGCCGATGAGGCGAGCGCGCCAGGAATTAAATTGTGGAGTTATGGCGTCGCGATTGATACGCCCTGGTCGATGCTCAGCACTGCGGCAAAGCAGCAATATATTGAACTGCAGGGCGGGCCCGTGCGAGATCAATCCATTAAACTTGAGTTAAAGCCCGGTGCGCATAGGTTCCACACCGAATACTGGTTCCCCACAGATAGGGAGTTGAATATTTCTGTGCTGAAATTGCCGGCAGTGTCCTTGAGATCTTTGAAGGATATCCCGATGTTTCAATGGGCCAGACCCGAAACTGTGACGATTTGGGAAAATATGGTTCGCGCTTACCGGCAAAAAAGTTCAATACCGGTGCCCCCGGAAATTACCGCAAGCTTGTGGCCACCTTCAGGTATGGAAAACCTGGACGCTGCTTTTAGATGGGCAATTGCTGAGACAACGGGTGCGGCTGTCGATGCGTGGCGGTTTTATTATGGAACCTGGCTTGCCGGGCGGGGAAGACCCGATGAAGCAATTAAAGTTTTGGCTAATTCAAAGCTGGGATTGGCTAAGGCGCTCGAGGCAAGACTGCTCTCACAAAAAGGCGATCTCGAATCCGCCAGGATCGCATTGGATTCCGTATCTGAACCCTGGTTACAAATTCATCCGCAGGTGATCATCCAAAGGGATCAGTTGTTGCGGGACCTTGGCGCGAAAACTTTGCCCGAGCGCGAAAAGTGGCTGGCGAAAGTTGCCGCGCTGAAGGATGAGTTCGTCATGGAAAGACAGGTCCAGTTATTGATTGACAAAGGGGAATCACAGGCTGCAAAAGAGCTACTGCTTTCCATGTCATTTCAGATGGTTCACCAGACCTATACCCGCACCGACTTGTGGATGCAGATTTGCTCTGCATTACATACGTCACCCTTCCCGATCCCGACTCAATTGGGTGAAGACGAACTCGCGAGGTTTGGAGCTTACCGTGAATACAAAAAATAGCCTGCTAAATACTGCCAGCGGGGATCAGCTCCCGGTATGTATTCAATCGGAGACCATGTGCGAGCCAGAACCATTTCTATGAGGACGCCAATCATCAAGATGAAAATTGCGCGAAATTGAACATAGGTCATAAACGTTTATTTGTGCGTTTTGAACAAACATGAAATTGGCTGTATTCACTTTATAAATTTTCAATTCTATTCCATGAATCATCACTCACTCACCGGAAGCTCTTCCATTTTGTCACCAAAAACATAATGGTTGAACCATGTCCAATTATGCCAGGTCGCGGCAAGTCGCTCTTTTGGCTTTGAAATGCCGTGCCCGAAACCTTTATAGATAATGAGCTTTGCCGGAACACCATTGTCGAGCAGGCCGCGATACAATTCATAGCCATTCGGAACAGGCACACGCTTATCGAACTCCCCGTGCTGAATCAGCGTCGGCGTTCTTGCGTGCGTGATGTTGGTGATGGGCGATGTTTTTTGATAGATAGCCGGGTTGGACCATGGAGTTGATTTCAGATACTGTGGAGTAAATGGCGTGATATCAGTATTCACATAATAAGTCATCCAGTCGGAGATTCCGGCGCCCACACTAATGGCTTTGAATATCGTTGTGTTGGTCGTCAGGAAAGCAGAAATATATCCGCCTTGGCTCCAGCCCATGCAACCCATTTTTGCGGTATCCACAAATCCCTGTCGGACAAGGTAATCCACACCACTGACCACATCCCACATATCACCCACACCAAGGTTGTTTACATTCAACGAACGAAACCTTGCACCATAACCCGCGCTGCCGCGATAGTTCACCCTCAAAACAACAGCACCTTTTGCACACCATTGCATAATCGGGTACACGTAAGTTGGAACAGGCTCGGGCCGGTCAACTCCTGTTGGCCCCCCGTGTATCACCACGAGCAATGGATATTTTTTATGTGCATCAAAATTTTTCGGTTTCAACAGGACACCTTCGATGGTATGATCGTCCTTGCTTTTCCATCGGATGATCTGATTCACCGGCAAATCCCATTTTTCAATCTGTGCGTTTAGTTTTGTTACCTGCTGCAACTGAAACTGTCGGTTCATCAGGTACAGCTCGTTTAGTGAATTGAAGTTTCTTCCTGTGACTGCTGCCTGCTGATGATCTTTTGAAAAGCTGAAACCACCAGGCAGATCAAGATTGACGGCAGCTTTTTTGTACTGGTTCTTTTTAACATCATAAACGAAAAGGAAGGTTTTCATTTTTTCAAGCGCCGTGAAATAAATGGCATCATCATCCCATTCTACGACGCCTTTTTCTTCATCAAAGTCGCCTAAAATTTCACGGCTTGTTTTTTTATCAACATCATAAATGAACAACTGGATATTGGTGTAAAAATTACTGGTGGTATCTTCCAGGTGGGTGGAGTAAACAAAATATTTTCCGTCCTTGCTCCATTTCTGGAAATTATCCGATGCCGGGTTGTGAATGAGCACTTCCGTTTTTTTATCTGCAACATGGATCCACGCAATATCAGTATGAAGAAGGGAAGTCTTTATCCGGCTGTCCGGCTGAAAATCAAAAATAATATGCTGGCTGTCAGGGTTCCATTCAAAATTGCTGATATAGTAATTTTCCTTTAGCAATTGTTCAGGCACGGGAAAAACAGGACAGGGATTTTTGGACGCGGATTTAGTCGTATCTTTTTTTTGATTATCGCAGGGAAGCAAGCCTGCCTGCGCAATGCTGTCATAATTGAAACGGATAGACCAAAGTGTGTTTTGTTTAAAGCCTTCATCTTCCACTTCGAAACCACCGAAACGTTCGGTGGTGTTTTTTTCTTTCTTTGATTCGGCATTGGTGGTAAGAAAAGCAATTTTCTTTCCATTGGGACTCCATTGGTATGCATCGATCCCGGTTTCCTCATTGGTTAAAGGCAAAGCTTCTCCTCCTGTCGGAGAAATGAGATAGATCTGGTTTTTATTTCCCCGGTCGGCCAGAAATGTCACCCATTTGCTGTCAGGTGAAAACTGTCCGTTTGAACTGCTACCTTGATTTGTTCTTGTCAGCTGGAAGCGCAATGTGCTGTCCTTTGTGCTTGCAAGCCATAGCTCGTTATCGTAACGATTGGCAGTCCAGTCGGTAGACTGAATGGAATAAAGTACCCAGGCACCATTGGGAGAAACAACGGGGGCATTCACTTGTTTCAGGCTGATCCATTGCTCAAAGGAAACAGATGGTTTTTGCGCGTTCAGGGAATAACATGCAATGAAACATACAACGAAAACGGTTAGTTTTTTCACGGCTGATGATTTGCTATTGAAGGATTAAGTTATCTATTTGGGAAGAGGTAATCAAAATTTGTATTGCTGATAAAATGCGTCCGAGGAAATGAAAGGAACTGGTTCCATCAATCGTCAAATGACAAAACTTTGGACTCTTCAACGGAATTGTGTAAATTAATCTCGCGTTTCGGTCATACTGCCCATGAAGCTGGGCTCTTAGTAACCAGCTTTTATAAACACCCGCAAGATCACTCGGCAATCTGCCTTCAGTTTAATTGACTTTTGAATGAGATCGTTATCGATTTTTGTTTGTCTTGCCATGCTGTCAGGTTGCGTTCAACAGTATAATCCGCCTATCAGGAAATTGTCTATCAATTACCTTATTGTCGACGGCATCATTGTTAATGGGCAGGACTCGACTGTGATCAATCTTTCCAGAACACAAAATATAACGGATTCGGCGTTTACGCCTCTGGCCGAAACCGGCGCGATTTGCACAATTATAGGACAGTATCGTGACTCGTACACGCTTTCAGAGCAGCCTGGCGGAAGATATGTTATCTCCTCGCTGAACCTGAACAATAGCGAAAGCTACCAACTCCAGATAGTCACAACGAACGGTCAAAAATTCCTCACGGATCCATTTCCAGTTCGGCAGACTCCTCCGGTCGACAGCATACATTGGCAATCCAACGGTCAGGTGATCAGTTATTACATGAACACCCACGACCCGGCAAACAATACGAAATATTATCGTTGGCAATATGTGGCGACATGGCAATATCACTCGATATATCCATCGGAACTGATCTATCAAAACGGCATGTTGAGCATAAGAACACCTGATCAGCAGGTGTATAATTGCTGGGACAGTGTGCAGTCAACCGACATCCTGGTGGGGACTTCGGCTGGACTGAGCAGCGATGTGATTTACGAGCACCCGCTCTTTAGTGATTCGTTGATGGTTTTGGTTTACCCCGTCAATATCCAGCTGATCCTGCCGGAAATATCGCAAAAATATTCTGTGCAATACAGCGTGTTGGTTAACCAATATGCCATCACGGAAGCGGCCTATAATTATTGGACGAATTTGAGATTAAATACGGAAGAATTGGGTGGACTGTTCTCGCCTGAGCCGTCCTCGCAGGTTTCGGGCAACATACATTGCATTACGGACACAACCCAGCCTGTCATAGGATACATTACCGCAAGCACCGTTCGGCAAAAAAGAATATTTGTTTCGTTTAACGACCTGTTTGTAGGAGGCGGCCCCCCTGATCCCAAGATCGGTTGTTACGAGTTCCCGGTGTTCCCTGATTCGATCAACTTTTATTTTAGTTACCAAAACTTATTTACGCCCGTCAGTTATGAGTTTCGTATCGGCGGCGCATTATCAAACATCCTGGCTGCCCCCACTTATTGCACGGATTGCAGGGCCATGGGGGGAATAAATGTGAAGCCGGGGTATTGGCCATAATCATTTTCGGGGAACTCCGGGATTTATTCACGAGGGAGCCACTCCAGGCAGGCGGGAGACTTGATCCCCTCCGCCAAGTGAACAGCTTTTATGTTGCCTGTAATTTCGTCAATGCCAAATACGGCGATTGAATCTGAATCCTGGTTGGCAGCAAGGAGCCACCTGCCGGAAGGATCGAGATGGACGTCGCGTGGCGTTTTGCCAAGGGTTGACTGTCTGTCAACAATTTCAAGCGTTTCGGAATCCGGGTCAAATCTCAGTACTGTAACGCAACCCGAGATACGCTCAGAGGTATAAATGAATTTTCCGTTCGCCGATACCCTGATGGCAGCACCGCTCGGCACGCCTGTAAATTCCTTTGGCAGGGTTGGGCTCGTACAAATGACTTCGATATGCCTGTTGCGATAGCGCATGGCGGAAACAGCTGCTGTCAGTTCACTCATTAGAAAAATGCGATTCGTTTCGAAATGAATGCCAATGTGCCTTGGGCCACTCCCCGGAGGTTGCGTCAACTGCTGAATCATTACAGGTCTGAAATCGTCGTTCTGTTGTACCAGCTGGTAAGCGACAATCTTGTCCATGCCGAGGTCGGGTACCAAAATATGATCAAGCGCATCTGCAATCGCTGCATGCGCATGCGCTTTTTCCTGGCGCAATTCATTGACGCTTCTACCTTCGTGCTGAATCGTTCCGGCAAGAGGCAGCAGCTGCCCCTGGGCGCCTAAAGGGTATACGAAAACATTGCCAGTCTCGTAGCAGGAAAGCAGCATGCAGTCATTCGGTTTGAAATATTGAATATGACAGGGACAGCCGCCTGGCACGGGGCGCTCGTTGATGAGCTCGAGCGAAAAATCCTGCGGATTTATCCGGTAGGCCTGGATGCGCGGGCTTTTCGAGGCCAACAATTCCGTATGGGTGTACAGGCGTTGTGCGGAAGGAATGCTGAGATAAGTGGGGTTGACAGCGGTGGCTTGATGCCTTTGGCGCAACAAACCGTTCGACGGATCAAAATCGAGACAGTAAATTCCGTCGCCATGGCCTCCGAGTGTATCGTCGATCATCTCCGTAAAAGAGCCGGCGTACAGTATCATGGCGTTTTAAAATTTTTTCGGGAAAGAAAATAAGCCTCCTGCAATTCGGATAAAACGCTGCGAGGCTCCGCGTCCCTGGACAAAAACGCGTGTACCGTCTCTCCCAGGTGAGTTTGAAAAGATGGCCATCCGCTGTTTCGCGGCCTGACAAAGGCGTTCTTGATCGTGTAACTGAGATTGAGAAAAAAATGATTGGTAAGTTCGTTGGCGGCCTCCGATCCCCAGGCTACAAAATTTGCCGGTTGTCCTGCGCTGGCGAGATAAACTGTCCGTTGGATGTCCCCGCTTCCAATCCAGCCGGCAAACAGGGTTGACTCCTTTGGATGTTTGGTTTTTGCTGAAACGGCTATGCCCGCTCCGCCCAGGACGGTATTTTCTCTTCCCGGAGGGCTCACGTAAATCAGTTTATTTTTCCTGAAACTTTCCCTTGAATAGTTAGAGTAGCAAAAAGCAAGCGGCGCATAAGCGAGATGATCGCTGCTTGACATGTGATCGAAAAGCTGAATCGGGTTCCATTCCAGGCTGTCCGCGTGAAAGTGATCTCGCATTTTGCGCAAGAGCTCTAGCGTTCGTAGACCGATGTTCACATCCACCAGCAATTCATTTTCCTCCCTGACCGGTGAGCCCAATTGTGCGGAAATCGAGAGAAAGGAACAGAGGCAATCCGTTGGACAAAGCGCCATGGCAATGTAGCGGCCATGCTTTTTTAGCATGCCTCCCAGCTCAAACACATCGTCCCAGGATTTGGGAATCAGATCGCTCGTCATCAGGTCTGGTCGGAGACAGGCGGATTGCACGGCAGCATCGACAGGAATCGCCCATTGTCTTGCCCCATAGCGGTAACTTGAAAAACTAGGGCCCGCGGATTGATTACTGAGGTCTTCGAGTGTCGAAGCAGGTAAAAATTCATCAAGCGGCAGGATACAATTGGATATTGACGCTGCTCCGACGTGCGGATGGTCGATGATGAGCAGGTCATATGACTGGGCGAGTTCCGCAAGCGATTGGTCTCCGAATTCTGCAAGCGATCTTTTTTGCCACTCGACTCTTACTCCGGTCAATTGTTCATATAGCTGCGAGGAAGCCACCAGTGGTGCATGCCCTCGCGGGTGATCCCATGAAATGCCGGTTAATGTCATATGGGTGCAGCTGTTTTTGACAATCTGGACTCATTTCTTTTTGTCGAGACTCTTCCGGTAAAACGCTTCTATCTTTTCTTTCCCTTCCCTGGATTGGTAAAACTTGTTCAGGGCCGCGCTTTCGGCGTCCTGGGCTTTCTTTGAAGCGGCCTGCTCGTCCGTATTGACACTAAGCCGGGCAATTTCTTTAATGGCCTGCAATCGATCGGCGGGCTTGTTGGCAAATAAGGCCGCGAACCCGGTCACGCTCTCCATAAAAGAATCCTTGGCGTAGAGATGATTGATGAGCCCGAGAGACAGCATTTCTTCAGCCGATACGGTTTGACCGGTCATGTCCATTTCGATCGCATGGGGATAACCAATTTTTCTAGATAGCCGCATCGTGCCTCCACCACCGGGAATGAGAGTCAGTGCAATTTCCGGAAGCCCCATTTTTGCACCTTCGACGGCGACAATCATGTCACAGGCAAGTGCTATTTCTAAGCCGCCACCGAATGCATAGCCATTGATGGCTGCAATGATCGGTTTGGGATTATTTTCAATCGCAGCATAGAGTGAATAACCTCTGGTCTGAAAATTTTCAAACTGTTCCTG
>JAJPJP010000005.1 GCA_021324175.1 Chitinophagia bacterium
CCGCATCCGCAACGCCATGCGCACCATCATTCCCCAATACAACACCCACCGCATGGTCTCGGAGTATGCCGAGAAATATTACTTTCCGAAGAAGTAACATGTAGAGTGCGATTCGCAATCGCACCCGCGTGACAAAAGAATGTAGGGCGACTCGCCTGAGTCGCTCCGTTGACTTACCGCTTGTATTAAATTTAAAAGGGTGGCCATTTGGTCGCCCTTTTGTCATTCAGCCTCAAACAATACATTTTTCACAACTCAAGTAAAGTTGTTCCATTTCAAAAAAAGCTATATATTCGAAAACATATTCAAGTGATAGTCAATCTGTAATGGGCTTCTTCTCTATTTATTAATTTCCGTTGTTCGATACTGCGACGGTGTCTTAAAAGGTAAGCTTTATGCTGGCCCATTTGCATGTGCATGTGCCGGTTGCCATTGGCGATAAGCTTAAATAGGTGAGGAGGAGCCCTACTTTTTGAAATATCCATATGCAAATCATAAGTAGCCTGACCGACAAAAGATCTTTTTTCTTGAGTATGGTAACACCGAATGACGTCGCTGCGTTATTGGAAGTCCCATATTCGCGGTTAGTGTATCATATTTATAAGGTCCCTATAGACCAAAAGTACGCAATTTTCACAATAAAGAAGAAGGGTGTTGGAGTCCGTGAGATTACCGCTCCAATTTCCGCGCTCAAATTGATTCAGCGGAAGTTAAGCAAAGTTCTCTACCAGGTTTATGAGCCCAAAGCAACGGTTCATGGTTTTACAATTGGGAAGAATGTAGTAACAAATTCGAGTCCTCACAGACTCAAAAGACATGTCCTAAATATTGACTTGGAAGATTTCTTCCCATCAATAAACTTTGCGAGGGTCCGCGGGATGTTTATGGCGGTTCCTTATGAACTACCTCCGTCAGTTGCAACAGTCCTCTCACAGATTTGTTGTTTTAACGATGGCGAGAGAGATTTCTTACCTCAAGGGGCGCCAACGTCTCCAATCATATCTAACATGCTTTGTGCCCGCATGGATAGTGAACTCAGGGAACTTGCTAAAGTGAACAGTTGCACTTATACTCGCTACGTTGACGATATCACTTTCTCCACGACTCTCAGGATCTTTCCAAAGGGGATAGGGAAGATCGTCGGTTCGAAAAAATCTCAGGATGGATTCAGGCTTTCATCCTCGTTATCGGAGACCTTTAAGAGTAATCATTTTCAAATTAATCGGCGTAAAGTTAGATTGCAATCCAGCTTCCGGAGGCAAGAAGTAACAGGATTGACCGTTAACAAATTTCCCAATGTCAAACGTACATATGTTCGACGGATTCGTGCGATGCTTAACGCTTGGAGAAAACATGGAATTGATAAGGCGCAAGAACGGCTAGTCGAAAAATACAACAACAAACCTCGCAACCCTGTTAAAAAGATAGTTGATTTTAGGGACGTTCTTCGAGGGCGGATTGAGTTCCTCGGAATGGTAAGGGGCAGGGAGAATCTCATTTATCTCAAGTATCTAAATCAGTTCATGGAACTTATGGGGAAACCGATTATTCCGTTGCCCACGATCGAGTATAAACATGAAAAACTGGGGAGGACTGTAGAATTCCTCCAAAGCAGGTATGACAAGATTGAAGAGGAGCTCGACATTGCCACGGAACCGGAATCCTTCGAATTCATCATTGAAGAATTTCAAAATATTGTCAATATTCTTCGCATCTTAAATCGAAGGATGAAGCGTGCACAAAAAAAAGATGATTTTGTCGATTTTTGCAGTTTCGCATTCCTTCAATTAGAGGAGGGGATAAAACGGCTTATTAAGAGTCCACGCTTACCCGATTTTGAAGCAACTGCGAGCTGTCATCCTCGGATTAAAGTTAGGAGTTTCTTGCCCGCGACGGATATGGTTTGGCTTCTGCAATTATGCACAGAGCATTATAAAGTGGAACTCTTGCGAAGCGGTTTTTTAGAAGAAGGAAAAGAATATATGCATCATAATTTCGAAGACCCGTATTCAAATAAGTACCAGATTCTGCAGTATACTCGAATAATTCGTAATTTTTCCTCACACAGGGAAGGTGATGGGAATACTGAAATTGTCAAGAGATTGAATATCAAAGTGGAAGAGCTTAGAAAGAGGTACGAAGAAGTTGACGAAGCTTCACATGAAAAGCACGGTCTTTGGTACAATATTCAATCTCACGAGCAGGCGATACAGTTTTATATGATCAAGAATTATGATTCCCTAGAAAACTGCCTTCTTGAATATCTTAAAACCGTACTAAGTTAGTTCTTTGTTCGTACCTCGCGATCATTCCCCAACAGCGGGCCATCACAAACATGACCAAAAGCAGGTGTAGCTACTTTACTCTCACCCGATGCTGTAATCTATCATCGCTCATTAACACAGAGGCAATGTGCGTCTTCTCATCATACACAAACTTCACCGGCTTCTCATCCATTAAGATCGAACTTGGCGCGGAAGTTAGCCCTCGAAACTCCAGCAGCAGCGAGCGGCTCTTGTGTGTGTTCACCCTCCCGCTATCTCCGATACTGGGAGGAATGTAATCGCCGACCACAGATCGAAGCTCCACTGCAGGCAATCCATCTTTGGTTGAAACTGCTATATCACGCACGTAATACTTTCCTGCCTGATAACCGAATGATTTTCCGTCATCGTCGTACAGTTCTGAGACTGTCTTATCCGTCGAGGGATATACCACAAGCGTTAAGGGGTCAGCGGGTTTCTCATCGGTGTATTGCATTACTTGCTGCATCGGGATCACAGCCCCGGCCTTGATGAACAACGGCAACCGGTCGAGCGGGGCGTTAATATGAATATCGGCAGGACCGGCGTAGGAACTATCGGTATAGAAATCGTACCATGTGCCCGGAGGGAGGTGAACGTCGCGGTTGCGCGCGCCTTCCCACAGAACCGGAGCGACGAGGATCGATTGCCCGAACATGTATTCGTCTTCGTTCCCAACC
>JAJPJP010000364.1 GCA_021324175.1 Chitinophagia bacterium
AAGATCACCGAGAATGATGGCCTTATAGGGGCCTCCTTTGGCGTGATGAAAATTGGCGACCTGGAGGACGAGTACCAGCGTATCGGATTCCGAGGGAAAATAGACAACGCGTAAAGCCCAAAAAGGCTTGGTGGACCCTGCCGTGGTCCCGGGCCTCCCGTTGCGGGAAAGAAGCTCACCGTTGCCGTAAAGGGCATAAGTTGAATAAACGTCGGGCACCCTCATCGCCAGCCTGGGATGCCTGCGTGGCAAAAGGACGGTCAGACGGTAGCTGGCATATCCCTGGGAAGGCAGCGGTTTGCCGTCGATGGTGTCTTTTTTCCATGGTGATGGGAATGCTGTGTAGCGAGTCGTTCCTGTCGGGCCTAATTGGGGGTTGATCAGTTCATTCCAGTAGAACTCCCACTGGCCATCAAGCGCAAGCTGGTTTGCAAAGAGGTTTTCCTGTCGCAGATCGAGAACGCCGCCGACAGCGTGAGGAAATTGGCGGTCCTGTGCAATACAGCGGGATACTGAATATAGAAATAGAAGAAAACAGATTATTTTCCTGCGCTGGCTTTTCATGTATTTGGACTGACAAATTTTACCAATCTCCTGTTCCCTCGGATAACGCGCTTTAAGCAATTAAATGTTGCGAAAAAGGATAAAATAGGAAAACCGCGCAGTTTTCTATAGACCTCTTACTGGTAAACACTTAGATGGGGCAAGAAAAAAGGCCATTTTGAAGAATGGCCTACTTATTATAACTAAAAAAATATTTAACCTTTTTTGGGTTCGAGCAGCTTAAAGAACTGATCCAGCTGAGGGAGTATAACGATGCGTGTCCTGCGATTCGCAGCACGGCCTTCGGGCGTATCGTTCGAATCCACCGGAATATATTCGCTTCTGCCTGCTGCCGTCATATGGGCAGGGGGAATCCCGTACTGGTTCTGGAGGATTCGGATCACCGAAGTTGCGCGCTTGACGCTCAGGTCCCAGTTGTCCTGGAGTAACCCGTTGCTAAATGGCACGTTGTCCGTATGCCCTTCGACCATGAACTCGATGTCCGGCTGGTTCCTGAGTACCGCTGCAACCTTGCCAAGTACGGTCTTGGCCTGCTCGGTCACCTGATAACGCCCGCTGCGGAATAATAATTTATCCGAAATATCGATGTAAACGACGCCTTTTTCTACTTTAATGTTGATGTCCTTGTCGTCAATATTGCCGATGGCGCCCTTCAGGTTCATCACGAGGGCCATGTTCAGCGAGTCTTTGTGGGCGAGGGCCTGCTGGAGCGTCTGGATATAAGCATCCTTGGCGCCCATATTATCCATTGACTTTTTGATGCTTTCGGCCTGTGCGCTGGAGATGACCGACATGTCCTGGAGCTGTTTCAGCGCCTGCGTGCTGTTTTCCTTAAGGAATGCATTTTGTTTCATCAGGTCATCAACCTGGCCCTGTAAAGCGGTTTTTTTGGAGTTGCAGTCTGCGTTCTGGTCGTTGCAGTTTTTCAAATCACCACTGCTTTTCATATAGGCTGTATTCAGCGAATCATATCTCACCTGCCATTCTGCCTGCATCGATTTGAACTTTTTGTTGCTCACGCAAGAGAATAAAAAAACAGAAAATAACCCTGAAAATAAAATGTGCTTAGCGTTCATATGGAGTTGTTTTAAAATGATATAATCAAACCCGTGTAGGAGAAGGACTAATGGTCTTCACGGGTAAGCAGGTCCAAAATTAAGCGTTCAACGTCAATTGTGGTTATATCATTTTCTTAATGTTCTTTCGCATTGAGTAATAAATTCTTAATCGCAGTTGAAGCTCGCAAGTATGCATGACCGAAGGCGACTCCGGCAGCTGCAACATCCGGCAACCAAAGAAATTAGTTGAATTATTGCTAAATAAATTAGTGTGAATAAATTAATTATCCTACCTTCGACGAATCAATAATTTTGACCCACACTAAATCTACCACTATGTCAAATGCGGAAAAAATGAAAGCTTTGAAATTGACGATGGATAAAATCGAAAAAGATTTCGGGAAAGGAAGTGTAATGCTGATGAACGAAAGAAGCCAGGAACCCATGGAAGTTATTTCTACCGGATCCATCGGGTTGGATGTCGCACTTGGCGTAGGCGGATTGCCACGCGGCAGGATCGTTGAGATTTACGGCCCCGAATCTTCCGGTAAAACGACAATTGCCACGCATGTCATTGCAGAGGCGCAGAAAAAAGGCGGCATGTGCGCCATCGTCGATGCCGAGCACGCATTTGACAGCGGCTATGCACAAAAACTGGGCGTTGATATCGACAGCCTGCTGATTTCGCAGCCGGATTACGGCGAACAGGGACTTGAAATCGCCGACAGGCTCATTTTGTCAGGGGCACTCGATGTCGTTGTGATTGATTCCGTCGCTGCCCTGGTTCCCAAGGGAGAATTGGAAGGTGAAATGGGCGACAGCAAGATGGGACTTCAGGCCCGTCTGATGTCGCAAGCCCTGCGCAAGTTGACGGCGACGATCAGCAAGACAAATACGATTTGCATTTTTATCAACCAGCTTCGGGAAAAAATCGGCGTGATGTTTGGCAATCCCGAAACAACGACAGGCGGCAACGCGCTCAAATTTTATTCATCTGTGCGCCTCGACATCCGCAGGCTGGCCCAGATCAAGGACGGCGATCAAGCCGTAGGGAACCGGGTCAAGGTCAAAGTGGTTAAAAATAAAGTTGCTCCCCCCTTCCGCAGCGCGGAATTTGATATCGTCTTTGGCGAAGGCATTTCAAAGATGGGCGAGATCATCGATATGGGCGTAGAGCTGGGCATCGTGCAAAAAAGTGGCAGCTGGTTTAGCTACAACAGCGACAAGCTTGGCCAGGGCAGGGACGCCGTGAAGGAGCTGATCCGCGATAATCCGGATCTGGCAACTGAAATAGAACAAAAGATCAGGGAAAAAGTGAAGGAAGTCCAGGTTGCCCAATAAACAGTAAACGAAGGGTTGGTTAGAATAATGTCCCGCTCTATACGAGCGGGATTTTTTTTTGCCTGGCGGCGAGGGCGAGGCCCCACTCAAATAAAAAAGGGGTCTGAATAGAAATTCAACCCCGTTTTAAAATCCAATATCCTATGAAAAACCGCGGTAAAGATAACTGATATGCTTCAATTGTGCAATACCACTTTCCGGTAATTTTTTATTTGGCAATGTTAATTAAAGATCAATTTTTTACCAGCTGCTGCAGAATATTTCGGTTGTGATCACTGTCGATGATCCGCAAAATGTAGGTCCCGCGATCCAATATTGAAACATCTATTACCTGCAAACCCTGGTGCAGCTGCACGTTAAGGCGTGGAACGCCAAGTGCATTAATCACCTGCATCACGACGGCGTGATCTGTCTCGACGATCAGGAGCTTGTCCACCGGGTTAGGGTAAATCTTTATGGTTGGATTTTTTGTTGCGCTGATCTGCAATGCCTGCGAATAAAATACGCGATTCGAACTACCGACATATTTGATCCGGTAAAAACTATATCCCGACAAAGAGGAAGAGGGTGTAACTTCATACTGGTTGTCCGAACCCGAACGCTTAAGGATGCCGACGGTTTCATAACTGTTGCCGTCGTCGCTCCTTTCAACGATGAAATAATCGTCGGAGTCAGAAACCTGGGCCCGCCAACGGAGAAGGATTTTGTTGTCGTCTCGTAACTCGTAGGAAAAACTGGAGAATAGAGAATCCGGTTCACCAATCGAAGTGTTTTCTTTTGTTGAATCAAATTCCTGCTGTGCCCTGCTTACAAGGCAACACAGGCATACGAGGGAGGTAAGCCACAAAAACTTCTTCATAAGATGCTGATGGAAATAAAAGGGACGGAGGCTACGCTAGGAACAAATTCTGTGCCGATTGAAAAACGGTCACATTCGACGGAAATTTTCAGCGGGTTGTTATAATCATCTTAAAATGAGAATTTTCATTCAGCCAACAAAATAAAACACGAGCATGCAAAACCGAAAAATGTCGGCGCGCAAAAGGGTGGCGCTGGTTGCGCACGATAACAAAAAAAGCGAGTTGATCGATTGGGCCGTCTATAACCGTAACGCCCTGTCGAAACATCGGCTTTTTGCGACGGGGACCACCGGCAAACTGATAGAGGATTCGCTTGGCCAGTCAGTTACCAAATATTCGAGCGGCCCCCTGGGGGGCGACCAGCAGATTGGTGCGCGGATCGCCGAAGGAAAGATCGACATCCTCATTTTTTTCTGGGACCCCATGGAGGCTCAACCACACGATCCCGACATCAAGGCCCTCTTGCGCCTGGGCGTAGTTTGGAACATCCCGGTCGCCTGCGACCGTGCAACTGCGGATTTTATGATGACTTCTCCGCTCATGTACCAGGAATACGAGCCGATACTACCCGATTATCATTCCTATGTCAACC
>JAJPJP010000032.1 GCA_021324175.1 Chitinophagia bacterium
GAATGCCCGAAAATGAACGCTCCCGAATGTCGGATGCCCCTGAACGAAATTATACGATCGGTTCCCCCCAGTACTATATCGCACATTACTATCAATTTTTGTCCGGATTTCCAGACCATTTGGGAATCCATGCTGGTGGCATTGTAATTTCCGAAGAGCCATTATCGCAGTACACTGCCCTTTACATGCCCCCTAAGGGATTTGCGACCACGCAAATCGACATGTATTTTGCCGATGAAATTGGACTCTATAAACTTGATATCCTAAGCCAGCGTGGTTTGGGGCATATTTGGGAATCGCTTGATATTATCCGACGAAACCGGGGAATCACGATAAATATTCACGACGTCGAGCGATTTAAAAACGATCCTAACGTAAATCACAACCTTAGCGCAGGCAATTCCATTGGATGTTTTTACATTGAGTCCCCCGCGATGCGCCACGTTTTGCAAAAGCTACATTGTGAGGACTATGACACGTTGGTTGCCGCAAGTTCCATTATTAGGCCAGGCGTCGGAAGAAGCGGAATGATGAACGCTTATATCTCACGACATAACAAAACGAAATACCATTCGTTGCATCCTGAACTCGCCCGCATTCTCAGATCAACCTATGAGGTAATGGTATATCAGGAGGATATTATTCGGGTCGTTCACGAGTGGGCAGGCTTGTCAATGGCTGAGGCCGATTTACTTCGTAGAGCGACTAGCTTCAAATATCGCGTAAAAGATCAAATGGGGTTTTTAAAAGACAGGTTTTTTTCAGCTTGTCACAAAAAGGGCTATAAACAATCCATATCCGCCGAAGTTTGGCGGCAAATAGAAAGCTTTGCGGAATTTAGTTTTTGTAAAGCTCACTCCGCCTCCTTTGCTGTCGAAAGTTATCAAAGTCTTTATTTAAAAACCTACTATCCCAAGGAATTTATGGTTGCGGTGATCAACAACTTTGGCGGATTTTATGGGACAGAACTTTATTTTTACGAACTCCAAAAGACCGGCGCGTTGGTCCACCCTCCTTGCGTTAACAGCAGCATGATGTCAACCCATATCAATGGAGACGATGTTTTTGTTGGATTCCAGCATGTAAAAAATCTCCGCGCGCAGGTCGCCGATAGGATCATTTCGGAAAGGGCATCTCGCGGCCACTATGGAGGATTGCAAGATTTTATTCAACGGTCAGGAATAACAGACGAACAGTGCCGGATCCTAATACGGGTGGGCGCACTTCGTTTCACCGGGCAAGACAAAAAAACGCTTCTTTGGGAATTAGCAGTCTTCGCTTATCACCGCGAGCCTTTGGGCCGGATAAAGAATAGCTTGTTTCGCTCACATATGGTGGCCAGCCAAATACCAACGCTGCCCGAATATCAGCTGGATGATGCATACGATGAATTGGAAATTCTAGAATTTCCAACCAGCAACCCGTTTCATCTTGTTGATGACGACCCGGGATTATATGTGCCGGCCAACAAATTAAGGGATCACGTCGGGCGAAAGGTAACGGTTCTTGGCTATCACGTTACCCACAAGCCAGTACGAACTGTTAGCGGTGAACGAATGAGCTTTGGGACTTTTATCGACGCGGCCGGCAATTGGATTGATTCTGTGCAATTCCCGGATACTCACAATCGGGTTACGGCAAAAGCGGGATTCTACCGGATTACGGGAACAGTAATTGAGGACTTCGGCGTTTTCAGTCTTGAGGCAGCGCAATTTGAACGGGTTGGTCTCAAACATCGGAGGTCCGCACTGAAAAGAAAATGACAACCGAGGACCGATGCATAACACATTTGGATATTGACAACTTTATTGTCGCCGTCGAATGTTTGAAAAATTCTAATTTCAAAAATAAACCACTGATCGTCGGCGGAGCTGGCGAGAGGGCAATCGTTGCCGTCTGCAGCCAAGAGGCTGAAAAATGCGGAGTGCATTCATCCATGCCGATGCGACTGGCCAAGAGACTTTGCCCGGAAGCGATCATCCTTCGGGCCGATGTCGAGGGTTATAGCCGTTATTCCCGCGAGGTAACCGAGATTGTTGCAGAGACAGTCCCCTCATTTGAAAAATCGTCAATTGATGGATTCTACATTGATCTTAGCGGGCTGGAGAGGTTTGTGGGATGTTCTGCCCTTTTAAATGACCTGAAAATCAAAATACTTGACGCAACCGGTTTGTCCGCCACTTTTGCACTTGCTACGAACAAATTAATTTGCCGCGTTGCCGCCAACGAAGTCAAACCCGACGGCGAGATCCAAATCCCCGCCGGAGGTGAGCGATGTTTTATTGCACCGTTGGCAGTCGAAAAACTGCCCGGCCTCGGCGGTAGAAGCGCGCGGATTCTTTACCAAATGGGTGTGGAAAAAATTCGGACTGTCAGTCTTTTACCGTTAGCCGGATTATATCGTCTATTTGGTGACAATGGCGTCGAAATCTGGCGTCGCGCAAATGGCATTGATCATTCGCCGGTTGTTCCTTACCGGGAACACAAATCCATTTCGGCCGAGCGTACATTTGACCAGGATACAATCAATGTTGGGTTATTGCAGGCCGCGTTGACTCATATGGCCGAGGATGTCGCCTTTCACTTACGGCAACAGAACAAACTTGCGGGGTGCGTAGCCGTCAAGCTACGATACACGAACTTCGAGACCGCAAGCGAAAAGCGCATCATACCATTTACATCATCGGATTCGCAACTGGCGAAAACAGCGATTGAATTACTGGCCAGGTTATTCGAACGGAGAATGCTGGTACGAGTTCTCAGCATTCGATTTAGCCAACTGGTTCCAGGTCACCGACAGATCGACATGTTTTCAGATCCGCATTCCTTCGTATCAATAAGCGAGGCGGTTGATTCGGTAAAGCGTCGATTTGGCCCCCAATACATTCGCAGTGGGCGGTCGCTTTTTGTGACAAAAGCGGAACATATCAGCCCTCGTTTATAACGCGGCCAAATGGTTTAAAAGAAAATCTGATCAAAAAAAATAAAAAGCTAATATTTTTAGTATATTTGTGCTAAAATTCTTGATATATGGGCCGGGAATCTTCGACAATGCAGTCAATTTTTATACAACGCGCAACAAAAAAAAGTGAATATGTTGTCATTCTAAACCCTCCCGAAGAACTGCGAAGAAAAATTGCCGTAGCGAGGGATTCGTTTCGCAAGAAATATCAAATTCCCAATAACCCGCTGGCAAAACCGTATTTGACACTGGCAAGGTTTAGCCAGGTGGAATTTATGGAAGAACGAATAATGAACCGCCTCAAACTGATCGCGATGGCTCATAGACCATTTTTGGTTGAGCTTCGCGACTTTGGGTCGTATCCGGCTCATACAATTTTCATAAACGTTGCCACACGGCAACCAATCAAAGATCTTATCAGAGTAATTAAACCCTTGCAAAAATTGCTTACGCTGGATAGTGAACACAAACCATATGTTGTAGATGAGCCAGTTTTCACACTCGGTCGCCGTCTAAAGCCTTGGCAGTTTAATCAGGCCTGGGCGGAATACAGCTCACGACATTTTACCGCCAGGTTTGTTGCTGATAGTTTTTTGCTGCTGAAGAAGGCCGAAGGCGAAAAATCATACATGGTGGCCGGAAGATATGACTTTCAAAATCTGCCAATAGCAACAGTTCAGGGCGAACTGTTTTTATAATTTGGTTTTGTTGTCGGAGTGTCGAATCTATCTTCGAAAATGTATAATCCCCTTCCGATATTATCAACCTCAGTCTTGAATCGCCAACTCAGTAAGGATGTACCGAAGGTGTATTTTGTGCGCCAAACCTATCTGCGCGGCAGGCAGCCCGGAATAAGGGCAGCCTTCCTCCTTCGAGGGTATACACTAAACGAAAAATCCCTTGCGGAGAAACACTTCTCACTTCTTCGCGATGATTCAAATTCTTTCTTTTATGACGCAAGAATCCCTGACCACCTTCGACGACTTGAATTCGCAGCAAGCCAGCCAGCAGCCTTCAAAATATTTTACGTTGGTAAGACCACAATGGAATGGCGACCTCCTCCGGAATATCAGAAGAAAACGAAGTATTTTCTTCAGAACAACTTTCCAGACTGGCGAACAACCCGAGGAAAAAATAAAATATGGGTCGGTCTGTTTGAAGAATTTGGCAATCTCTGGCTTAAATTTGGTTTCGAAAATGAAGAACATTTGATACCATTCGAGCGAATAGAAAATTATTGACGATGTGCTTGGACATTTCATATTATTCCACGCTTGAACTCCTCGACGACTATTTTCCAGATCTCATTCACGATCAGGAGATCGAATTTGATACAGATTTGAATATTCATGTGCTTGCAATGGGATACAAGAGGTATCCCGTCATTTTGTCAACTAACGGACAGTATCATAGAAATTTTTTCGAGTGGTGCATAATCGCCAGTTATATGGATACGCCGGAAAAAATTAGGATGCAGCGAGCGAAAATGGCCAATGCTAGGAGTGAAAAAATTATGGATAAATCGTCCTGGTGGCACAGAATCAGGAAAAATCGGTGTCTGGTACCCGTTACGGGCATTTATGAACACCGTGCAATTCCAGGATGGAAGAATAAAGTACCTTATTATATTCATCAAGCAGGAAGAACAATTTACTTTCTTCCTGCGCTATACTATTATAATCCAAATGTTCCGTCCAATATCGAAACGGGTGAAGTGACCGGAATGTTTGCAATCGTGACGCGACAGGCCAACTCCCTTATGAAGCAGATACATAACGACGGTGATAACAAATGGCGCATGCCGCTGTTTTTGACCGAACAGCTTGAAAAGGAATGGTTGAATCAAGACCTTACTGATGTTCGTTTGGCTGAAATCCTTTCGTTTGAAGTTGCGCCGGAAAGTCTCGTCGCCACTCCGGTATGGTCCATTCGGACGGCTAAATCAAGACCGGACGGAAAATTGAAAAACGAGATATTTAGCTGGCCAAACCTGCCTGGTCTTTAGTAGTCGAGATTCACTTTTACAATATTGTCTTCCAAAAAGTTTCAAATCGACTGCAAAGTTCAACTAGGAGCAACGGTCAATTTTCGGGTAGGTTCGATCACCAGACAGACAACGGCACCGATGATCAGAAAAGAGGCAATCATGATGAGGGGCGCGTTAAAGCTTCCTGTGAGATCAACTAATTTTCCAA
>JAJPJP010000111.1 GCA_021324175.1 Chitinophagia bacterium
CTTCCTTAACTACCATGTAGTAACTGGAAAAACCAATTTCAAAGACTTTAAAGATGGTCAGAAATTAAAAACAATCCATGGTAAGGAACTTGATGTCAAAGTAAGTAACGGCCACGTCACCATTAATGGAGCAAAGGTGCAGGGACGAGATTTCGAAGCCTCAAATGGTGTGGTTTACTCCGTGGATACAGTGATATCAGAAAATAAGACTAAAGCATCTCCATCTCGCAGTGTGCTTTAAACATTAACCCTTCTAAATATAGCCACCAGCACCACTGGTGGTTTTTTTTGAATCTCTCCGGGAGCACTGACTCTCCAAAAGCTGAACCTCCTTATAAAGAACGCATTTTTAGCGAATCTGTACGCGGTTTTAGACTCAATTTGCAGAGCATAAAACACTCAGTGAACAAAATACCCTTTTATTTCCCCTGAAGTCGGTTCAGTGGGCAAGAATACTAACAGTCAAACACCTGATCTGGCCTTCAGGATGGAATCGTTCGGTGAAAAAGTATGGTAAGCGCAAAGCAGTGTTGTGGCGAAATTTAAGATGGTCCTCAAACAAGCCGCTCCGACATAATTTGGACGCCTTGGTTTTGCATCCACAAGATGTTAATATTCATATTACACCTAAAACTAAACTGCAAAGGAACTATCTTTCATCTCTTTATAAATGCCTTCACTTCTGCAAAATCGTTTCCTGTTATTTTCAAATAATATGCCCCTGCTGGCAATTCTGCCACAGGCAAGCTTAGTTTATTGTAACCAACATTTATTTGAGTTAAAATCGATGCAACCTTTTGCCCAAAAGAGTTATAAATAACTGTTTTGATTTGCCCGGTTGTTTTTGCAAACAGGGTTATATTAAGGTTATCCGCAGCAGGATTCGGTTGAAGCGATATAAAATTCAACGCATTATTTGAGCTCCTTGTAAGCGGCACAATTTCCGAATAATAGACAGAGGCATCAGTTTTAATCACCATCAATCTATAATATGTCGTTCCGTAAATTATCCGGGAATCAGTGTAAGTCAGGTTTTCTTTGCCAACATTTTTTATAATTGTTATTGTCTGATAATTTAATTGATCAGTCGAGCTCTGCAATTGAAATGAATAAACGTCATCAGTACTTCTCATTAACCATGTAAGAAGAGCACCATCGTCCATTAATGCGCCGGTAAAATATTCCAATTCGGGAATGGGCAAAGGTGTGCAGACATTAGTCGTGCTCGCGGGAAGCAAATAATTCGGTTGGGTATTTCCGTTAGTTCCAGCAGTAGCACCTTCTGAACTGCCTGCACAAGTGGCATTTAAAGAACTGCCTACCCCGTTTTGGCCTGCTGTGACAATTGCCGTGATTGAAGCTGGAAATGAAGAACCGGCAACCCAAACTACGCCGCCACCCCCACCGCCGCCGGGGCCACCACATCTGCTTGCCGGCGGGTAACTAGCATTGCCCCCATCTGCTCCCATTGCTGAAATATTGATTGTGCCGCTTATTGTACCATTTATCAGCACAGTGCCACCCGCACCACCACCACCAGCTCCGTCGCCGCCTGCCTGGTATGGATCAGTCAGTGCGGGGTTATATGGTTTTGATCCATTAGCCAGTATAGACATGCCGCTTGAAATAATTGTGGGAGCGGATAATAAAACAATGCCACCACCGTTGCCACCAGGCGAGCCAACTGCATTGTTCTCATGCCCGGCACCTCCGCCACCGCCAAAGAATATTCGATTGGTGCCAGTTGAGTACCCGTAGGAAGATAGGCTAAGACCTCCAACTCCTACACTGGTATTAGGACATAAAGCGGTGCTTTGGCCACCAAACCCGCCGGCTCCATAATTGCCACCTCCGCCACCACCGGTATTTTGGTTATCACCACCGCCGCCGCCATTTGCAAGTTTTCCCCGCCCAGCTTCTTCACTGCCTATATAGTCTGCTATTCCTTCGCCTTTTATGCCGCCATTTTGATACATGGTCCCAATGATAGAAAAATAATAAGCGGTAACGGGGTCTAAAAAAGAACAATTATATGTCGGTGTCCCATAATTGAACAATGCACCGCCAACAAACCCCTGTCCACTAACATCAATCCCACTGTTAAGATAGATGGTGTCTGCTGCTTCAATGGCAACAATGCCACCTGTAGCTGCAGCTGAACTCCAAGGGGTGCTTTTTATTGAATCGCTGACAGTAACTGATTTATAAGACGGGACGGTCACTAACTGAACAGTATCTCCTGGCGTATACGAATTCATGATTTGAAATTCGAGATACACATCATTGCCACTTACGTTGCAGATGGTATTCATTTCATAATTGCCTGCATTGTTGATGGCGGTTATACCCCCATAAGAAGAACTGTTGGATGCATCAATGGTTGCACCTTTCATTTGAATCAGCAATACTCTTGTCTTTGGCGTCAAGCCAGTCGAATTGCTGACCGTAACACTATTGGAGCCGGTATTAACAGCAGTTACCTGATAATAAGAATTGACAATGCCAGAGATGGATTGGGTTTTTGCACTAAAGCTAATAATGCACGCAATAAGGAGGCAGCCAGAGATAAGGGCCTTAGTGGGTTTCATCGCATAAGCCGTTAATACCTTCCTTAAAGGTAAAGGATTACATTTAGACAGCCTAAGAAAAAGCCCTTCCCTTGCATTGACAAATACCCACGTTCAGTAAGAATCAAATTATCGAGAAGGCTAACATCAATCAGTTTCGACGCCTCGCTGATTTGAGTAGGAACTTTTTTATCTGCACTGCTGAACTGGAGATTGCGTGAAGGATGGTTGTGGGATACGATCATCGAGGAAGAAGTAATGACCTTTTTCGATTCACAAAACGATTGTTAGCATCCAAATTAAATAACAATCCAAGAGTCGACTTACTATTACAGACGTACGAAAGATTAATCAACTGATTAATGGCAAAAGACAATTTCTTCAACCCAACGATGCAAGCAGACTTTGATCCAAGCGCTGCAAAGAAACCGTCAATCCTCAGGACATCAGTCGCGCGTAATTGAACTTATTCAACAATCCGTTTTATGCTCACTTCAATTACCGTATTAGCTTATCGAGAGGCCATCACTTTTACTCCATTTTTCCCTATTCCTTGAAACTGTCATCAGCTCTTTTTAGATGAGCATCCAGGTTAAAGGAATTCTGATTTTCAATTACCGGATTCCCACTGTGCCAAGAAAACCTCGTGGTTGGATAGTGTAGAAAGGTGCCTTTGGTTCAGCAAAAGCACCAAAAATTAGGTTACCTTTTACAAGTCAATGGCAATTCGAATAATTCCTCCAAAATATGATGATACCATTCAGGAATAATTTTCTGCTTTTTATTATTATTTCGCTGGCCTCCCTGCCTTCCCGGGCCCAGGAAAACTTCCAGGCTGTGCATTGGGGTGCTGGGGAAAAGATGCAGGTAGGCTGGGTCATTGGCATGATCAAAGATGCGAATGGGTTTATGTGGATCGGCACCGGGGGTCAAGGCTTATTTCGTTTTGACGGCAGTGTCTTCAAAAATTATCTCCATGAAACCAGCGAGAATGATCGCATCCCGGGAAGCGACATCAGAGGCCTAATTGAAGATAGTCTGCACAATATCTGGATAGGTACTGAAAATGGTTTATGTCTCTATGATATAAACCAGGATACATTTAGGATTGTTGCCCTGGCAATCAAGAATCCTTTGGGTCGTTCTATTGTACCCTTTTGGGCAACAAAAGATGAAGTATTCTGTTGGGATTATCGGGATTTTAATTGGGTAGCATTCAATAGTCATACGCTGAGTAAAAGATCATTGGCAAAAATATCTCCTGATGATATCGAAAAAGATTGGTTCGCGGACCGATTTTCCGTTTTTGATGCCGGATCAAATAGTATTTGGATCGAGAAAGACTCTGGAGGATCTTCTGACGGTGGGCTTTTACAGGTATCGCTGTCCACAAGTAAAAAACTCTCATTTTCTTGGGACTGCTACCAGAACATCACCAACCATGGTCACTCTTTTCAATGCATGCAGTATGACAGAAGGAGGAATGCTATTTGGATAAATAGCTCCGACGGCCTCGTGGAGTTTACCCTACGCGACAAGAAATTTCACCGTGTTGCAGCTATGGATTCTTTGGTGAGGCAGAAGAGTTTTCAACAAAGGGCTGGTATCAATATAGATGATCAGGATCGTATCTGGATGGGTACTTATCCCAAAGGAATTATCATTTACGATCCAGCCAGCCAATCGCTTCAGCTGCCGTTCCCAAGTGACTCCACGCTTCAGCAAAATATTTCGGCGAGCAATTTAATGATTTACTGCGACAGAGATGGGATGATTTGGTCTGGTTCCTTTGATAATCAAAATGGGTTTTACCAGTTAATTCCCTTTTCCCCCCCGGTCAATCAATTTATTTCGGAGCGCGGAAAATCAAATTCCTTAAGCAACGACTTTGCCGTTTTTTGTAAGGACGCCGGACAAGGAAAAGTTTTGATAGGCACAGGCGACGGTCTGAATATCTTCGACCCGGAAACGGGTTTTTTCCAAGTGCTTCGAAAAAATGATTTGCGAGGATTAAAGAGTGATTTGCCTGGGCTAAAGGCAGAGACCCACGAAATGCAGCCCATATCAATCGATACTTTAACGCAGAAAGCCTGGATAACGATAGATCGAAGGTATTATCAAATGGACATGCGTTCAAAACAATGCAGTCCTGTAATCTTCGAAGATAGTAACAATCAAAAATTACCTGATCAGGGTAGCCTCCCAAGACCATTTAAAAATGGGTCTGTGCTATGTATTGATTACGGCAATAGAACCCTTGTTTTTGTCGGTAATAGTGACAGTTCGGTTGCTAAGCAGATATTATCCTTCCCAGCAGGAAGCATTGATGGTCTTTATGTAGCGTCAGATGAAGATCATCTTTTATTTTTTAGACGGGACGAATCTGCATTTAACCTCAGCTATATTCTCGTTCACGGAAAATGGATTCTCACACATACTGCGATGGATAGTATCCGCTGGGTAAATATCATGTTCAACAAATCAGACCGATCCTACTGGATTAACACGAAACAAAGTCTACTCCACTTAAGCGGGGATTTTCGCCCGATTCGGGTTTACGCAGAGAAGGATGGATTGCCAGTTGGTGATAGGGGTTGGGTTATTCCCGATAACAACGGGAATACCTGGTTCACTACCGAACATTCCATTCATCGTTTGGACATAGAGTCAGGAAGGATCTCTACGCTTTCAGAAAGAGATGGATTTAGGGCCAATGGGTTTTGGATAGGATTGATGATTTGTAAATCCGTTGCGGGTGATCTGTATATACCCAGTGGAGCTGGCGGAAAAGGCTTCACGCGAATCACTCCGGCTAAATATGCTTATGGAGCTTCCACAGTATATATACAATCGCTCCTGATTAATCAACTACCATATCATTTTTCTCCTGGTATCAAAAATAAGCCTGAAATATTCCTCAAATATTTCGAAAACAGATTCACGATCGAACCTGGAATTATTGATTTTAATTCAGCGGGGAAAAACCAATTCCGTTATAAATTGGGTGAGTCGGCGGAATGGATTTACCCCTATAATAATATTATTTATTATGACAACCTGGCTCCAGGTAATTATGATCTGATTATGCAGGCATCCAATTCAAATGTATTTAACTCGCCGGCCACTACATTGCACGTTCATATCAGTCCCCCATGGTATCAAACGTGGTGGGCCTATGCTACAGCCGTGATATGTCTAATTGCCGTTCTATATTGTTTTTTGCGCTATCGTGTGCGTCAAAAATTTCTTAAGCACATGGTATTCCTTCAAAAAGAAAAACAAATGGCAGATATGAGACAAAAAGCGGCTGAATTGCAGCAACAAAAAACCGAGTTGGAAATGCAGGCGTTGCGTGCACAAATGAATCCACATTTTATTTTCAACTCACTCAATTCCATCAATCATTTTATTCTTCAAAATAACAAAATACAGGCTTCGGAGTACCTGACAAAATTTTCCAAGCTAGTTAGAATGATACTACAGAATTCCCAGGCTTCATCCATTCCGCTGGAAAGCGAATTGGAAGCCTTGAAACTATATATCGAAATGGAGGTCCTGCGCTTCAACCATCACTTTGATTATAAAATCTCTACCTCTAATGACCTCGATATCGAATTGCTTAAAGTGCCGCCTCTTATTATCCAGCCTTATGTAGAAAATGCAATTTGGCACGGGCTAATGCATAAAGAAGAAAAGGGTCATTTAGATATCGAGGTGTCGCAGGAGGATGAAAATTTATATTTCAAAATCACTGACAATGGAATTGGGCGAAAGCAGGCTGGAATGCTGGCCAGTAAATCGGCCAGAAAGCATAAGTCATTGGCCTTGCAGATTACGGCGGGCAGAATAGCCATCTTGCAAAATTCTAGTAGGAATGATTCACCAGTAACAATCAATGATCTGGTAAACACCGACGGCATCGGCTCAGGCACAGAGGTCATTATTAAAATCCCTGTAACGTATGATTAAAGCAATTCTTGTAGATGATGAAGTTCATTGCCTGAATACATTGAATATACTGCTGAGTGACTATTGCCCGGATGTGCTGGTTTTGGATAAATGCGTTTCAGGGAAAAAAGCGTTGGAAGCGATTGAATCATTGAATCCAGAGTTGGTCTTTCTGGATATTGAAATGCCTTTCATGAATGGCTTTGAGCTGCTGGCTCAATTTAAACAAATTCCGTTCTCAGTCATATTTACTACGAGTTATGATCAATACGCAATCAAGGCCATCCGTTTCAGCGCGCTGGATTATTTATTGAAGCCCATCGACCCCAAAGAACTGATAATTGCCATCCAAAGAGCCAGGTCCCAAAAAATCCTGCCTTCCGTTGAGCAGCTCAGTATGTTGATGGAACACTTGCAAAACAAAGAATCTGGTTTTTCGAAAATTGCCGTACCCACATTCGAGGGCTTTGAATTAATTCCTGCTGACCAGGTGGTTCATTGTGAAGCCGCAGACAACTATACTCATCTTCATCTTAAGAATAAGACCCGGATAATTGCCTGCCGCACTTTAAAGGAAATGGATGAACAACTAAGTGATTTCAATTCCTTTTTGCGAGTCCACCACTCCTCCCTCGTTAATTTGAATGAAGTAACCAAATATATCCGCGGAGAAGGCGGTTATTTGCTAATGAGTGATGGTTCTGCCGTAAATGTATCCAGAAGTCGTAAAGAATTATTGCTGAAAAAACTTCAGCACAACAAGGATTAACCGTTCTCTTCTTACCCAGTCATAACTTCCAATTTATCTTCCTTTCCTGCAAACTACTCACCGAGCCTGGCAAAAGCCTGATATGGGATATAGATTTGTTCTGCAAACCAGAAATATCGTTTGCAGACAGATCAAAAATATTTTATACTATAAAAATTAATCTAATGAAAAAGACAATTCTAACCTTCGCTATTGGAATTACCTGGAGTTTGCTATTAGCGCAGGTCAAAACAACTCAGAGTCATTTTTTTGATTCAAAAACCTTATTGGCCATGGTGAGATTCGATGACCCGACCCTGTATAAAGACAGCAAAACCGCGCCAATCAACGAAGTCAATGCCAAGGCAGTCAGAGATTTTAAAAAGATATTCAAGGATGCCGTAGATGAAAAATGGTATGAAATTCCAAATGCGTTTCTTGCGGAATATTCACTAAACGACAAAAAATATGTCGTGGTATATCATAGAAATGGCAAGTGGCAATTCACCATATGCTATTACGATGGAAAGAATCTTCCGGCTGAAGTCAAAGGCGATATAAAAAGGGTCTACTATGATTATAGTATTAACCGGGTTGAAGAGGTTCGTATTGATGACAAGACTATTTACGTGGTTCACATAGGAAATGAAACCACCTGGAAAAATGTAAGGGTTTGCGATGGCGAAATGGATGTAATTGAAGATTTCAATAAGAAATAATAATTTAACAACCCGGTTCCAAAAATATAAGCAGAAAAAACGTGTGCATTCTTGTACATGTTCGGGGTAACAGCTTCAGCTCTTACCCTTTTTTATTGAGGGAATTCAGAAGGAAGATTGGTGGGTAGAATGCCGTAATATGCAGGCTTGCGAACAAATCCTGACCACAGGCTTAGCTTTAGGTTTCAAGGATATCCTGAACATCCCTTTCTAAGATGTCACTTTTATAAAAAGCCGTCATTAATCGTTGCCACTGGTTTGCTGCCATAACGCGACGATATTTCTGCAGTCATTTTAGCGAGCAACAGCACTAAATTATCGGGCCATTTTATGAAAAGCTATTAGTACAGAATGACATCATTCTAGGATTTTAACTGCGTAGCATATGCGAGCCTGTGGAAAAGCGCATTGTTAACTTATCATCTGTAAGCGTGTTACATTGATGCTGTGGAAATGCGTCCAATTTGAGCCACTGGCTTCGAGCGACGATGATTCAATTCTTAATTAATCCGATCAAGTCCACCTGTCGGATAAAAAAGTGAATCTTTGGTCATTTTATTTAACCTAATGTATCCAGCAGTGATTTGACTATTTTTAATTGATCAAGATAGTCCATATTCTGATTTCGAGCTTATTGATTTATGTTTAGAGAAGTGATTTAGTTTTTGTAATCCTCCTCATTCAGTTTTAGGAGAAACACTTCCATGAGTGACTTACTAATAACCAGGGTTTTGAATGGGGGTCTTTTTGCCATCGGCTCCTACACTCAGATCGATTTCGTTTTGGGGTATAGGAAAATATTCATTCATATTTTTTGTAAAGTAGGCTCCAACAAGGTATTGCCGCAATGTCATTTCTTTTTGAAGATAGGAATTGATGTCCTGGTCAGGAAGATGCCATCTCACAAGGTCAAAAAAACGATGGCCTTCCATAGCAAGTTCAAGTACTCGTTCAAATCTTACTGCTTTACGGGCTACATCCTGATTTGTCCAGGGAGTATAATACAATCCAATCTTATAATTCGGAATTGAATATGCATTCCATAACTTGGTTCCATCTGGATGAACTTGTATGGGTGCAGTGAGAAACGAAAGAAAATATAGGAACTGACCTTACAATTCAGTCACATGGCGAAAGAATAATGAATTGGATGGTCGAAGGATCAGACAGATAAATCTAAAAAAAAAGGTTACATTGGTTTTTGATTCACACCATCAAGCGTTTGCTTGTCACCATCACCAAAACTACACATTATGGAAAAGATCAGTCAGGATGTCTTTGACAAAATTAACAACAATGTCTACGATTCGGAAGGAGATATTTGGTGGCAGCCCACGAATGTCTTGCACCTATTAAAAACATCTGTCAATCCCTGGAGAGTTGGTTATTCTTCTGGCATCATTAAAAAACTTGGATTGGAGCCAAAGGGCAAGACGGCATTGGAAGTTGGCAGCGGGGGAGGAATATTGACAGAAGAGATCTGCAAAATGGGATTTACCACAACGGGCATCGACCCATCAGAACAATCATTGCATACTGCAAGAAATCATGCCATGCAAAGCGGATTAGATATACTTTATGAGAAAGGAACTGGCGAACAACTTCCTTATCAAGATAAGTCATTCGACTGTGTTTATTGTTGTGACGTGCTGGAACATGTGAGAGACCTGGCAAAAGTCATTTCAGAAATTTCAAGGGTCCTTAAGCCCAACGGCGTATTTTTTTACGACACCCTGAACAGAACTTTTATAAGTAATCTGGTTGCGATCAAAATTTGGCAGGAATGGAAACGGTGGGCATTCATGCCACCAAATTTGCACGTTTGGAAAATGTTTATCAAACCAACAGAAATTATAGACCTATTGTCTAGTAACAGCCTGGAATGGAAAGAGCATCATGGATCATCGCCAAATGTTTCAATACCCAAAATGCTAAGTTATTTGCGGAAAAGAGTGAAAGGAGAATGGAACTTTGCTGACCTAGGGAAGCATTTCTGGCTGGTTGAAAGTAAGGACATGAACATTC
>JAJPJP010000374.1 GCA_021324175.1 Chitinophagia bacterium
ATCCGGTTCAACCGGCGGTTCGCAGGCACACCAACGGAATATTTCCAGTTCCCAAACGAGGCGAAAATGGCAAGAATGGAACGGCTTTTCAATCAATTCCTGATAACGGAAACATTGCCTGTCATCAACTGGCAGATCAGCGGTGATACAGCAAGTTTTGGCGGCCTGCTTTGCCAGAAAGCAACTTCCCATTTTATGGGCAGGGATTATATTGCGTGGTTTTGCCCGGATCTCCCGCAACACGTTGGTCCCTGGAAGTTAAATGGCCTGCCCGGTGTAATTCTGGATGTGCACGACGTTTCGGGTGATGTCCGCTTTACCTTTGATGGTATTGAAAAAGCGGTGGTATCAACCACCAGGGAGACTGCACCTCCTTCCCAGTCGATTGGTAACCCCGGAGGCATGACCGTGATGTTCGGAATGGAAGACCTCAATAATGACCCGAATATCATCAAGCTCCCTGAAAACGCCATCAAGACAACCGACAAAGAATTTGCACAGCTCCAGGAGACGGCGAGAAAAGATCCTGAAGCCTTTGCCCGCTCGATCACGAAATCCCAGGGTATGACGACTGATAATGGAGCGCCCACGCTGAAATTCAACTTTCGGGCTGGTGAGCAACCGGTGATCAATAATCCCATCGAATTACCCGAAAAGAAATGAATCCGCCCTTGCGTTTAACAGGGTTGCTCCTGGCTGTTTTCCTTTGGGTGTCGCCGGCCTTTACCCAAGCGATAAAAGGCATCGTCAGGGACAGTACGGGTAAGCTCGTGCCCTATGCGAGCATCAACCTCAAAAGCAGTCCGGGGAACCTGATCATTGCCTTTACGACAACAGATACCCATGGAGCATACCTGCTTCGCCTGCCTGCAAAGCCGATAGCAGGAACGCTTTATCTTGAAGTCCGATGTGTCGGGTACAAAGTTCAAAGCAGGCAAATTTCCGGTGCCGGGGAGGAAATTGATTTTACGATGGTTGAATCTGTCAGCGAATTGCCTTCAGTCATCGTCCGAAACCACCGGCCGGTGCTGCGCACCAGCGGCGATACGCTGAGCTATACCGTATCGGATTTCTCGAGGCCCCAGGACCGGGTTATCGGCGACGTGATTAAGCGCCTTCCCGGGATTTCGGTGGCTTCCGATGGCACGATCAGCTATAACAACAAACCCGTCTCGGGCGTATATATCGGGGGCGATAACCTGCTCGACGACAAATACAATATTGCAACGGGTACCATCCCGCCGGGCGTGGTAGACCAGGTACAGGTGATCGATAATCACCAACCCATCAAAGTGCTAAGGGACAAAGTGACCAGCGATGACGTAGCGCTAAACCTGACAATTAAAGACAAGGCCAAACTCCACCTCATCGGCAAAGAAGATGTCGGTGCGGGCCTGCCGGGTAATTATGACGTAAATCTTAGTGCCCTGGCCTTCAAAAATAATTACAAAGCCATCAATGAGCTGAAAGGGAATAATACCGGGTATGATTTACAGCAGGACCTGGTTTCACATAATTTGACTGATTATTTACTCCGGATCGGGAATGAGCCGCCCGCGACCCTGCTTTCGCTGGGTCCCGTCAATAGCCCGGCTTTATCGCGCGACCGGTATTTATTTGACCAGGCCGGACTCCTTAATGCCAATAACCTGGTTAACCTCAACAGCGGGCTGCATCTCCGAATCAACGCTTATTACCTGCATGACACGCAAAAGCAGGACTATAGCCAGCAAACCACCATATTCCTGCCCGGTGATACTGTGCGTTACGCCGAAGCGCTGCACAATCGTTTTGAGCCCGACTTATTTCACGCGCAGCTTGTGCTCAATGCAAATAAGGATAAGTCCTACGTGAACGATGCGTTTGTTCTGGACGATAACCGGTCGATCAATTATTCGGCTTTGAACACCAATGGGTCGATGTTAAATCAGCAGTTCACCGACCAGTCGTTGAACTTTGCCAATGAGCTGAACCTGATCAAAGCGACGCGATCAAATGATATCATCCAGGGCTACTCGTATATCAGCCACTTTGCAGAGCCAGAAAACCGCTCGATTGGTCCAAATTACGATTCGGCGCTTTTCAACAATGATGCCCCCTATGCCCAGTTGATCCAGAAAGTAAATGTGCCCACCTGGTTTACGAATAATTATATTTCCCTATTGATCCCTGGTGAAATTGTGAACCAAAGCTTCCGGACGGGATTTAGCATACAATCCCAAACGCTGAATTCAAACCTCGGGATTTTGCAATCGTCCAACATGATCAGCCCCGAGTCTGACAGCGCCATCAATCACCTGGACTGGAATAAAAAGCGGCTGTATGCTGAAGCGGATTATGATATTCCGGGCGAGAAGCTGAAGGCCAGGCTAAGCCTGCCGGTGAGCCTTCAAAGAATCGATTATTCCGATAACAACTACGGGTTGGCCAGAGGGCTGACGCGGGTATATTTTAATCCGCAGCTGAGGGTAAAATATCAAATTGGTAAAGAAAATTTCGGGACTTTGCAATACAGCTACAGGAACGAGAACGGGAGCGTTGAAGACATTTACCAGGGTTATATCCTGAAAGATTATCGTACCCTTTATGCCAATAATGCCAACCTGACCCTTCGGCAACACCAGGTGGCTGCGATTGGCTTTAACTATCGCAAGGCAATTACCCTGTTCTTTTTTGGGGTAAATGTTCTTTATGATCACAACCACTCCAACACGATCTTCTCCAGCGTGATCAATAATAACATGCAACAACTAGTGACTCTTCCTTTTCCAAACAATACCGATTCATGGACCCTGGCAGGAAGCATCAGCAAATATTCCTTTGCCTTGCAGACTACCTTTGAGGCGGATGCCAAGTGGCAGGACATGCGTTCAGTGCAAATACAAAATTCATCCGTGCTGCCCTTTACGATGGTCACCGGGACAGTCGCACTGCAAGCGGAAACGAAATTGAGCGACAAGGTTAATTTCAGTTATCGTATCACGGGGACTCAAATTGCCACCAGTTTATCCATGGCCGGATCGCTTTCCCGGATCGACCAATTGCAACAGGTGGCAGCCGTTTATTTCGTTCCCGTGACCAACTGGCAATTCAAATTATCCGGAGAGCATTATTTTAGCCATAGCCCAGGGAGCGCCGACCTCAAATATTTCTTTGCTGATGCTTCGGTAAAATGGAGCCTCAAAAAGTGGAAGGCCGACTGGGAACTGGATTGCGTCAATTTTCTCAATGTAAGGGCCTATAATGCATTTAACCTGTCTCAGAATATGCTGTCAACAAGTTCCTATACTTTGCCAGGCAGGATCATTTTGCTTAAAGTGATTTTTGATCTCTGAGTAAGGTGATGGTCACAAAGTCAGGCCCTTTCATTGTGGCGTCACCGGGCGTTTATTTCTTTGGTCGTGCCGTTTTCTTTGCCTTTGTTCGTTTCTTTTCTGAGATTGATTTTACAATTGTCTTCCCTTGCACCTTCTGTTTTGGATCCTTAACCATCGAAAGGGAATGCACATAGGCTTCATTGACGCGCTTCATAATATAGGCTTTGGGAAATTTCTTTATGTCGGTCACTAGAATGTATCGATATTGATTCCCCTGACCCAATAATATTTTCTCCGGATCTGAAAGTCTGCTCCCCCAATAAAACCCAAAATGGATATTTTGATTCGTGCGCATTACGGCAATTGAACAAATCCCGTGCATAGGTTTGTCCGTCGGTGACCAGCCAAAGGCGACCGCATTATAATTGTCATAGATCAATTCGTTCGCTTGCGGGCACAAATCCCAAGCAAAATTCCTCAGCCATAACACCATCTCGACTACCTCCTTACTAAAAGGTTTTAGAAACTTCAACAGGTCCTTTGTTTGATCTTTGCTCATTGGCCAAGAATATGGTTATCTAATATAGCGCATTTCAACCAGGATTGAATCGAAGATCGAATCCCTCAGCCACGCGAGAGAATTGAGGCTCGGTCAGGATTTATTCTTTCACCTGTATAGTTATTTCCGGACGAGTCACGTATGCCAAGACCGGACAGTTCTCTGTATCGAAAGCAAACACTTGGCCGTGGGTTCCAGGTGTAACTAATTACTTGTCAGCTACTAGTAGGAACGGCACAGTTTCTGCGCCACCATCGTCGCCTATCGACAAAAATTGACAACTATGTTTAAAAACTATTTGAAAACAGCGTGGCGTAATATGCAGCGCAATAAAGCAACCAGCATTCTGAATATCTCAGGGCTTGCAATTGCCACGTCTTGTGTGATTATGATCGTGATGTATGTCAGGGATGAATTGAGCTATGACAGATTTTTTGCAAATGCAGATCATCTATTCCAGGTGAATATGACGGTTGCAGACAACGGCGGCCCTGAGAACACAACCGGAGGCAATACGGCACCCGCTGTTGGGCCGGCCTTGAAGGATATGTATCCCGAAGTAGAATCGTATACAAGAGTTTATCGCCCGGGCGACGTGGTAGTGAGTTACAACGGAACCGCAAAAGCCGAAAACTTCTATTCGGAGAAGAATATACTGGCCGTCGACTCGAATTTCTTACAGATCTTCAATTATCAGGTGTCGCAAGGCGATGCAGCTGCATGTCTGGAAAAACCAAACTCTGTTGTCATAACAGAAGCGATAGCAAAAAAATATTTTGCGGAGGGAAATCCCATCGGTAAGATCTTATTGTTTGATACGGACAGAAAACCTTTTGCTGTAACTGCGGTACTAAAAAATATCCCTTCCAATTCTTCTTTTCAGTTCGATATGCTTACGCCGATCGCAGCCTATCCTGAAGTAAAAAAACGAAGCTGGAACTGGGGTTGGCTGCAGGTAAACACCTGGATAAAATTGAAAAATACGATTTCTGTCGAACGAGCATCGATTGCAAAACTGGAAGCCAAGTTTCCGGAGATGGTGAAAGAGCGGGCATTTAACAATGGCGGCTCCTATGAAGAGTTTATAAAAAAGGGCAACAGGCTCAGATACAGTTTGATGCCATTTACGTCTGTGCATCTGCACGCAATGCCCATGGAAGTGCCTGCCCGGTTAACAACATTAAGCGATATAAAATATGTCTATATCTTTTCGATCATTGCGTTGTTCATCATCATCCTTGCCTGCGTAAATTTCATGAACCTTTCAACAGCGCAAGCCGCAACGAGGGCAAAAGAAGTCGGCATTCGAAAGGTGATGGGTTCCATAAAAGCGCAGCTGATAAGACAGTTCCTAACGGAAGCAATCCTCTATAGTTTTGTTGCAACGATTATCAGCCTCTTGCTGGTTCCATTGCTATTAAAGCCCTTTAACGAAGTTGCAGGAAAATCGCTCGCATTCAATTCAATCATTTCAGGCCATATCTGGCTTTTTGTGTTGGGCTTGTGTTTATTTACAGGATTGCTCGCGGGTTTATATCCTGCCTTTTACCTCACATCATTCAAGCCTGTTGAAGTATTGAAAGGCGTGAAGCTCTTCAAGAATAATATCGGCAATCTTCTGATAAGAAATGGCCTGGTGGTTTTTCAATTCACGATCTCCGTGGTTCTTATCATTTGCACGATTGTAGTGTTTGAGCAACTGAAATATGAACAGAGCAAAGACCTTGGATTGAATAAAGAAAATGTCCTGGTCATCGCAAACACAAAACGTTTAGGAAACGTCGAAGGGTCCTTTCGGGAAGAGCTCACAAGACAGCCAGGAGTGATCGATGCGTCCA
>JAJPJP010000298.1 GCA_021324175.1 Chitinophagia bacterium
TACGGGTCCGCTGGCTGGAGAGAAAGAAATTGATGGGGAAGTTGAAGGAGGTGTTGTTAAAGAAGAAGATGAATTCTTGCTACAACTATTAATAATCAAAGTTAGCATCAAGAACAAAAAGTAAAATGGGCATTTCATCACTTAAAGTTTTAAGTTTACGATCGTCATTCAGATCGTTGTTAAGAAACAATCCGCAATAAAAAAAAACCGCCCTAAGGCGGAGGTTTTTTCTTTCTAAACAGGTTCCGTCCATTGTGGGTCGTTACTCCGCGAAGGACTAACTAGAAGCTCCGCCAATCGGCGAAGGTTCCGCTTGCCAGGTTATTGATCGCGCCACCCGCGAAGGTAAATGATTCGACGGCTGGCTTCCTTCCTCCGGTGAGCGCAAACTTAGAATCGTCAGGAGACCAGGTTTGAAGGCTGCCGCTGGTTACGTTCACCGGTGTTGCATTTGCCGTGGGAGTAACGGTTTGAACTCCCGAACCGCCGTAGGCGATGCGATCGCCATGGTGTGACCAGGTCGGCCCGTAGATCAAAACGTTCGTCATCGGACGAACCGTGGTGATCGCCAACGTGGTCAGATCCATTACTTGAAGGTTCGATTGAGTGAAGGCATCGTTCCATTCAGTGAAGACAATCTTGGAACCATCCGGGCTCCACGCAGGATCAAACGGACTCACCCCCGGAGGCGACGTATAAACTATCGTCGCAGTGCCGCCCGTCGGCGGGATGGTATAAATATTCTGGTCTTCGAAGATGAATAAGATCTTGTCTCCAAGAGGCGACCACCTCCCGCCATTGGCAGTACCGGGCTGCGTGATCGGAACGTGACGCAGATTTGACGAAGTTACTTTTCCATTCACGACCGCCACGTCCACTATCCAAAAACCTGAGACCCCCCCGAAAGTCCCCTCAAAGAAGATGCTATGCCCATCTGGTGACCAAGATGGAATCGCACAATTTCCCGAGGTCACGGCCGTTTGATTCGAACCATCCGTGTTCATGACCATTATATAGTCTGGGTTTCCACGTACCTCGTAGGCAATGGCCGGATCGGCAGGCGGCGGTGGCTGAGTCTTTCCAGCCGCAGTCAAATGAGAATTGGACACACTTTGGGGATTTAGGGCTTCTTCATTTTTGCTGCAACTCTGGACTAATAAACTAACCACCATTCCGTACGAAAAGAGGGCGAACCATGATGACATTTTTTTCATTATAAGGTTATTTTAGAATGTTTCAAAAAATAGAACTGGCTCTGGTTATTATTGATTACGTTATCAGATTTTGCCAGTATTCAATTCGATAAGAGAAAGGTAAGGCGACATTTCAGTATAGTCAATCCAAATTGAATAGATGGCAGCCAGGGATCAATTTCCGGCAGGATTTATCAAAAAACTGGCGACGACAAGTGCAAAATTGCACTGAAAAATGAAACATAGACATCCTCAAAAAAAATTATTAAGGGTTTACAGGCGACTGGATAAAGAACTTCGCATACTCACCCTCTTTTGCATCGAAGACGGTCAATATGAACTAATTTTGGGCATGGTCTTATCAAAAAGATGGAATATAATAACATCGAAAACTGCGAAGCCAGAAAGACACATTTTCTGATTTACCTTCACATTTCATGAAGCGCCTTTAAAAATTCATCTTTCCTTCTTCTTGAAACATCTATACTGCTGCCGTCTTCCATTTTTACTATTCCACCCTCACCTTTAATATAGTTTTTAACATAGCGCAAGTTTATAATATGGGAGTTATGCACTCTGAAAAAATTTACGCCCTCAAGCATTTCCTCGTATTCTTTGATTGTTTTGGAAACTAACAATTTTTTCGAATTCTTGAGGTGGAACGTTGTATAATTGGCATTCGAATCAAGCCGAATTATATCTTGCAAATAAACAAGCTCTATTCCATTTGCGGTAGGCAACACAATTTTTTTCGAAGGACCTTGAATATTTTCAAATAGAGCTTCAATTTTTTTTGCCGATCTATCAACCGATTTTTTTTCCTTCATTTTAAAAATAGCTTCTCCCAGATCATCCTTCCCTATAGGCTTGAGCAGAAAGTCCAAAGCGCTGAATTTTATTGCTTGTATGGCATACCTCTCAAATGCCGTGGTAAATATAATCTCAAAGTCTATTTCATCCAGTTGTCGAAGCATTTCGAAACCGGTGGAAGGCGGCATTTCAACATCCAAAAACACCAAGGAAGGATGGTGAACATGAATGGCCTGTATTCCTTCTGCAGGAGACTTACAGCTAGCCTTGATTGCGACCTCTGAAAAAAATCTTCCAATTAAACTTTCAAGAGTGACCCGGCAATGCTGTTCGTCATCAACGATTATTGCTGTGATCATAAGTATGCATTAAAAGTTAAGCTCCAAGGGCAATTTGACTTCGATTCGTGTTCCCAGGGCATTCTGGTTTTCGTCATATAAATCAGTAATCATAGCATAAGCTTTCGATTGATAAATGCTGTTAATGATTTGGATACGTTCATAAGTAAGTTTCATTCCCAGAGATTCATGTTTGACGGGAACTTTTTGCGGTTTGAGTTGCCTTGCCCTTTCACGACCTATACCATCATCTTGTACCACGCAACTGATCATATCATTTTCCTTATTAATGCTAACTGCTATTTTCCCTGGGCCATCTTTGTGGATGATCCCATGCCAAATGGCATTTTCTACAAAGGGTTGCAAAATTAGGGGAGGGATCATCGTGCTCTCCTGATCCAGACCCTTTCCTATTATTATATCAATGGTAAATTTTCCATCCATCCGTGCAGACTCCAGCTCCATGTATAAACGTAGCGCTTGAATGTCTTTTTCAATTGGCACCAAGGTATGTCGGGAGTTTTCAAGGATGAGGCGCATTAATTTTGAAAACTTGATAAGATATGCTGACGCCACGTTGGTATTATTCAATTGAATGAACTGGTGAATGGAGTTGAGGGAATTAAATATGAAATGCGGGTTCATCTGTGCACGAAGTGCCTTCATTTCCACGTCTGAAATTTGCTTTTCAAATTTTGCCTTCGCCAAACTTTGTTTCAACCGGTTCCAATAAATTGAGTAGCTTATAGAGATCAGCGAAAGGACTAGAATACTTCTAAACCAAATTGTTCCCCACCAGGGAGGATTTATTATAAATTCGAATCGACCCTCGCTGGTACTCCACGGCGAAACAGGCTTTCTTGCTCTAACTTTGAACACATAATTTCCGGGAGAAAGATTTCCATATGTTATGTGGGTATTGCTGCCGTTACTGTTCCAGTCTTTGTCAATTCCTTCCAACATATAGGAAAAAGAGATATTGACGGGGTCTTTGAAGCCGATGGCTTTGTACTCGATCGTAATATCATTTTGATCATGGGACAGAATAGGGTTTATGGGCAAATGAAAAAAAGGAGTGAATCCGGAAGCATACTTGCCCCATTCTGTGTTGCTATTAAATAGCCTTACATTTTCTATATGAATGACAGGTGGAACAGTATCGTTTACTAATTGATCGCCAAGTATTTTTGCAAGGTAATTTTCCGTTGATAACCAAATATTTCCGGCGTCATCAGTAACCAGCATTGAATAGAGAGAAAAAGTATCATGGAATCCGTCTTGTTCCCCATACTTAGTAACGGCAAAATGTTCTTTCCCCGCTGTCGTATAAAATTGCATAGAAGCAAGTCCGCCCAAAGTGCTCACCCACACTCTGCCTCCCTTGTCTATCGCAAAATCATGGACATTATCGTTGGGCAAACCGTCTGCAGCAGTGATATGAAAGTCTTTTACAAAAGTACCCGAATCTGTACGATGAAATTTATAAATACCATCTGTATTTGTTGAAATCCATAATTCATTGGAGCCAAAGAACTTGATTCTTTCAATATTTGTTATCGCGTTAAAAGGCGGCTGATGATTCAGTTGCAAAACCTTGTTGCCAAGCTTCTCGAAAATCTCTCCTTTTTGAGTACACATCCAAATGTTACCTCCCGGATCTGAAATGAGGCTAACAATACGGTCTTCGCCTTCACCAAACAGGAATTCCTCATAGACGATATCATGCTTAATTCTCATCAAACCATGTTTGCCTCCCATATAAATTGAGCTATCCAACTGATTAAAAATGATATGATCGGCATATTGAGACAATAATCCCAACTTTTTGTCCATGTCTTCAGCGTGACGACCTGTTATCCGAAATAGCCTCTGATTGTTATCGGTCAACCACACACGCTTTTTTTCATCGCATGCAAATCCCTGTATCCAGTTATTTAACATTTTTGATGAAGATTTATCAAGTATCGCATGAGACGATATCAATTGATTATCTTTTAAGAATATGAACCCATTTCTAACCTGACCAAAATAAATCATCCCGTACTGATCTTTAAATGCTGAGCGTACTCCCCTTTGCTCATCTCGCAAATTGAAAAAGTCAACCCAGGAAGGGCTGAGTTTGAGAAGACCACCTGATGTACCGGCCCAGATGGCGCCTTCGTAATCCTGACAGAAGTTTTCAATAGCATATATATGACCGGAGAATGGATAAACGTCAACTGGGTCTATCTGCGTGTAATTGTCACCTGAAAAAACATATATGCCGTGTTCTAAGGTGCCAATCCAGAGACGGTGTTGCGCGTCCACGAAAATAGTGCGGATGAATTTATTTGCGAGTAAATCATCATGAACTAATTTGAGCTGGTTATTTCTGAAAAGATAAAGATGGTTGCGTGTGCCGACATAATAATCTCCCCCAATTAATGTGATCCATTGAAAAGGTTGACTCTTATTAGTTGAATATGCTATCGTACGGCAATACCCATTGGCTGAACGAATAATCAGGCTGTCAAGGCAATTGAATAGCAAGGAATGGTCATTCAATTCAATTACCTGATTGAGAAAGGTGTGTTGATGCATAGTTATCAAGTCATGCCGCTTCCATATACCATTCTGAAGCTCAAACATTCCTTTACCAGTAACAAACCACATTTTGTGGGTACTTGTTAAAAGTAATTGTGTGATCCAAATATCTTTCGGAGGGTTTTCAATCGGATAAGTAGTGAAGTGTGAACCGTCAAAAACGCAAACTCCTTCTTTGTAAGTTAACCAAATTTGCCCTGCACTGTCCTCAAAGGAATAGACTACATCATTAGACGGCAATCCATTGCCAACATTGTAGTTCTTAAAACTGCTGCCGTCGTAGCGACTTAGACCGCCCTCAGTAGTTATCCAAAGGTATCCACGGCGGTCTATACCTGTACTTAAAACCTGGCTACCGGCCAATCCATCCTTTATTGTGAGCATTCTAAATGTAAAATTCTGCGCGATGGAAATTATTGATGGAAAGGATAGCAAATGAA
>JAJPJP010000426.1 GCA_021324175.1 Chitinophagia bacterium
AGCGTTATCCCTTCCATCACGAACCGGACACCATCAGGAAAAATTTAACCCGGTTTGACAAAGCGGACGAAGAACCGGACCCAAGATGTCTTTTGGGGAAACACTGGGAACTCATCCAATATGATTTTTTGGAGGAATGGGGAAAAAGTGCTGCGCCTGACGACTAGGCCCAATCATGCTGGACTATTAGACCGTAAACTTGCTATTTCAAACAAGCGTCAGCAAGTTCTCTGGAGTCACCGTCTTAAAATCATATTCTATTGCCAGCCATTTGAGGATTTTCTTCTTTGCCCCGAATATCATCCGATCCTTCTCCGCTATATTGGCGTCACATAATCCGGACTTTACCGGTACCATATTACTGTTGAACTGCCTGTTTCTCATAAAAGGCCTCGCGTCCGGAATGCGCACATCAGGAAGTAGTTTCTACTGCACTGATTTTTCAAACGAAAAAAGCACCGGAACCAAAAAAAGGTCGCCTTGATATAATTTATTTAGTATGATGGCCTTGAATTATTTTCCCTAGTCAAAAATCGGGTCGAGATTCCGATTTTTCTGCAACTCAAACATCTTTAGCACTTGCTCTTTCGTTACTCTTCTCGTTGATAGTTCGGGTAATTTTTCCGCATCGAAGAATTCAACGGCACTGGTCTCTATCCCCGGTTCCGGATGACCCCCGATTATTTCACATTCCACGAATAGTTGATAAACGTCAAATGGAAACGGTTTATCCTGGTGTTGGTTGTAGTCGATCAGTCCCAATATTCGTATGGGTTTGACTTCATAACCGGATTCTTCTTTTACCTCATTGACTGCTATTTCACCAGGTGTCATTCCTGCTTCAGCGTAACCTCCTGGTAAACTCCATTTATTGTCTGACTTTTCCTTAACGAGTAATATCTTACTGCCCTCAATTATAACCGCCCTTACGGATATTTTGGGAGTTAAATACCCTGCATCTCGATTGAAAACGAATTCAAGCTTTTGTGAGTCTATGTTTGTAACATTGGACATGATTTGAATGCTCAACTTTAAAAGCTCTTCATATCTCTCCTTATCAAAAGGGTCTTTAGTAAATGTCAAACCTGTCTGGGCGATCGAGTTTATTTTTTTGGCAACTTCCATCCAATGTTTTGGACTTTCCTGGTGCATACGCGAATGTTTATTAGGTTGAAATCACGACTCCACGCTTAGGCAACCTTAATTTTAATAGCCGCAATCCAAATCGAGCGCCGGTCCGGGCTTTCTTCAAATTTTTTTAACAAGAATGCTTTACTGCGCGGAACGATTCCATTAAATAAGCGCTTTCCATTAACGGACACTGTCACTGGCCGATCCATATCCACCTGGGAAGGATCCAGGTAAATCTCAAATGACGTGACTCTGGACGTGGTTATGTCAAATGAATTGTTTGCATAATGTCCTCGAATCGCATACGAAAGATTGTCACCATAATAGTTCTTGCTTTCCCACGTCCCATATCTTTTTTCAAATGACCTGGCGTAAAATGCGGTTTGCCAAGTTGCACGCGGCATTGTCATATCATATTTATCAACGAAGAGCCACGCGAAACCATTATCGGTAGCATTGTTGGATTCCCAATAGATATCTGCGGGATGTGGATCTCGCCTGATATCTTCAAGAAAAGCTCCTGCATAAGGAGCATCCAATGTTAAATGTTTGTCGAAATGCTGAAATCCATAATACTCTTTATAGATTATTTTCTTGCTAAGGAATTTGTTGGCCTGATTGATAATCTCTCGCGTTTGCTCAATCGGTCTCAAGTCGTCCTTATCAGAATGAACTGCATAGACCCGAATATTTTTCAAATTGTTCAGAAAGGTATTATTCGAACCCAGATTGGCAAGCATAGAATTATAGATGACAAAGGCACCAAATTGGCTGGGTTGGGTAAGTCCAAGGCAAAAAGTTCCGTCTGCACCGTCTGAGTGGCCCATGCAGTAGACGCGATTGTCATCAATATTAAAAGATGCCTTCATTGCGGAAATCATCTTTGTAAGCGTTTTATATGTGGCATTCACACCATTATTGGTGGGAGGGTCGATACCGGCGAAGCCAGCGAATTTGTTAATAGACCAATCGAATTTTTTTCTTGGATCCCCGATAGGCATTACTATTATATAGTCTTTTTTTGAAAAGAAATTGAAAAATGGGTCTTCTGAAGCATCCTTACTGACGGCTGAGGAAGGATTTAAATAGTCTCTTGCGTCATTGAAGGAACTGCCACCTACAGCCCCATGCAGAAGCAGAAGCAAAGGTGTTTTCTGAGTGTTTCTATACGTTTCAGGTACATAGACCCTGAACGGAATTTCACCAAACAAACTATCGTAGAAACCGAATAAATATTGGTGGCCTTCGATCGGGATAGAAGGATAATTGTTCCATTGAGATAACTCCCGATAAGCCGAATCAGCACTTATCTGGTCATTCAGCCTAATTGCTCGAATTATCGGCGGGAAAAGGCTTTCAGGCAGCCGGTCAAATTCATGCGAGCTTTCATCACGTGGCATCGCAAACAGCAATACATTAAACAGAGCAAAAATCCTATACATGGCCTAAATGGTC
>JAJPJP010000129.1 GCA_021324175.1 Chitinophagia bacterium
ATCAAAATGGCTATTTCTATAACGAACTTCAAAATGCCGCCGCTTCCTTCGGCTAATTTTGCACTTAACTCATTAGAGAATGCATTCGGCAAGCGGCCCAAAATGCCAATCATAATGATCAATGACGTACCGTTGCCCAATCCCTTGTCAGTGATTTTCTCACCTAGCCACATGACAAACAAAGTTCCTGAAGTCAGAACAATGATTGTTGATAGCCAGAAAAAAGGAGCGTAAGATTCAATGACCGCGTTTTGACCCATTTTGCGAAGGAAGCCAACATAAGCGCCTGCCTGAACTGCAGTTACGCCAACAGTGAGGTACCTAGTCCACTGATTGATTTTCTTTCTGCCACTCTCTCCTTCCTTTTGGACCTTTTGCATTTGAGGGACCAGGATCGTCATTAATTGCATAAAAATGGAAGCAGAGATATAGGGCATGATTCCCAAGGCAAGAATGGAAGCCTGAGAAAAGGCGCCCCCCGAAAATGCATCAATCAGGCCCAACGCGCCTGATTTTGTACCAGCCAATCCGGCCAGTTTCGTTGGGTCAATTCCCGGAAGCACAATATGAACACCAAATCGAAATATCAGGATCATTGACAGTGTCACCAGAATCTTGCTCTTGAGCTCTTCTATACTCCAGATATTCCTAAGTGTCTGAAAAAGTTTATTCACAAAAGATCGGGTTTTTTTCTAAAATAAAAAACGGCGCCATTCCCCCGTTTATGCGAAATGCAAGTTACGCAATTTTACTTCAGTATTTCCACAGTGCCACCGGCTTCTTCAATTGCCTGTTTTGCCTTGTCGCTGACAGCATTCACAACAAATTTCAATTTAGCCTTCACCTCGCCATTAGCCAGGATTTTCACTCTGTCTGTCTTGCCAATCAAACCGTTGGCGTAAAGATTTTCAGCAGAAAACTCCAGCAGACTGTATTTTTCACTTAAATGATCAATTTGACCCAGATTAAATACTTTATATTCGACACGGTTAATATTCTTAAACCCCCTCTTCGGAAGTCGTCTTTGGATCGGCATCTGGCCGCCCTCATGCGCAATTCTGTTCTTAAACCCGCTACGAGATTGATGGCCTTTATTCCCCTTGGTTGATGTGCCTCCCTTGCCCGACGCCTCACCCCTTCCGAGTCGTTTCTGCTTATGAACTGATCCCTTGGCCGGTTTGATGTTATGCAATTTCATTTTGATATTTTTTGCGGTAAATCGCTTTATGGTAATTACCCGTTGTTTCAGCTGTTATTGGAAATCGGCGCTGCACATCTTAAACATGATCGACTTTGACCAGATGGTTCACTTTGCGGATCATCCCGAGTATTTGCGGTGTCGCCTCGTGTTCCCTGGTCCTATGCAGTTTGCTTAGACCCAAAGCACGAAGCGTGAGTTTTTGGCGCTCCGGCCTGTCTATACCGCTTTTAACCAAAGTAACTTTGATCTTTTTCATGACAAATAAATTAAAGTATTCCTGGTAAGTTAACCGTTAAAAACCTTCTTCAAAGAAATATTTCTTGTTCGCGCAACATGCACCGGCTCGCGGAGGAGCGCCAAGGCTTTAAAAGTCGCCTTAACCACATTGTGCGGATTAGCCGATCCCAGTGATTTGGCCAAAACGTCTGTCACGCCTGCGCTTTCCAAAACGGCGCGCATGCTGCCTCCCGCAATCACGCCCGTTCCGTGTGCTGCAGGTTTGATAAGCACTTTCGCTGCTCCCTCTTTTGCAAGCTGATCATGGGGAATAGTTCCACGCATCACAGGTACTTTGATCAGGTTCTTTTTCGCATCTTCAATCCCTTTGGTAATCGCCTCTTGCACTTCTTTCGCTTTTCCCAATCCATGACCAACTACACCATTCTCATTGCCAACTACGACAAGCGCAGAAAAACTGAAGGCGCGGCCACCTTTAGTAGTCTTTACAACGCGATTGATAGCAACTACTTTTTCCTTCAGTTCCAAATCGCCCGCTTTGATTTTTGTTACGTTTACTTTTGACATTTTTGATTATTACAATTTTTTACTACTAGAATTTAAGACCTCCCTCCCTGGCTCCCTCTGCCAACGCCTTTACCCGACCATGATAAAGATTGCCACCGCGATCAAACCGGCAAACACTAATTCCCAAGTCCGTGGCTTTACGTGCAATTGCGGCGCCAACGAGCTTTCCCTTCTCGGTTTTATTTCCTTTTTGAGCCAGGATGTCCTTATCAAGAGATGAGGCTGCGGCAAGGGTCTTCCCATTATCATCATCAATAAGTTGCGCATATATCTCACTGTTACTTCTTAAAACGGCAAGCCGCGGAGTTTCAGGTGAACCCTGAACCTTTTTTCTGATCCTGTATCGAATATTTTGCTTCTTAGATGTGTTCGTTGCCATTTTTTTAATTTTTCTGGTTATTTGCCCGCTGCCTTTCCGGCCTTTTTGCGCACTTGTTCTCCTACATATCGAACACCCTTGCCTTTGTATGGCTCAGGCTTGCGGAGACTCCGAATTTTGGCAGCAATCTGGCCAATAAGCTGCTTATCGCTCCCCTCAAGAATTATTTTTGGATTCTCGCCTTTTTCTTGGGCAGTAACAACCTTCAATTCTTTCGGAATTTCGAAAACGATATTGTGCGAAAATCCGAGTGCCAAATCCAGGAGATTTCCCTGGTTTGACGCTTTAAACCCCACGCCGATTAACTCCAACTCCCTTTTATAGCCTTCTGTGACCCCTCTTACCATATTGGCTGCTATCGCACGATACAACCCGTGCAGCGCCCGGTGCCGAATCTGGTCGGTAGGTCGTTCAAATAAAACTTCATCATTCTTCACCTCAACTTTTATATCGCGGTCAATTGGTTGTTTCAGTTCCCCTTTCGGACCTTTAACCACAAGCGTATTGTTTTCAGCGACCGTGATTGTTACGCCTTTGGGAACACTGACCGGCTTTTTTCCTATTCGAGACATAAATCAATATTGATATTTTAATACTAACATCTTAATATCCTACACAACCTGCAATAATTGCCAAAATGGTACTTCGAACAAACGAAAAAAAATTAAATCAATAAACGTAACATAGGACCTCGCCTCCGATATTTTGGTTTTTTGCCTCCTTGTCAGTCATAACGCCTTTGGACGTCGAAATGATTGCTATTCCCAGTCCGTTTTTGGTGCGGCTAAATTCAGACGGACCGGCATATTGACGCAAACCGGGACGGCTTACTCGCTCAAGCGATTTGATTGCCGGCTCTTTGGTTTGAGCATCATACTTCAACGCGATCTTAATCACTCCCTGCTTCTTGTCATCCTCAAACTTGTATTTAAGAATATACCCTTTTTCGTACAAGATTTTCGTCATATGCTTTTTCAAATTAGATGCGGGAATCTCAACGATGCGATGGTTCGCCATTTGCGCATTCCTGATTCTAGTTAGAAAATCTGCGATCGGATCAGTAACCATAATCTTTTAAATATTGACTTGTTTAACGTTTGACTTTTGTAAAACCAAATTGATTTTTCCGGTTTCTACCAGCTCGCTTTCCTTACGCCGGGTATTTTGCCCTGAAGTGCCATATCGCGGAAAACGACTCTTGACACGCCAAAATAGCGCATATAGCCTCGAGGCCGTCCGGTGAGCTGGCACCGGTTTTTCAGGCGGACAGATGATCCGTTTTTGGGAAGCAGGTCCAGTGCCCTATAGTCTCCGGAAGCTTTCAACGCCGCTCTTTTAGCTGCGAATTTTGCGACCATAACTTCTCTTTTTCTTTGCCTGGCTTTAACTGATTCTTTGGCCATTTTTATGATTTATTTTTTAAATTTATTTGGTTATCCGAAACGGCATTCCCAACTCTTTGAGAAGCTCAAATGCTTCTTCATTAGTCTTAGCAGTCGTTACAAAGGTGATATCCATACCCGTTATCTTGCTTACTTTGTCAATGTCGATTTCCGGAAATATGATTTGCTCAGTGACTCCAAGAGTAAAGTTGCCTCGCCCGTCAAATGACTTGTCATTGATACCACGGAAATCTCGTACACGTGGCAAAGCAGTCGCTACCAGCCTGTCAAAGAATTCATACATCTTGGTGCCCCTAAGTGTAACCTTTGCGCCGATCGGAATGTTTTTTCTTAGCTTAAAATTCGAAATATCCTTTTTTGACATCGTTGCAACGGCTTTCTGGCCGGTGATTTGAGTTAGTTCGTCGATAGCTACATCAACAAGCTTCTTGTCGGCCGGCGCTCCGTTTACCCCTCTATTCACGCATATTTTTTCCAACTTTGGAGCCTGCATAGCACTCTTGTAATTGAATTTCTTTACAAGAGCTGGCGCAACCTCCTTCTTGTATTTGCCCGCCAGACGCGGAATGTATTTCTCGGTGCTCATTATTTAATTACCTCCTCTGATTTTTTTGAAACGCGGACCAGTTTTCCATTTTCTCTTGTTCGTTTAACTTTCGTCGGTTCATTCGTCTTTTTGTCCCAAAGCATGACATTTGAAATGTGTACGGATGCTTCTTTTTTTACGAGGCCTCCCTTCGTATTCTGCGCAGAAGGCTTAGTATGCCGCGTAACAATATTGACGCCTTCGATTAACACCCGCGATTTTTCCGGGAACACTTCCAAAACCTTACGAGGTTTTTTCAAATCCTTGTCGTCGCCTGAAATGACAACTATACTGTCCCCTTTTTTGATATTTAATTTTGGCTTAAATCGATTGCTCATAAATTACTTTTAATTCTTTTCAGTATTTTTCATTTTTAGAACATGAATAAGTCGCAAGGCTAATACTCCGGATGAGCCTTCTAGAGTACTTCGGGCGCCAGTGATATTATTTTCATATAACCTTTGTCCCTGAGCTCTCTCGCAACTGGGCCAAAAATTCGGGTTCCTCGCGGTTCATCTGCGGCAGTCAGCAAAACGACCGCGTTATCGTCAAACCGTATGTATGAACCATCCTTTCTCCGCAATTTATTTTTCGTCCGTACAATTACGGCCTTGGCAACAGTACCCTTTTTTATTCCACCAGCAGGCAGGGCGTCTTTGACCGTTACCACTATTTTATCTCCAATCTTTGCATAATCCTGCCCACTATTTCCCAATACGCGGATGCACAGCACCTCTTTGGCACCGCTATTGTCGGCTACATTTAACCGGGTTTCCTGCTGAATCATTTTCTTTGATCTTTAGGCCAATATTATAGCTACTGGCAATTATTATAATTGATTTACTTAGCTTTTTCGACCACCTCCACCAATCTCCACCGCTTTGTCTTACTTAAAGGCCTAGTCTCCATAATGCGCACGATATCGCCAATGGTGCATTCATTCTTTTCATCATGGGCATGAAATTTTGTAGTCTTTTTTACAAATTTTCCATAAATGGGATGCTTTACTCTCCTCTCAACCGCAACCGTTATCGTTTTGTCCATTTTGTTGCCCCTAACAACGCCGATCCTGGTTTTGCGCAAATTTCGTTCAGCCATATTTATCAATTATATAGTTAAAATTTATTATGCTTTTCTTTTTTGCAATTCTGTTTTTAGGCGCGCGATATCCTTGCGTAGGTCCCGGATACTCATAGGATTTTCGAGAGGAGAAATAGCATGGGCAAATTGCAGCTTTTTGATTCTTAATTCATCCTCATGGATACGAGCCTTGAGGTCGATCTCGCTATAGTCGCGAATGCTCCTTACAAATTCATTTCTCTTGGACATAGTGCTTCTTTTGAATTTTCCTGTCAAATGCTATGACCTGACAACATCAGGCCGGGCTACAAACTTGGTTTTAATTGGCAGCTTTTGTGCTGCAAGCTTAAGTGCTTCTTTGGCCACCTGCTCGGTTACGCCATCTGCCTCAAAAAGAATTCTTCCTGGTTCTACGACAGCCGCCCAATATTCCGGATTCCCCTTTCCTTTACCCATTCTCACTTCAGCAGGTTTTTTTGTAATGGGCTTATCGGGAAATACGCGAATCCACACATTTCCTTCGCGCTTCATATGACGCGTCAAAGCCTGCCGCGCTGCTTCAAGTTGGCGGTTTGTAAGCCATATACCTTCAAGCGCTTTTAGACCATATGACCCAAACGCAATGGCCGTTCCGCGCTTGGCCACTTCCCGTATCCTGCCCTTCTGAGCTTTTCTATGTTTTGATCTTTTTGGCTGTAACATAATAAGATGGCATTTGAAATTTTCCTAATTAGATTAACTTCTTCTCCTATCGCCTCCACTTCTGCCAGATCCGCCCTTCCTGTCACCGCGCCGATCTCCGCCTCCTCTTCTGTCATCCCTCCGGTCCGGACGATCATCGCGTCTTTCTCGCCTGTCGCTAACGTCGCTTTTCCCGCCAACAAAATTCGGATTCAAGTCGCGTTTTGTGAGAACTTCCCCTTTGCATATCCAAACTTTAATTCCAATCTTTCCGTAGACCGTGAGAGCGAATACGCTGGCATAGTCAATGTCCATCCTTAGCGTATGTAATGGCGTACGTCCCTGCTTTATTTCTTCGCTCCGCGCAATTTCAGCTCCTCCAAGCCTTCCGCTTACCTTAACCTTGATTCCCTCAGCGCCCATTCGAAGTGCGGATGCAATTGCCATCTTGATGGCCCTCTTGTAATTGATTCGATTCTCAATTTGGCGAGCAATCGTATCTCCGACAATATTTGCATCCAGTTCGGGCCTCCTGATTTCCAAAATATTTATCTGTACGTCCTCCTTCCCTGTCAGTTTTTTCAATTCTTCCTTAATCCGATCAACTTCGTTTCCGCCTTTACCGATAATAATCCCAGGCTTTGACGTATGTATCGTTACGATTAACTTATTTAATGTGCGTTCGATGATAATTCTGGCGATTCCGCCTTTATTAATACGCGCGTTCAAATAGGTTCTTATCTTGTGATCTTCGATCAATTTGGTCGCATAGTCTTTTTTGTTACCATACCAGTTAGATTCCCAACCGCGAATGATACCGAGCCGCGCACCAATAGGATTTGTTTTTTGACCCATGTATATGAATTGAAAATGTTTTAAGATTTCCCGTCTACAATAATTGTTACGTGATTACTACGTTTACGGACCCGGTATCCCCTGCCTTGAGGCGCCGGACGCATTCTCTTCAGTACCGCGCCGCCATCAACAAAAATTGTCTTTACAACCAAACTGGCGTCAGCCGCGCTTCTACCTTCATTTTTCAGTTCCCAATTCTTAACTGCCGACCAAAGCAACTTATGTAATGGCGTTGCAGAATGCTGTGGGTGATGTTCGAGCAAGGACAACGCCTTCTCTACATGCAAGCCGCGAATCTCATCTGCAAGCAACCGCATTTTCCTTGGCGATGTCGGATAATTTTTCAATTTTGCTATCGCTTCCATGTTAAGTTCTTTTTTATCCTTCTGCAATTTTTTTGCTTGAGTGTCCTTTAAACTGCCTCGTCGGTGCAAATTCACCCAACTTGTGACCGACCATAAACTCGGTGACATAAACCGGGATAAACTTGTTCCCATTATGTACAGCAAACGTATGCCCCACAAAATCGGGCGTGATGGTCGACCTTCTGCTCCAGGTTTTGATCACGCTCTTTTTTATTTTGCCTTCGTTGGCAGCGAGAATCTTTTTCTCAAGTTTCGCTGCGACGTACGGACCTTTTTTGATTGAACGAGCCATAATCTTTGAAATTTTTATTTTCTTGCTTTCGCGTATTCTCAATGAAAAATTGAGTTTCGCTCCTGCGTATTTATTGCGCTATTTTTTTCCCGTTTTTACGTTGAATAATCAATTTGTCACTGGCTTTGTTATGTTTGCGTGTTTTGAGCCCTTTCGCGTAAAGCCCCTTTCTTGATCGCGGATGGCCACCAGAAGCTTTTCCTTC
>JAJPJP010000337.1 GCA_021324175.1 Chitinophagia bacterium
GAAACGGTGCCGGGAGTTTTGCTGGTTTCCACGAGGCGGTCATAGGTGGATTTGCTGGCGATATATACCGCTTCCTGCGATTTCAATTTCGATTCGGCTGCAGCCAGCTCCGAATTGATTTCCGGCGCTTCCATCACTGCCAGCAATTGGCCTTCTTTGACCTGCGTTCCGACATCGGCATAAAGCCTTTTGACAAAGCTGCTCACTTTTGCGTACAGGTCGACCTGCTGGAAACTGATGAGTTCGCCCGGCACCTGGAGTGATCCGGTGAGCTGCCCTGTTTTCAGATGGAAGGTCTCTAAAGCAGCAGGCGCTGTTGCTTCTTTTTTGGCATCGGCAGGCTCTTCCCTGGCACTTGAACTCCCGCAGCCGGGTAAGGTCATTCCTGCAAGAAATACCAGAGCCGCACCCAACACACCATGAATTACTGCTTTCATTTATTCTTGTTTAAAATACAAACAATTTGGCACTTATATCCAATTAAAGGAGTGTATTTACATACTTCAACTTCTTGTAAAAAGTATCGTCTTTTTCTCAGTTTTTAAAAAACAAAAACTTTTTTAATCTGCTCTATCTCGCCTTCAGTAAGCTGTGTCTGAGTTGTCGCGTAACTGTCAATGTACTCAAGGAGATCCTCGTGCATGGATTGAGGTAATGAAACTACTCGACGAAGGTAGATTTTTTTTGAAAAATTGTAATATTGGGGTGGGATTGGGTCGTTTTGTACAACACAAGAGAAAAAGGTGCACAGAAAGGCTGAATTACTCCAGCCTTTTATTGTAATAAGAATAATTAACTCGCTGGTTGTGATTTAGGACTGGGACTGTCTTCATCACTCGAAATTCTCCGAGCAAACCATTTCCGTGTCGATATGCAATCAGAGGAGGGAATCGGAACAAGGCTCACTCTTTCTTTTGACAACCAGGGTTCGGAAATGGCTTAAAAATCTAATATACCGGGACTAAAAATAAAATTTGGGCGCATGGTACCTGACCTATTACAATTCATAACCGCTTTTGATCACAGTGGAAATCATTTTGAATTGTTCATTGGCATTGAAACAATGCGGTGCATGAGCGGGAATGACAATTCCTTCACCCAAGCCTAACCTGTATTTCTTTTCATTGATAATCATTTCTGCACTCCCGTCAATTATTTGAACATAAGTATCAAAAGGAGAAATCTTTTCAGCTAATTCCTCTCCTATGGCAAATGAAGAAACCGTAATATTTCCGGTTGTCTTTCTGATAATGGTTTTGCTTACTACTGCATGGGGAACGTATTCAATAATTTCAACAATGATATGCGCTGTTGATTTTTGTAATTCATTTGGATCAGATTGAGTCCTCTTACTGGCAGGATTATCCCGATCAGTATGACTGCTCTTTTCAGTAAGGTTAGTAAGAGTGTTTTTATCTTTTTCCATTATTTGTGAGAATTAAAATATTCCGCGAAGGTCTGCATCTTTAATTGGCCAAATGTTACACAAATCCAGAAAGAAGTTACATTATTCGCGTTTTTTTGGATTGCGGGCCAGAATTTGAAAGACTCACGATTCAAATATCCTCTAAAGTACTTCGCCTTTTCCGTTTTATTTTTTTAAAGAAAGAAGGAGTAAGGCCGGTTATTTTCTTGAATTGATTGGACAAATGCGCGACACTGCTGTAATCGGTCTTCCAGGCGATTTCAGTGATACTGAGTTCGTCATAAATCAGTAGTTCTTTAACACGCTCAATTTTATGTAAAATATGGAAATGCTCAATCGTGATACCCTGCGACTCCGAAAATAGGTTAGCCAGATATGTGTAGTTATGACCCAGTTTTTGACTTAAATAATCAGACAAATTTATTTTGAGAGGTTTTTCTGAATAGTGGACCAGTTCGACAATTACATTTTTTATTTTTTCAATCAGAATGCTTTTCTTATCATCCATCAGTTCAATACCTGATTTTTTGAGCGCCAAATTCAACTCATTCCACTTATCCGCTGAAATATCTTCTTCAATTTCAGCTTCCCCTAATTCCACTGTTTGATAATGCAGTCCCAGTCTTTCCAACTCCGCTTTCACTAGCATTTTGCAGCGGATGCTAACCATATACTTTAAAAAAAGCTTCATAGATCATGAGATATAGATTTGGGCAGTCAACCAAAGTAAATTAATCAAAATTAGTCTTTTGTAAAAAGAGCCCCTAACCAAGACCAGACCTCTCGGGGATTTTGGATTCTTGCCTGTTGACACGAACAATGTTGGAACATAATAAAGATAATTGGCTGGTTCTGCAAGAAAATTATATAATTCCGGCGATAATTTATACAATTCACACTATTTCGTTGCTGAGAAGAAAATCAAAGTGCGAAATATGTAATAATCAGAAACAAATGTATAACACTTTCTATCGCAAACGAATTTACCTTCACCCTGTAATATCATGACCCTTTCAAAAAAAACCTACGACACGAAACTGCCTGCGATAAAGGTCAGTGATGCCAATTGGTTCATGTATCCTCAAACGGCAAAACCCCTGAAAGCTGCCAAGGTTCAGGAAATCAAAGAGCAAAAACAACCGGTCGAATTTACTTACACGCTAGCCCATGAAATAAGAAATCCTCTGTCCACTATTAATTTGGCGGTAGAAATGCTAAAAACCACTATCGACGAGAAAGAAAGGATAGAATGCCTGGATATTATTGTGAGAAATTCCTCCCGAATTAATGCTTTATTGACTGATCTTCTTACCTCTTATCAGTTGGACGAAGTCGAGTTAGAAAAATATTCAATTAGCCAAGTGTTGGGCGAAGTTCTCATGACAGTTGAGGATCGTCTTAATCTCAAAAATGTAAAGGTTTCAAGATATTATACTACTCGTGGTTGCAAAATATTACTGAATAAGGAAAAAATAAAAATTGCTTTAACTAACATCATCATTAATGCTGTTGAAGCAATGCCTCCGACAAAAGCGCAATTGAAATTGGTTACTAAATTCAAAAATGGCAAATATATAATTGAAATTGCAGACAACGGATCCGGGATAAGTAAAGAAAACCTGAAGAAGATATTTACGCCATATTTTACGACCAAACCAGGGGGGATAGGACTGGGATTGTCATCATCACTGGACATTCTCCGCGCAAACCATTTTCATGTGAATGTGCAATCAGAGGTGGGAAACGGGACGCGGTTCATCCTGTCCTTTGATAGCCAGGATGCAATGGGTTAAAATCTATTTACACTGGGAATTAAAATGAAATTCAACTGTAACTATTTTTACGTGTGTACCGTTGCTTGCTCGAGTATGATTCGTAATTCAATAATTAAGCCCCTAAAACTCTAAATCAACTTTTTATGGCCGTCACGATGTGTTTAATTGAAAATTTTGATTATCGTCTGGAATATCAAAAGGATCCTTCGGATAATACCTACAGCGGTATTTTAGATCTAAGATCACCGATCCTGTTTAGTTATTCTGATACTTTGTTTATACCGGAAATTGACAAAAGCCATCAACTGGCGATCAGAAATACGATTAAGTCCCATGAGAGGATGAAGTAAACAATCGCGAGTAACAAAAAATCCAGATATCACTAATGCAAGTATGAATCGTAATAATAAATTCATTCCAAGATCGTATGATGTCAATATGTCTGCACAATATATGACCCGCAATATCAGAATCGCCTCACAATTCGGACTTCGTGCCCTAGTTGATGTAGGACTTGTATTTCCAAAATATAACTGACACCTGTTGCGTGGAATAGTCGCCATTTAAGAGACGCGGTAAGTTGGCACTAAACAAATCATGATTAATTTTAACTTGAAGAATGATGGTACTTATACGTATAGCACTCGAGATATAAGTGTTTCCATGTACTTCGTTGTAAATTCCATTTTAATCGACCCGAATCTGACACAAATAATGTATCTTCATAGGCGGATTATCAACGGGTTGGAAAATATCGCATCAGATCCATAAAACTTAGCAAGGCTGTTTAGTCTTTAGTTATTTATATCCTGGTTTAAAAATCCTCTTATTAAAGCCTCCGAAATTCAGAGAAAGTGCTCCGTTGCCTTTCATTTTTACCGTATGAAACTGTTTTTCAAATTTATGGTCAGCATCCGATGTAAAATGCTCGTGAAAGCAGAGTTGGAGAAACTCGGAATTCATTATACAAGAGTGGAGCTCGGAGAAGCAGAGATCGAAGAGGACATTAGCCTTCAACAATGGGACGAGCTGAATGCAACCTTAAAAAGGTCAGGCATAGAATTGATAGATCATAAAAGAAGCCATCTTATTGAAAATATAAAGCAAGTCGTAGTTGAACTCGTCCATTACTCCGAAGAACCGTTGGAAATAAATTTTTCAGAGTACCTATCTGAGAAACTTAATCATGATTATCCCAGCCTTGCCGTCCTGTTTTCAGAATCTCAGGGTATTACCATTGAGCATTTTCTCATCACACACAAAATCGAACGCGTCAAAGAGTTGCTGATTTATGATGAACTCAATATTACCGATATTGCCTGGAAAATGGGCTATTCCAGCAGTGCTCACTTGTCCAGCCAGTTCAAAAAGATCACAGGTCTAACCCCGTCTTTTTTTAGAAAAATAAAACGCAAGAGAAAAGACCGGTTAAACGACGCCTCAAATGATCATCCCTGAACTCCAAAATGAATTTTTGCGGAAAACATTTAAATGTCCTTAACGGGATTCACGCACATCTGAAGAAAACAAATTCGAAAATATCATTCATATGAAAACAATCTGTGAATTATACAACGCATTGGCAGCGCTGTGTAAATATTCCCAGTAAAACAAACCTAATTTCGAAAACGCGCTCCAAATATAGAATGTCCAAAAAGCAGTTAGCTTGTAAGCGTAACCCCGATTTCTCGGGGTTTTTTATTTGATGATATGCATTACGAGTTAAGTAAATAATCAAATGACACTTCTCATGATGCTAACGATCGTTTGCGTTGATTACCGAAAGATTTAACACTCTCGATTTCCATTTCTCTCCCCTTAATTAAAAAGCTTTTGCCGGCAGCTAAGTGCAAATACTTATTCCAATATATCTGTGAATTATACAAGTATTGACACTAATCCTATAAAGCGATTGACAAGATGATCAAGAACTTTGAGATAATAAAATTTATAAATTCAATTCACTGTCCAAAAAAAATTCAATCCACAAATTGCTGAAGTCCAAAACGGTTTTGGATATCGAATTTGATCTCGATAGCAACAGTAAATAACCTTTTAATTCCTCTGTCATCAAAGATGTCGTTACCTGCAGATATTCATTATCTGCATGCATTAGACCTTATACTTATTGAAAAAAATTGAAGCTCTTTATCAAAAATATGGTATGCAGCCGCTGCAAAAATGTAGTGAAGTCCGAATTGGAAAAATTGGGATTGCACTATACCACTGTTCAATTAGGGGAAGCGGAAATAACCGATACGCTTTCCAGGAAAATGGAGGAGTCTTTAAGAATTGCTTTATACAAATCAGGTCTAGAACTGATGGACGATGGTAAAGCGGTGCTGATTGAGAGAATAAAAAATGCGATTGTTGAAATGATTCATTACAGTGATGATTTTCCAAAGATAAAATTCTCCTGTTATCTGAGTGACAAATTGCATTATAATTATACGTATATATCCAATCTCTTTTCAGAAGTGAAAGGTGTAACCATTGAACAATTCATCATCGCCCATAAAATTGAACGGGTAAAAGAACTGCTCCTGTACAATGAACTCACCTTAAAAGAGATTGCGCATAAACTTGTATACAGCAATACAGCACACCTTTCGAAACAGTTTAAAAAAGTCACCGGATTAACGCCCTCCTTTTTTAAAAAGATGAATGATAAGGAATTTATTTCCCTAGAAAATTTATAATTTATTTTTCCCCTTCCATCGATTTTCTACTTTTTTTGATCTGTTCGTTTCAGCATTTCCAAAACATGTTTACGAAATATTCAGAGCCGTGAATTGTACTACACTTTTCTGGGATTCTATAAAATCAGCAGCAACAAACGAATCTAATTTTGAAAATCATTCGCCATTCAAAATAAATTATATACAATGAGAGTAACTCTACTCCTTACGCTAACCGTGATTTTTCTGTCACTTGTGCCCTGTGTAAATCTCGCCCAGGCACCGAATTTGGGAACGACCGCCAGTTTCGCATTATTTACTGCAGCGGGTGCATTCGGCAATACTTCAGCGAGTACAACTGTCACTGGTAATGTGGGAACGAACGTGGGAGCATTCACGGCATTTCCTCCGGGAACACTGATTGGACAACAGCATGTGGCTGATGCTGCATCAGCGCAGGCCGCAATAGATGTGGCCAATGCATATGCAGCATTGAGCGCTGTCACCTGCGGTCAAGTTCTAACAACTCCGATGGGAAGCGGACAGGTTCTCAGTCCAAATGTTTACTGTCTCGGCGCAGCCTCGACAATAAGCGGAAATTTAATCCTCGATGGGGGAGGCGACCCGAATGCTTTGTTTATTTTCAAGATAAATGGCGCTTTAGCGACAGCTAGCTTATCCAGTGTTACCCTGATCGGCTCTGCGTCCTTATGTAATGTCTATTGGCAGGTGAACGGGGAAGTAGATCTGGGTGATGGTTCTGTTTTTGAAGGCACCATCGTTGCAGATGGAGCCATCAACTTGCTGGGAAGTGCAATGCTTTTGGGCAGAGGTCTGAGCACCGCGGGGGCCATTTCTTTACAAAATAATATAGTCACTATTGCCACCCAACCTGTGGCCTCAACCATAACAGCGGGCGGCCCAACATCGGTTTGCCAGGGTAGCAGTGTCACGCTTTCAGGAAACGTTGGAGGCACCTGGAGCAATGGAGCGACAACAGCAACAATCACGACAGATACGAGTGGTAATTTCTTTGTGACAAATACAAGCAATTGCGGCAATGCAGTTTCAAATCATATTGTAGTAACGGTTAACCCGCTGCCAGTTGCGGCCGCCGGAACTAACGCGACTATCTGTAATGGAAACAATGTAACCATTGGAGCCAGCGCAAATTCGGGAAGTACTTATTCCTGGACACCGATAGCCGGTCTGAGTTCGGCAACGATCGCAAATCCTGTTGCCAGTCCAACGACAACAACAACTTATACTCTTACGGAGACTATAACAGCAACTGGATGCCAAAATTCCAATTCAGTTACGGTTAGTGTAAATCCTTTGCCGGTTGCATCAGTGATCACCGCAGGTGGGCCAATTTCAATTTGCGCTGGCGGAAGTGTCGTTCTTTCCGGTAATAGTGGAGGAACCTGGAGTACGAGTGAAACTACTCCATCGATAACCGTGACCACACCAGGTACTTACTTTGTCACAAACACCAACAGCTGTGGCACAGTAACCTCAAACGA
>JAJPJP010000062.1 GCA_021324175.1 Chitinophagia bacterium
CGTTGAATAATCAATTTGTCACTGGCTTTGTTATGTTTGCGTGTTTTGAGCCCTTTCGCGTAAAGCCCCTTTCTTGATCGCGGATGGCCACCAGAAGCTTTTCCTTCACCACCACCCATTGGATGATCTACTGGATTCATTGCGACACCGCGGTTACGAGGCCTGATTCCACGCCAGCGGTTCCGGCCGGCTTTACCCATACTTTGAAGATTATGGTCGCTATTTGAAACTACCCCTACAGTCGCATAGCAGTGGATCAGAATTTTACGCAATTCGCCGGAAGGCATTTTCAAAACCGCATACTTTTCTTCCTTATTGGTCAATTGAGCGGAAGTGCCTGCGCTTCTGACTAGTTTGCCGCCTTGACCCGGTTGGATTTCAATGTTATGGACATTCGTACCCAACGGCATATTTTTCAATTGCAGCGCGTTGCCAACTTCAGGAGCAATATCATCTCCCGAAAGAACCTGTGCTCCGACTTGCAAACCCTGCGGTGCAATCATATATTTCTTTTCCCCATCTGTGTAATGAAGAAGAGCAATGAACGCAGACCGGTTAGGATCATATTCAACCGATACGACCTTAGCGGGTATATTCTTTTTGCCTCTCTTAAAGTCGATCAAGCGGTACATTTTCTTATGTCCGCCTCCCATGTATCTCATGGAACGACGCCCTTGTACATTTCTTCCGCCGGTCGATTTGATTTTTTCGACCAAGGTTTTTTCCGGGGCATCGGAGGTTAGTTCTGCAAACGCGTTGCCGATTCTCCATCGAGTCCCAGCCGTCACCGGTTTATATTTCTTGAGTGCCATATCTTTAACTTTTGAAATCGGATTTTATCGTATATGCCTAAATATTAGAATACAGGTCAATTGTTTCGCCTTCGGCAATTGTCACGAGTGCCTTTTTATATGCAGGCTTGCGCCCCTTCACAAAACCGGCCTTAGTAAACCGTGATTTGCTTTTGGCAGGTACGACAGAAGTATTAACTTCTACTACTGTTATACCGTAAAACCCTTCAACGGCTTTCTTGATCTCCAGTTTATTGGCCTTACGATTGACCTTAAATGCGTACCTCCTTAATTTCTCCTGCTGCGCATTTGCCTTTTCCGTCAAAATTGGCTTTATCAGCACTTCAGATAATTGCATCGTGGTTAATTAAATTCGTTTAGGTTATTCTTTTTCTTCTGAAACTGTATCCTCAGTAAAAATTTTTGCCGCACCTTCTGACAAGATCAGGATATCTGCATTCACAATGTCATAAGTGTTTACATCTGCCAGCAGTATATTCTTTACCATACTCAAATTACGAACACTGAGACTGAGGTTTTCGTCATAGCCAGCCGTTACAAAAAGAGTCTTTTTATCTGCGACCCCAAGTGCCTTGAGTACGTCGGCGAATACCTTCGTCTTTGGCGCTTCTAATGAGAGGTCTTCAACTATCACAATAGAATTTTCCTTCGCTTTGTGAGATAACGCTGACATCTTAGCAAGGTCCTTTACCTTTCTGTTTAATTTGATATCATAGTCGCGCGGTTTCGGCCCGAAAATCGTGCCTCCTCCTTTGTAAAGTGGATTCCTGATATTTCCTTTCCTTGACCCTCCAGTACCTTTCTGCTTGTGAAGCTTTTTTGAAGAACCTTTGACTTCAAGTCTTGTTTTTACTTTGTGTGTACCTTGCCGTTGCGCCGCAAGGAATTGTTTTACCGCAAGATAAATAACATGGTTATTCGGTTCAATACCGAAGATTTCTTCCGGCAAATCGACTGAACGACCCGTCTTTTTTCCGCTCACATTTAATACTTCTACCTGCATGACAACTCTATTGAATTATTTTTGAATGTAAACCACCGAACCATTATGTCCCGGCACCGAACCACTTATTAAAATGTAATTTTTTTCCGGAAAGATTTTGACGACCTTGAGGCTGTTGATCTTGACTCTGTCACCGCCCATCCTGCCCGCCATGCGGACTCCTTTCATAACGCGGGAGGCATCAGACGAATTTCCCAGCGAACCTGGTGCACGCTGGCGGTCATGCTGCCCGTGAGACTGTTGACCTACACCGCTAAAACCATGTCTTTTGACAACACCCTGAAATCCTTTGCCCTTGGACGTGCCAATTACATCAACGTCTTCCCCCTCGGCAAAAATTTCAACTGTAATTGATTCCCCGAGATTTTTTTCAACAGAAAAATCGCGAAATTCTTTGATAAATTTTTTGGGAGAGGAATTTGATTTGGCGAAGTGATTTTTTTCTGCTGCGTTGGAATGCTTTTCCTTTTTTTCGCCAAATGCCAGTTGCAGCGAGTTGTAGCCGTCTGTTTCTTTTGTTTTTATTTGCGTTACGATGCAGGGGCCCGCTTCGATGATTGTACAGGCAGTTTGCCTGCCATCTGGGCTGAAAATGCTTGTCATTCCGACTTTCTTTCCGATGATACCTTTCATTGCTATTTTTTTTGCGCCGGATATTTAAGGACAATCGTAACATGCCTCATTTGACGACAAGTCACATTTTCAATCCCCGTTTGCAGCCGACCTTTTCCATTTTCCTGTCAACTCTTTGAGTTTTCCGGAGGAAGTACCGGCAGTAAACAAACCCGGAACGGTCTGTTCATATTTTTGTTACCATAAAGCGCCAACAATCATGTCAATCATTGGCAATTAGCTCAGCGCTCTTTTTTTCCTTCGGAATTGAGAGATGAGCTGCGGGCCTTCCGCGACTAATCTCAGGCCTTTATTTCGACATCAACTCCAGAGGGCAAGTCTAATTTGGACAAAGCATCCACTGTTCTCGATGAAGAAGTGTAGATATCCAAAAGTCTTTTGTGCGTGTGCAGCTGAAATTGCTCTCTCGCCTTCTTATTCACATGGGGAGAACGCAATACAGTAAACACCTTTTTATTGGTTGGCAGCGGAATGGGACCAGTCACGACTGCTCCGGTGCTCCTGACTGTCTTTACTATCTTTTCGGCTGACTTGTCAACCAAATTATGATCGTAAGACTGTAATTTTATTCTAATTCGCTGAGACATATGCCTATTTACCCATTTTTCAAACGGGAGTGCAAAGGTATGAGCACTTGGTCAATCCGACAAAGATTTCGTTGTTTTTTTTGAAATTCTATGGAAGGCGAATGCAATCATTTAGCCCCGGGAGGACAATGCTCTTTTAGGTACTTCGTATAAAGTGTGGCTAAATGCTCGGAAGTGCCGGGGCCCTCCGAAATACTGTGAGTCCGGTTTGGATATTCCATGAATTGGAATTGTTTATTATATTTTATTAACTCATTTAAAAGCATTTCGGCATTGTTATAATGGACATTATCATCGCCCGACCCATGGATGTATAAAAGATTACCCTTGAGGTTTTTCGCATAAGAAACTGGCGATCCGCGCACAAAATCATTGGTGCTTACCTGCGGCTGACCCATATAGCGCTCTTGATAAATATTGTCATAAGTAAGCTGGTTACCGACTGCGGCAATCGCAATTCCCGTTTTGTAAATTTCAGGATACTGAAACATCAGATTGAGAGTTGCCGAACCGCCGCCGCTCCATCCCCAAACCGCCACGCGACTTGTATCGACAAATGGCCATTTTAAAATCTCCGTTGCGGCCATAGCCTGATCGTGAATATTCAGCCGACCAATTTGATGGCTTATACACTTTCTCCAGGTGCGCCCCTTCGGAGCAGGAGTTCCGCGATTATCAACGCTAATGTATATGTATCCGTCTTTCGCCATATCTCCTACATACAGGGAGTTATCGCTTATACCTTCTTCATCAAG
>JAJPJP010000149.1 GCA_021324175.1 Chitinophagia bacterium
CCGGTTAAAGTGTTAAAGAGCGATATCTCGGCGAACGTGGATCGAAAGAACATTCCATGGCTTAGACATGTTCTCGTAATTACCCAGTTTACCCTCACCGTTCTGTTAATGATTTGCTCGGTTATCGTGTTCGATCAGGTAAAATTTCTTCACCAAAAGGACCTGGGTTTTAACAAAGATCAGATTATGTTTTTCCCAATGCGCAGTGACTTCATGTTAAAGAATCCGGATGCTTTCAAGAATGATCTGCTCCGGCTGCCGGGAGTGTCATCAGTTTCAGTAGGATATGGTTTTCCCGGCGATGCGGTCGCGGGCGATGAAATTATTGTGGATCAGCGAGGCCAACATACTACACATCCGGCGACGCAACTGACCGTGGACTTTGATTACATAAAGACTCTTGGCCTGCACATCGTGGCAGGGCGGGATTTCTCCAAGTCGGTGAGCACCGATAAAGACCATGGCTGGATAATCAATGAAACGGCTGTCAGAGAATTTGGCTATAAGTCGCCGCAGGACGCCCTTGGAAAATACCTTTATTGGCATCCGTGGGACGGGAACAATCCTGATTCACTTAAGACTGGGCAAATTATCGGAGTGGTTAAAGATTTTAATTATGCCAGTTTGTATGACAAGATAGGGGGCGCTGTTATCCAAATTTACCCTCAGGCGGCCTGGAAGGTTGCCGTGAAGATGCATACAACCGGGATTGCGAAAACGATAGCGTCAGTCGGCGCCGTATGGGCAAAGTACAGCCCAGATTTTCCGATGGAATATCAGTTTCTCGACGAGAATTTTTCAGGAATGTATGCCTCAGAAGAAAAGCTCGAGACCCTGCTCTGGATTTTTACCGGTGTGGCCATCTTCGTAGGTTGCCTCGGAATGCTCGGGCTGTCTGCATTTACCGCAGAGCGTCGAAAAAAAGAACTGGGCATTCGCAAGGTTCTCGGGGCGACGACTTCAGGATTACTTCTCCTGCTGGCCCGCGAAACGATCAAATTGATTTTTCTGGCACTCTTAATTGCTTCTCCGTTGGGATGGTATTTTATGAATAAGTGGTTGCAAAATTTTGCCTACCAGATCGATATAAGCTGGTGGATTTTTATATTCGCAGGAATGGGAACAATTTTAATTGCCGCGGTCACAATCAGCTTTAATGGCTGGAAAGCTGCCAGGGCGAGCCCTGTTAAAAACCTAAGAACCGAGTGAAATATCGAGATGCTAAAGGGACACGATTCCATTTTTTATAGCGCACATGGCAAGTCCCACACGGGTTTTAACGTTAAGACGTTCAAAAAGATCGTTGCGATATCCTTCTACCGTTCTTACACTGAGAAACATCTTTTCAGCGATTTCTTTATATGTCAACTCAGTGCAAACGAGTTTCAGGAATTCTATCTCTCTTTCATTGATGTCAAGGGATAACTTGTTTTTTTTCTCGGAATCTTCAAAGGAATTGATTGCGTGAATGAGTTTTCCGGCTACGATTTCGGAAGAATAGAAACCTTTTTTCACTATTTCATCCAGCGCTTTCTTAAACTCCAAGGGTTCAATATCCTTTAAAATATATCCTTTGGCGCCGCACTTCAACATCCGGATAATTGATTGTTCATCGTCATACATGGACAGAGAGAGCACTTTTATTTCGGGATGGTTGTTTTTGATCCAAAGTGCCGTATCATATCCATCCATCTCAGGCATATTAATATCCAAAAGGACAATCTCGGGAGCAGGATAATTCTCTAATTTTTTAATAAAGTCTCGACCATTGTCGGCTTCAAAAACGATGTCATAGCCGTCCAGGTTCCGAATTAAATCAGCTAACCCTCGTCTTAACAATACGTGGTCATCTGTAACTGCCACATGGGTTTTTTCATTACTCATCAGTCAATTGTTTGACCGGCAACTGAATTTTGATGGTTGTGCCGTAACCGATGGCACTTGAAACAGCAAGCTGTGCTCCGATAATTTCGGCACGATCCCACATGTTTTTGATGCCAAGGCCGGGGGATTTGTCTGCGGGCGAATCCAAATTGTTGACATCGAATCCACGGCCGTCATCATGAATTAACATAGAAAACCGTTCTCTTTCGTAGTTTAATTTTACAACAATTAATCCCGCCCTGGCATGTCTGATAATGTTATTAAACACCTCCTGGACGATTCTGAATAAAATAAGTTCCTTTTGAGGTTCGAGCTTATAGGTATCCCCCAAAGATTCAAAAATTGTTTCGTACGAGCCCGTTTTTTTTATGATTTCCAGTTCGTGTTCAATTGATGCGGCAAGTCCCCGTACTTTGAAGTGATCGGCATTCAGCCCTTTTGCAAGATCACGAAGATCCTGGATTGCTTTGGAAACCAGGTTTTTCGAGTCGTCCACTTTTTCGCGAATCATCGCTGGCTTGCTTGTATCAATTGTGCCCAAGTTCAATTTTGCCAGGCTTAATATCTGTCCAATATTGTCATGGATTTCCTGCGATAAATTTTTTAATGTCTGTTCCTGTATTTCCAGCTGAGTCCTTAACAAAATCTGTTGAAATTCATTTTGCAGTTTGGTCTTCTCATCCTCTTTTTGTTTTTGCAACAGGGCGAATTCCCTTTTCCTATGCTGGTTATTCCGCCAAAGCAGAAACGTCAGAACCAGAAATATCACTATGAACAGAATGAACCCATAGGTTTTCAGATTATCGTTGTATTTTTCTTCAGTAGCCCGAATTTGTTCTTCGTAAAGTTTGTTATCAAATTCTTCATTTTGGACTTCCCTGTTTTTATTCAGGCCATTGAGTTTGTCCTGTAATAAATTATATACAGACATATAGGCGTAAGCGCTGTCCAGATTCGACTGTTTTTTATAGATATTTGATAAGAGGCCGCTGCTCTCAATTGCCTCCTGAAGATAGCCCTTGGAGTTTGACGCAATGAAGGTCTTTTTCAAATAGTAAATGGCTGAATCAACCTGGTTTTTGGCAAGCATAATTCTTGCCATCGGGATGGTCATCTCCAAGGTTGTTTTTGATTTCGGCAGAGCATTCCTATATCGGCGGTAAATTGCCAGGGCCGAGTCTTCCTTGCCCTCCTTGGAGAGTATGGCGGCCAGCGTTACTGCCGGCAGTATCCAAGTCAGTTCCTTTCGTCTGTTTTCAATGTCGAACGCTCTTTTTGCATTGGAATAGGCGGAATCGAGTTTGTCTGCTTCCAGGAATGCTCGTCCCCTCAGCCCTGCAATGGATTCTTCAAAATCAGTATCATTTTTGTCCACTTGAGTCGTCCTGGAATAATATTCCAGTGCATGCTGGTTGTTACCCTGGTAAAAAAAGAGATTTCCCAGGAACAGGAATGCATCCGAAAGTAGATCATCATTGTGTAAATCCTCGGCTTTGTGGAATGCCTCCATTTCAAGTTTCTGCGCCTGTGAATAATTTCCTCGTGTCGCGAGGACTTCACCAGAATAAATTTGCGAATAGAATTCGCCTTCTTCAAAACTGAGTTTTTTCGAAAGAGCCAGGCTCTGGTCAAAAAAATCTAATGCGGAATCAGGCCGATAATATGAATACTCACGACCAAGGTGAATAAGTACCATTACTTTGCCGGTGTCATTTTTAGCTCGTTTCAAATCTTTCAGGAGACCAATGACATTGCTGCTTTGGCACAACGCACATACATAAGAGCAACACAGAAAAAGAGACACCAATTTCAATCTAAAGAATCGAATAATGTGCAATTTTATAGGTTGAAAAAATAACAAAAAGGGCCGAAGAGTATGCAGGAGCAAAGAAAATAATAGCCTCCGGTAATTTATGAAAAAAATCCTGTATTTCGCCAGAAATCAAAAAAACCGTCTTTTTCACACCAAAATACGTGAAAAAGACGGTGCATTATCCGTCTTTTACGCTTGCTGATGTGGATTGTCTTATTCATATTTGCAGGGCAGACGAAATTTGTTCGCCTGCTACTTGTTGATATCATTAGTCCTTAAACCTTGACCAAAAACTTCGAATAATACCTGGGTGATCCAGGTATTTTTTTTGCAAAGAGAATATTATTTGAAGACTTCGGAATGATCTGTTAGAATCAGCCGGAAGGCCCTGTCCCAAATTTACCTGACACCAGCGACCAATAAGCCATTCTGAGGATAACCCGTATGATCCCAGAAACCGAATCTTGAATTGGGCCGAGTCTGCAAAAAGAATAATCTGCTAGAACCGATTTCACCAGTTCTCAGCACCCCATGGACTTTTTGTGACGAACAAACAGGAATTGACCGACGACATCGTCTCATTCGTCAACAACGAAACGGTAAGCGACGTTCAGGAACATTCGATCGAAGAAGTAAATGTATTTTGAACGGAGATTCAGCGAAAAGATTGGGTGTTTGGAGCCACGATTATTCGCTTAATTTAGGCGAAAGAATCTGGCTGTGTCTATGCGTCGATGTCGAATCGTTTGCCTATCGTGCCTTTTGTCGGCAACTACGCTTGCAGGCGCATGTCAAAATCTAATTGCCTATTACGGTGGCAATGGAAAGAATCTGGCGGGCTATCATATTTCCGAATTAACCCATATTATTTTCTCCTTTTGCCATTTAAAGGGAGCGCAACTTTCGCTTTCCGGAAATGACAGTGTTGCTGTTCAACGTCTCGTTAGGCTTAAGGACAGGTATCGTCAATTGAAAATCCTGCTTTCTTTGGGCGGTTGGGGCGGCTGTTCGAAGTGTTCGGCTGTTTTTTCGACCGATTCGGGACGCCGCGTATTCGCGCTTTCAGTGAAAACTGCAATGGACTATTTTCATGCAGATGGCATTGACATCGATTGGGAATTTCCCTCGTTTCCTTCCTATCCGGGCCAGACATATTCACTCAGCGACCCTCGAAATCTATCTCTTCTTGTTGCTGCGTTAAGGGCAACACTCGACCAAAAAAAAGAAATCAGCGTGCTCGCTGCGGCTTTTTCTCCTTATCTCGAAAATTCTATCGAGTGGCTCAGTTTGTCTCCGCTTGTTTCACGGTTTAATTTGATGACTTACGATATTATTGGAAGCAAGAGCCCGATTACGGGACATCACGCGGCATTATATTCAACTCCCATGCAAAAGCAAAGCGCCGATCATGCGCTTCGCTATCTGGATTCTCTGGGCGTGCCAAAATCCAAATTAGTCATAGGAGTCGCCCTTTATGCGCGTGAATTTAATCATGTGCCTGATGTAAATAACGGCTTATACCAGAAGGGGAAGTTTTTACGATTCCTAAATACGAGTAAATTATCGAAATCTTATGGAAAGTCTCAGGGATTTCATCTTTTTTGGGATAGCGTCGCGAACGCGGCATATAGTTTTAATCCTCAGGAGGGGGTATTTCTTACATATGATAACGATCGTTCAGCTAAGTCCAAAGCAGATTACGTGAAATCTAATAGGCTTAACGGGGTAATGTTTTGGAATTTGGCCTTTGACCGCCAAACCGGAGGTGTGCTTGATATTTTATACAACACTTTAAAAAAATGACCCTTCCGATTCTTCTTTGGTCGAGCAGGTTTAATCGATAAAATTTCTGAATCATTTTTTGATAATTTTTTAGACCGAACTCGCTTTAATTGTTGCTCTTGCCATATTCTTCATTGACACGAACGATTACATTATAAAAATAAAATATGGCTTACGGCAATATAGTTGCAAAAAAATTGACGTATTGCATGGCCAAGTACGACAAGATTCCAGTTTCGACGCTTAGCGGGCGAAAACTCTTGAATAGCAGCAGGCAGTTTCTTAACTGGTGGCAACGGATATCTTGAAAAAGTTGTCGAAAAGTAATCGTTTCCCAACGAGTGAAATTCAGAAGAATAGGCAGGACCTCACATCTAGAAAAGACATTGAATTGATCGTTAGATTGTTTTATCCAAGGGCCAGTTTCGATGATTGTCTTGGGCCGATATTTGAAGCGCATATACATGGTGAATCGGCATGGGAGGCGCATTTTGCCCTGGTGAGTGATTTTTGGGAAACTGTAATTTTTGAAAACCCGGTCTACCGAAATAATCCGTTACGAAAACACAAATCGATTGGTATGCAAGCCGTTCACCTGGATCACTGGCTAAGCCTTTTCAATGAAGTCATAGAAGAGAATTTTGCAGGCCCAAAGGCCGAAGAATTGAAAAAGCGTGCTTCCATCATGAAAGAAGTATTTATGACCAAACTGGTGAAGTGACCGCCTATGTTTGCAAATAACAGAATTTGTCAGGCACTCGGAATTCGTTATCCCATTCTCCTGGGGCCGCTTGGGGGCGGATTTTCAACGGTCGATCTGCTGGCAGCTGTAACGGATTCCGGTGGCCTGGGAAGTTATGGCGCTTATACCCTGGAGCCTCCCGAGATTTTGCGAGTTGTAAAACAGATCCGGAAAAAACAAGCGGCCCGTTCAATTTGAACTTGTGGGTTTCAGACGTCGATCCCGGCATGGAAAGACTAACAGAAGCAGAATTTAAAGCTGTAGCATCACGATTCAAAATTTATTTTGAAGAATTTGGATTGCCTTTACCAGCTTTCCCCGGAAAATTTCAATCGCGTTTTGAAAAGCAGGTCGAAGCGGTTTTGCGATGTAAGCCGGCAGTTTTTAGTTTTATTTTTGGCGTTCCCGATAAATCGATCCTTAAAGAATGCCAACGGTTGAACATAAAAGCTGTTGGATCTGCTACGACGCTGGAAGAAGCTGTGCTACTTCAGGACGCCGGTGTTGACGCCATCATTGCGTCCGGGTCCGAGCCAGGCGGGCACAAGCCATCGTTCCTGAGACCTGCGGTCGAATCGCTGACTATGCTGGATGACCTGGTTCAGGAGCTGAGAACCGGGATAAGGATCCCATTTGTAGCTGCAGGGGGAATTGTTGATGGGAAGAAGATAAATACATTAATGAACGCGGGCGCTGACGGGGTACAGCTCGGAACTGCGTTTCTGGCCTGCGACGAGCCCGGCGCAACTGCCACGCATCGAACTTTACTTTTATCCGATGCCATTCATCATACGGTACTAAGCAGTTGCTGGACGGGAAGGCTTGGCAGCATGATTGAAAACAGACTTACAACCGAACTAATCTCGGATGCTGAATTTTTGCCGTTTCCAATCCAGAACTCGCTGACAAAGCCACTGAAAGAAATGGCAGCGGCCACAGGCGTGCCAAACATGGCAAATTATTGGTGCGGCCAGTGCAGGCAAGACGCTTCCCTTGAGAAGAAAAACGCGACAAGCCTCTTGAATCAACTTGTAAAGGAAATGGAATCGGGAATCTAGATTTGTCTGGTTCCATAAGCCGCCAACGAGGTAGGCCAGCGGAATAACTAAATCAGGTTGTTCCTTGTCGCAATTTTTATTGCCTGCGCTTTAGAAGACACATGCAATTTGACGTAAATATTTGCAATGTGTTTCTTGACGGTATTGCCGCTGAGAAATAATTTATCTGCAATTTGTTTATAGTTGTAACCGTCGATAGTCAGGCGAAGAATTTCAACCTCCCGGTCAGACAATGCAAAGTCATGTTTTACCTTGTTTTCTTTTTTGATTTTTGAGATGGAGGCCTGCATGAGCAAGTCAAGCGTTTTCCTGGCGATACGTGGGCTCATTGGCGCACTCCCCGACTCCGCAAGCTGAACTATACTCTCTGCAATTAAATTAATCTTCTCGTTCTTGAGAATATAGCCGTCAGCGCCCGCTTTGATGGCCTCAAAAATCTTGTCCTCGTCATCAAAGACTGTAAGCATAAGGTAATGAACGTGGGGATAGAGGATTTTACCTGCCTGAACAGCGGCTATGCCGTCCATATCGGACATCTCCACATCCATCAATATTACCTGCGGATGGTTTTGGCCGTCAAGTCTCTTCATTTGTTCAAGAAAATCCTTGCCGCTTGAAGCTGTGAGTATAACTTCGATATCCCCGTGAAAATTTAGCCGCTCAGTGAACAAAAGCCGATTTTGCGATTTGTCATCTACGAGGCCAACTGTGATTTTCCCGGATTTCATTATTGCAAATCTTGTTGATTTTTGTCGTGATGGCAATAATCCATTGTAATTATTTTGGCTTTAAGTTACTTTTTTAATGACGACAGTGGTGCCCCTGCCGGGCGCCGATGTAATTTCAAGGGCCGCCCCTGCTTCGGTGGCACGTGCTGCCATATTTTCCAAACCATAGTGGCCGTGAAATTCTTTTGTCCTGTCGAATCCTATGCCGTCGTCTTTGATTTCAATGGAATAGTGATGATGCCCATTGGCCGCAATGTTCACAAAAAGACTTTCGGCATTGGCATGCTGGATGCTGTTGGTTACCGCCTCCTGGCACGTCCGAAATATATTTAAAGCCTCAGTAGGTGAGAAGGTATAATTTTGAAGAATTTTTTCTGATATGGTGACATTCAAATTTGGCCTGATCAATACTTGCGCCTGGAGAAAATTTTTTAATTTATCGGCGAGTTCATCGAGCATGATCGATTCTTTTTTCATTGCCCAAATGGTTTCGCGCAGATCCGTTACCAGCGCCTTTGCAGTATCATTCATAATTGAAAGACGTTTTTGTTCCTCCGCTTTATCTATAATGCTTCCCGATTCGACTATCCAATCGATATTGTTGCTTATATAAGTAAGTTGCGACGCTATATTGTCATGCAATTCCCTTGAAATTCTTTCGCGTTCGTTGACAATCTGCTGATTTAGTTCGATCCTCCTCAACCTTTGAGCGTATCGTTGACGTAAGACGAGAAAGCTTGAGGCCGTGACCAAAAGGACCCCGCCAAAAATCGATAACGCGATGAACCACCACGTTTTCCAAAATGGAGGATCAATAATAATCGTGAATTGTTTTTGAAATGTATTCTTAGAAAAAAGGATCGGGCTGCAGGAAACCTCCAACGTATAACGGCCAGGCTGCAATGTATACCTGATTTCGGTGGGCTTTGTTGTAGTCTGCCAATTTTTTTCAAAACCGGCGAGGCGATACCTGTACATGTACTCGTCGGTATTGCGCAGGCCCGTAGCCGCTAAATCGAACAGGATATGGTTTCGATCATACGGCAGCCTGATTGAATCTCCTATAACTGCCCCACCATTCGCATTGTATACGGAATCATTTATGACCAGTCGCGTCACATTGACGACTGTAGAATCTGACAGCGTTTCCAGCGAATTCGGATAAAAAGCAGTTATGCCGTCAATCCCCCCAAAAAAAAGCTTACCGTTTGGCGAGATGGTTGAAGACTGGGTGTTGAATTCATTTTCCTGCAACCCAAGCTCTCTGGTGAAGTTTTTTACCGTGCCATCGCCGGAAATATAGGAAAGACCAAAATTCGTACTTGCAAAAAAGCTGGTCCGCCTGCCATCTTCTGGCTGAAGTGAATAAATGAAATCGCTCAGCAGGCCCGAGGACCTATTTATTTGATGTATGAGTAGTCCGCGCTCATTGAAAATAAAAATTCCGCGCTCCGTGCCCACCCAGACGTTATGGTAGCCGTCCTCAGCCATGCATCGCACAACATAAGCATTCGGCACGTGCATGATCGTCGTTTTTCCCGAACTGTCGACCTCTTGCAAAATACCCGATGCAGCAGCTGTCCATAATGAACGTTCAGACGTGTACAGAAAACAATAAATGCCTGAAGTTGGTGAATTGGGGCTTGTCAGCAACGGATGGTTAGCGCCAATGAGATTTTTTTCTACGTGGCAGGCGAATACGTTAGAGCGGGTACAAATGTAAATTGTGCTGTCGTTGATGCGTTGAATATTGTTTGAATACTCATTTTGCAACACGGCGCTGCCAAGTGGTTCGGGGCATATTTGCGTGATTGTGGCCAATTGCCTTAATTTCCGGTTTAGCGAAAAAATTCCGTGCCCTTGGGTTATGACGAGGTAATTGTCGGTTGAGGTCTTATCAATAGCCATTATCGACGTGAGACCGCGCTTGGTAAGAGGCTTAGTCCAAAGGGCATTCCCGGCACTATCAAACAGATGAATGGCGCCGTTGTAGGCACCTCCGATAACAATATTTTCTTCGCGATCATAATAGATGCAGCGGATGAAATTGTCCTTCTCATTGGGGTATTTGAATTCTTGGAACGGAGTCTCTGCATCTTCGATTCGTTTGAGGTCCGCATGCGTGATTAGCCAGATGCGGTGAAAATTGTCTTCATAAACAACTTGGATATATCCGCTGGACAAAAGTGGCTTGCTGTCGAGGCTGACGATCTCCTTTTGGCAGATGCACGCTGTATCAAATTCAAATAGTCGTTTTTCGATCGTCACAAGGAGTCGATTGTCAAAGCACTCAATCGAGCTTCTGGTTACAGGAATATCTATAATTCGACGATATGGAAATTGACTGGAAATTCGCCCGCTGTTTATTTCTATGCTCCCGAGTCCAGATTTCGAAGCGATGAAGATTCGGGTATTATTGCACGAGATGCCAACAATGCCCCCGGCCGGATAGGCAATTTTTTTTGATTGGTGCGTACCTAGGTTTACCTGAAGAAGACTGGAATCCGAAAGTCGCAAGAAAATATAGCTGTCGTTTGATGCAATCAGTTTTCTTGTTATGCTGTAGCCTTCTGTCCTCAGCATGTCCTGAATGCTTGCAGTCTGAGAACCGGCAACGAGAGACACTATCATCCCTCTCCAGTTGTACAATACGATGCCCCTCTTCTCTTCAAAACACCAGATCCCTTCAGGCGCGAAATGCACCGGAATTAAGGACAATAAAGTACTTGTCGTGCCTGTCAACGCGATCAAATTCACAAATGAATTCGACCTTGCATCGTATTCCAGAATCCCTTTGCGGTAACCTATAACAAGCGAGTAGGCTCCTCTTTGCATGAAGTATACCGGGTAGTTAATCTTAAGTGTATCCCGGCCCACAATTGGATTTATTGCCTGAAAATTGTAGCCGTTAAATTTCTCCATGCCTGATGAGGTCGACACCCAGGTTAATCCCTGGGCGTCAGTGATTACAGCGTTAAGGGCATTGCTCGACAACCCCTGCTCATAGTTAATTGTCTTTATCGGGCATCGTTTCGATTGCAGATGGGCGGGTTTCTGGGAATATGCCGACGCGCAAATCGAAGTATAAAGGACCACAATAGTAATGATGAAGCGCAGGCAACAAATTAATCCTTTCCAAAGGCATTGCATATGACATCAAATGTTCAATTTTTTTCGCGTTTGCCTGCGGATCTTAACAAATTTTGCCTCTATTTAAAATAAAGCACCATATATGCCTGCCGGAACAGGGGTATGTAGGGGCTCCCCGATAAATAATGTTCGCTTGCATTGTAAAGTTCGCTAATTTTAAAACCTTGAGTGGTCGGGCAGTAGTTCCCTTTCAATGAAAACAATCTTCGGCTGCTAACCTCCTACTTCGAAAGTTAGAGAAGCTTTTATATACGCTTATGAGAAAGTTTGCCAATGCAACACATTATCAGTTGCGCAGTTTCTGCTTTGGGTTCTTAATCATCATCCTTTCGGCTCCATTGCCCATTGGAGCCCAGTCAAGGGGAGCTGATGCCGGCCTTCCGTTTATAACCAATTACGCACCCAGGACATTTAAAGCCCTTCCGCAGGTATGGGCCATTCAGGAAGACGATCGCGGGATCATGTACTTCGGTGTTCAGAATTATGTCTTGGAATATGACGGTATCAAGTGGCGAAAGATCAGTTTGCCGTATAATCCGTCGGCTGTCGTGCGCTCCTTTGCGAAATACCGCGACGGGCACATTTATTTTGGAGGATTTGGGGAGTTGGGATATCTGGATCGGGATAGCCTTGGACAAACAGTAGCCCGCTCTCTGGTTGCCCAGATTCCTGAAAAGAACCGGGATTTTTTTGACGTCTGGAGTACCTATGCTACGGACAATGGAATATATTTTCAATCTCGTGAATATGTTTTCCGATTCCAGGAGCGTAAAGCGGACAAGGGCCCGAAATGGAATATCAGGATATGGAAGCCGAAGACCCGGTTCATGTATGCGTTCTATCTCGAAGGCGACTATTATGTCCACCAGCAGGGGCTCGGCCTGTTTAAAATGATTAATGACTCGCTTGAGCTTGTGCCTGGCAGTGAATTTCTGGGGAAAGAAAGAGTTCAGGTAATGCTTCCTTATCCTCCGGGTCCAAATGGTGAAAGACAATACCTCATCGGCATGTTTTACAGCGGTCTGTACATCTACAACGGCTCGACCTTCCGCCCCTTTCCCACCAAGGCTGATCCCATTATCAAATCCGGGGTGGTTTTGTATAAAGGAATCCGCCTGAACAACGGAAATTATATCCTTTCCTCTACGGGTAAAGGACTGATCATCATCGATCCGCAGGGTAATCTGATCGAGAAAATCGACCGCAACATCGGGCTGCAGGATGAATCCGTGTATACTGCGTATTTCGACTCCAGGGGAATCCTATGGCTGGGCCTGGACAATGGAGTATCCCGGGTCGACATCAATTCACCCCTTACGCAATTTGGACTGCAGTCCGGCATAACTGCAGGGGTCCTGAACGCGTTCCGCTTTGAAGGAAGGATGTATGTGGGAACGTCAAACGGGCTTTTGGATTACGACAGCAACAGCCGATTGTTCCACCTGGTACCCGGCGTGGCACAAAACCAGGTTTTCAGTTTTGTTTCAGACGGAAAGGAAATGGTCGTTGCTGGAGATGGGCTATTTGAAATCAGGAATAACAAAACAGTCGTGGTTCGCCCATCGGTCAGCGGAGATATGACGCTGGCCTATATCTGCACGTTAAAAAAACATCCCGGGGTTTTTCTTTCCGGAGCCCTGTATGGAATTCCGGTATTTGAAGTCGATGAGAATGGAGTCTATTCAAATGGGGGGAAAAAAATGAATTACCTGGGGAATATTCCCGGTTGCAGTGACCAGATCTGGACTTTTTCTGAGGATTCAGATGGCACGATGTGGGCGGGGACCCAAAACTCAAAAGTATTCCGGATCAAATTGGCTTTCGATAGTCTCAACCATCTCGACCTCAGGAAAACCAAGGTGGAACAATATGGGCCGGAACAGGGCGTGAATGGCTTGCTGGGCAGTGTGTTCAATCTCAGCGGTAAAACTTACTTCTTAACGGATTCTTCGTTATTACGCTTCGACAACGACCGAAAAAAATTTATTGTCGATACCACATTCGGCAGATTTCCCAATGGTGGCGCATCCCTGGAAGCCGCTTTTGCGGCAGACTCCCTGGGAAGGGTCTGGATCAGGATAGGCAAGGAAACCAGGCTTGCCGTGCCTAAACCGGGAGGCGGCTATACCCTCGACGAATCCAGGTTGAAATCGCTTACCGAGCACACCGTCCAGGCCATTTACCCTGAAAAAAACGGGATACTTTGGATGTGTACCACCGATGGTCTTATACGCTATGATGAAAAGCTGGAAAAAAATCGTAACTATTCTTTCAAGACGATCTTACGCCATATTGAAGCCGGGAGCACGACCGTGAGTACCGCTGTAAATAATAACGAGACGGGGTTCCAGATAGCGTCCAGCAACAATACACTCCGTTTCGAATATGCCGCACCGTTCTTTGAACAGGAAGAGAAAATGAAATACCAGACCTGGCTACAGGGTTTTGAAAAGGAGTGGTCAGGCCTGGATGTAAATTATTACAAGGAGTATACCAACTTGTCCCCGGGGAAATACACTTTTCATGTCAGGGCGTCGAACATTTACCAAGACGAAAGTGAGGAAGCAACATATAGCTTTGAAATACTTGCTCCATGGTACCGGACCGGGTGGGCGTGGCTCGTGTATGCTCTTGCCGCGGGCGGATTACTTGTGCTGATCATCCGGTGGCGCACCAGGCAGCTTCAGCAAAAACACCGGGAATTGGAAAAAATTGTGGAGGAACGCACGACCCAACTGAGCCACCGCCTCGAAGAACTCGCTGTCATAAACAGCGTCCAGGAGGGATTGGCCAGGGAAACAAATATGGAGGGTATTTATGAACTGGTTGGGGATAAGCTTCGCCAGATTTTTCAGGCTCAGGTAATAGATATTGTCACCTTCGATAAAAAATCCGGCACGATAGAAGACCGGTATTCTTTTGAAAAGGGAGACCGCAGCCTTCTTGGGCCAAGACCTCTCGGCGGTTTTCGAAAAAAGGTCATTGAATCTGCGCAGCCGCTCCTGCTAGATGGCAAGATGGTGGAAAATCCTGCCGATTTTGACAACCCGGTAGTCCTTGGCGAAAAACCCAAATCCGCCATGTTTGTGCCCCTCGTTTCCGGGAGCGAGGCGACCGGCGTGATCAGCATTCAAAACATCGACCGGGAAAATGCTTTTTCCGGGTCTGACCTAAGTCTGCTCAGCACGCTTGGAAACAGCATGAGCATTGCCCTGGAAAGCGCCAAACGATTTGACGAAACAAAGCGGCTTTTAAAAGTCATGGAACAGCGCACCGCGGAACTTGCTGTGATTAACAGTGTCCAGGAAGGGTTGGTCAGGGAATTGAACATCCAGGGAATATACGACCTGGTGGGAGAGCGGATCCGCCAGATTTTTGACGCCCAGGTAATTGATATTGTCACCTATGACCCGAGGGTCAACTTGATTTCGGATAAATACTCTTTTGAAAAAGGGGACCGTAGCCTGGTGGGTCCAAGGGAGCCCCGGGGATTCAGGAAATACGTGATTGACACCAAAAAGACCCTTGTTTTTAATGAGGATCTGGAAAGGCATTCTGCAGA
>JAJPJP010000204.1 GCA_021324175.1 Chitinophagia bacterium
AGGGAAAAATATCCATTTTTATTAGCGGATTGGTTGGATCGAGTTGCAGCAAGGTCGGCATCTCGGTATTAGGAAACGCGGCGGGAATCAGCGAAGAGGGCAACGCATTGGGAATGATATGATAGCTCAATATCTCCTGCAACTGTGCTGCGCTCAACCCCTGAACAGTAACTGGTGTTATGCCTGAAAGGGCGAACGCATTGTCGTCGGGGGCGAACAACGTCAGGCTGTTGCCAGCAGTATTGAGCACAGAATCAAGTCCCGCTTTCAAGATCGCAGTTTTAAGCGTAGTATAGCTGCCGCCGCTGTCGATTATTTGCCATATTGTTGGTCCGGCATTTCCCGATGGAGGTGCCGACGGCTGCTGATAGTCCTTATTGCAGCCCGCGCTTATAAAGAAAACGAATCCAGCCAGTACCGGTTTCAATATTGAATTAATGTTGAAATACCTCATAGTTTAGTCCTTGATTTTTTGATGGGTAACAGTCCATTAAAACACGTTGTATGCAAATCCGACATAATACAGTCCTCCAACGTCCGAATTGCCAACACCATCCGTGTAGTATTGATTTAAAAGATTTGTTGCACCGATCTTTATTACAGATTTAATATTGGGAATTTTATAGCTGATTTGCGCGTCCAACGTTCTAATTGACGGCAAGCTTCCATTGGCGAAGTCAGCCTCGTAATTTGGTATTGCATCTTGCCAGCGTAAAACAATATCGAAGCTCCACAGCCTTTTACGCCCAAACCCCGTGTTTCCAAACGAGGCGTTCGCCCGGTACTTCGGAGCATCAAAATAGGTGACGAAATTGGGGGGCTGTTTCTGAAGAACGTCGGAGGAACCATTGACACCTATGACAAAGTTGGAAGGTAACCGATAGTCAAGGCTCAGGCCATAGCCATAGGAGTTTATTACGCCGGGTGCATTGACCGAAACCGAAAAAATAGTCCAATTTGCTGAATTACTTAGCCCGCTGCGGTCACCGGTCTTTGACTGTATTACTGTGGTTCTTGACAGCAGGTCATGGTTTTGAGCATAGTAACCATACAAATCGATAAGTAACCTTCCGTCTGCTGCCAAAGACTTATAGCCGGCCTCATAGGAAACAACTGATTCAGGTTTATATGTCCCGAATAATTGGATTTGAGGATTGCCGGACAATACGCTTGATTCTGAATAAACAGGGTTGTTGTTAAAATCATAAAAATTCCTCAACGCAGGAATGCCCCCGATCAAAATCTCATTGCCACCAACTACAAGATTAATCCATTGGTTCTGATTTGTCGGGAATCGGTAAGCCGTCTGAAACGACAGGCGGATATTATTGTTCTCGTTTAGCCTGACGACGGCTGTTGCCCGAGGCGTGAAATGTCCCTGAAAATTTTGGTTCTTGTCATATCGACCGGAAACTGTAAGTCTCAAAAAGTCATCAAAAAATTTCTTTGATACTTGCGCGTAAGCACCAAATTCGTTTGTCCCGATCTTTCCGGCCGAATCTGCAAACAAGGTTCCTTCTGAGTTTAATTCATAACGCTTAAAGTTTGCACCAACCAACACCTCTGCAAAATCGCCAGTGAACTGGGTGAGATTATATTGTCCTTCAGCGCTGTATAAATCTGTCTTGTCGATAAATCTTCCGCCTCCATCTTTTATAGGCCGCGACCTGACTGAATCAAGTATTTCGTTGAATTGCGCGCTGCCTTGCACGGGCCTACCAACATCCGCAACAGAACGCGCGTAGTTATGGGCATTAATATTCGATTGGCCAGCTTCAAGGGCACCAAGATAAGCTTCCGCGTACTGCTCATACCAAATCTCGGAAGGTTTCCATGCCTCGTTGAACAGACGGGTGGTAACTGTTGCATCATATGAATTCCCCGCGTTTTCCTGGGTCGTATATGCTCTGAGGAACCAGTTTTTGTTTGTCAGTTCCACTTTGTATTGTGCCATTTTCAAATTCCTCAGCGAATACCGGTCGGCCCCCGTGTAAACCGTATTGCCAGTTCCCAGGTATCCCTCCAGCACGGCCTCAGTATTTGGCGTCAGCTTGTAATGGAGTGCTCCCGAAACTTTAAAATTGACCGTATTGGGGCTCACCACATATTTCTCGTTATAGCCTGTCCGGGATACATTTATCGGCTTGGTCGTGTCCATTGAATAAATGTATGGAGCCAAAAACGGAGCGAGTTTCGAAATTGGCAAAAGAACATTCCTCATAATGTCAATTGTCGTCTCATCTCCATAGACATTTATTCCGTCATAATTCGGATCAGAGTTACGATTACCATAAACTATTTGGCCGGTTGCCCGGTTATAATCGCGAGTATCGTCGCCGAGCCAATCCTTAGCCTGCGTAAACTCCGCGCCAACTTTGAAAGCAAGTCTGTCAGAAGTTTTAAATGCCCAGCGGAACGAAACATTGTTATATGGCGAAATTGATCTTTCTCTGCCATCCACGTTCATTGCGCCTTCTTTTGCCTGAAATGAGAACCCCTGATATTTAAATGGGTTTTTGCTGGTTATTAATAAAGTCCCGTTCATACCTCCAGAACCATAAAGTGCCGACGATGCCCCAGGCAATAGCTCCATATTGTCTACGTCAAGTTCCGTAAGTCCAATTACACTTCCAACCGAAAAGTTCAATCCTGGTGCCTGATTATCCATTCCATCAACTAGTTGGTTCAGTCGTTCATTTCCACTTGTATTAAAGCCCCTGGTACTGGGAGTCTTAAACGTTAATGAAGACGTGGTCATGTCAACTCCTTTCAAATTCGTCAGTACATCGTAGTAGGAAGAGGCAGGGGCCGATCTAATGGCTGACGCGCTAACTCGCTCGATTGAGACCGGTGATTCAAGTATACGCTGCGCAATGCGTGATGCGGAGACTACGATTTCCTGGCCCAAGGTGCTTGCGGGTTTGACTTCTATTTGCAGAAACGCTGAATTGCCGACCGAGACGTCCTGGGTCTCATATCCGATGGAGCTGACGACCAATATTATTGGGAAGCTCTTTGAAGTACTCAATCTAAAATTGCCCCGATCGTCTGTGAAAGTGCCTCCGGGAAATCCTTTTATTATAACAGAAACTGCTGGAACCGCTTCTTTATTAATGACATTCTGAACGTTACCAGAAATAGTAACCGTTTGAGCAACAGCGTTCAACGTAACAAAAAATATTACCAAGAAAGATATCGGCATTAGGTATCTTCTCATAATGCAAGTTTTTGTTAAGATTTGATAGCAAAGTACATATTGTAAATGTTCCTAAAAATTTTTTGTTTCATTCATGCCCCGCACCTGTTTATTGAGGTTTGGAATTCCGTCGGCCCCTTGTATATTCGATGAATGAAACAGCTACAATTTCCGAAGCAAAGTGGCTTTTACAGAGGCAAAGTGCGGGATGTTTATACGATCGCAAACAATTGGCTCGTAATGATTGCTTCAGACCGAATATCTGCCTTTGACGTTGTCCTGCCGCGAACTATTCCCTTCAAGGGCCAGGTGCTGAATCAAGTCGCCGCATACATGCTTAAGGCGTCTGCCGATATTTGCCCGAATTGGCTTATCGAAGTCCCCGCCCCAAATGCCGCAATTGGTCGAAAATGCGAACCTTATTTAATTGAAATGGTTGTTCGTGGAAACCTTTCAGGCCATGCGTGGAGGACGTACGCGAGTGGTAAGCGCGAAATTTGCGGCGAAAAGTTACCAGAAGGACTTAAGGAAAATGATTTCCTGCCATCCCCGATTATAACTCCGTCGACTAAGGCAACTGTCGGCCACGATGAAGATATTTCCAGAAATGACATAATTGGACGCCGGCTTGTCGGTGAAAATGAATATTTCCAAATCGAACGATTTGCGCTTTCGTTATTTGCCCGTGGGAACGAAATTGCCGCAAAGAGAGGTTTGATCCTCGCTGACACCAAGTATGAATTCGGCCGGATGAACGGAGAAATTTATTTAATAGATGAGATCCATACTCCTGATTCTTCCCGCTATTTTTATTCGGAAGGGTTCGCTGAACGTCAACGCAATAATGAAAAGCAAAAACAACTGAGCAAAGAATTTGTGCGAGAATGGCTCATAGCCAACGAATTTATGGGTAAAGATGGTCAAAAATTGCCCGAAATGACGGACGAATGGATTTCAGCCATCACTAACCGTTATATTGAGCTTTACGAAAGAATTATTGGTGAAAGATTTGTTCCAGTCAAAATGAGTGATGAAGAAATCTTCCAACACATTCTATACTCGCTTGCAAACATAAACCCCCAGTGACCCCATAGACGCCCTTCGTTTTATCATCACTAAACCTAATTCAGGCGGCTTTTTGATCGCTTTAGTGACCTAAAATACCGGTTGGGTATAGTTCATTACCGTGGGATAATGCATTTCGTAAATTGATTGTGCTCAATAATTCATTGATAAAATCTACTCACATGCGTAAATTATTTGCAAGCGTTGCATCTATTCCTCTTATTTTGATGTTTTGTCAATTCGCGGCAGCACAGGGAATAACTGCTCCACGCGTTCCAAGCCCTTCGGCAGTAGTTTCACAAACAATCGGAATTTCAACCGTAGAAGTTAATTATTCCCGGCCGTCAGTGAAAGGGCGCGCAATTTGGGGTGGCCTAGTTTCGTATGGTTATAATGTCCAGGCGGTAGGCGCGGGGAATTCCGCTCCCTGGCGTGCTGGGGCGAATGAAAATACTGTCATCAAATTTTCTGATGACGCGACTGTCGAAGGGCACCTGGTGCCTGCCGGAAGCTATGGTCTTTTCTTTGTCATTAATCAGGACAACACAGGCGAAGTAATTCTTTCCAAGGATTACAAGTCTTGGGGAAGTTTTTACTATGATCCAAAGAATGACCTCATTCGATCAAAGATTGACCTTCGTGAAATTCCTCACACGGAAATGCTCACTTATGATTTCATCAATTTGACAAAAAATTCTGGCGAACTGGTTCTGAATTGGGAAAAGAAGCAATTCCCGGTGAAAATTGAATTTGCCGTTGACGAAATCGTAATGAAGAATGCTGAGGCGGAATTAAAGGGCCAAAGATTTTTCAACTGGACAGGATTCGCTTCTGCCGCTGCATATGCCCTGCAAAACAAAACTCACTACGACGAAGGATTGGTTTGGATTGATAAAGCAATTGGGATGAATCGAAACTTTACGACCTTAAATACGAAAACGGGACTACTCCGCGAGCTTAACCGTACTGCCGAAGCCGACAAAACCTATAACGAAGCGTTATCTGTTGCCACAGAAATCGAGCTCAACAATTTTGGATACCAGCTATTAGCTGAAGGCCAACAAGATAAAGCTATCGAGGTATTTATTGTGAATACTCAAAAAAACCCAAAAAGCGCTAATGTTTGGGACAGTCTGGGTGAATGCTATGCGCTTATAGGTGACAAAAAAAACGCGATAAGCAATTTTAAGAAATCACTTAGCCTAAATCCCCCTCCAGCGACCAAGGCTAATTCTGAGAAATATTTGAAACAACTTGGTGCAATGTAAAGACATATTCTTTTCCGAAGGCCTATAACAATGGGCCGGTTTGGTGTTGTTGCCTGTTTGGTCAACAATGAATGATGCCAAAGTCAGGGTTTTTTCTGCTTTAATCAAAAAAGACCAGTCAGCGATTTTAAATTCCAGACTAATCACAAAGCGTGATTCAGGTCTACCCACATTCTTCTGAAATAAGAATCCCGAAAGGCGTTTTTCAATCAGTTTAGGTTCATTTTTTTTCCTTCTAAGTGAGGTGGAAGTTGCATGCAGGGTAAATAACCATACTTACACATAATTCATTGATTCAAGCGGCTGTAAAACAAAATGCTCAGTCACGATCCCCGGAAAAGGCTACTGATAACAACTTAACATGCTCTGACGTTAGTAAAAATCTTACGATTTTTGTAGTTCACTAAATATCGGATTAAATATGTCAGAGAGAACTAATTCGTTGTTGGCCTTCGCTGGTATTGCAGTTGCCGCTTTCCCGATTTTTGTCGGATTGTATGAGTACAAAGCAAACAATGAAAGAGAGTTTGAGAAGAATTTCTTAAGCCAGCAAAGTATTGTATATGATGAATTGTTAGGAGATCTGGGTGGGATTTCGACGTCAATTAGCAATCCTTATGATTCTACCTCGCAGGCAAATTACAATTTGGCAAAATTCAATTTCAATCAGCTATACTATGGTAAACTCAACCTGTACCAGAATCCGACCATCGAGTTGCTCACTGATTCACTATATAATTTGATAAATAGTTACGATAGCATCCGATCGTCAAATTCGCTTCGTCGGGAGATCCTGGACAGACTAATTGATACAATTCAAACCAAAGTATATAATTTATCTGTTGAGTGTAAAAAGTCTCTGAAGAAAACGTACAACCTTCAATAAAAAGAACATTCATACTGATCATCAAATGGTCCGGGTGACACTACCTGAAGATGGTGCACCCTGATATTCCCTCAAGTCTCTGGCAAATGCTTATTTCCAGCAGGTGTCAACATTTCATCGTGATTTTCGTTCAAGGTTGACGAGGTTAGCCGTTTTCTTGATTTGTTGAATACGTTTCGTCCTTTGTTAATGCCTTTTCGGAATATGCCTCTTTCTTTTTCAGGCAATTGTATAAATTTCTGGCACTCGACCGAACAACAACCTTCAAATTTGATTGCGCATTTGTCACATTGAATAAACAGCAAATGGCACCCTTCATTGCGACAATTGGTATGATTATCGGCGGGCTGACCACATTGGTGACACCGTGAAATTACCTCTCTGGTTATTTTTTCGCCCAGACGGTCGTCGAACACAAAATTTTTTCCATGGAACTTGTTGGGCAATGACAGTTCTCTAACAGTGTTGCAATAATGAATAATTCCGCCATCCAAGTGAAAAACGTTTTTAAAACCATGATGTTTTAGATATGCACTAGCTTTTTCGCATCGGATTCCACCTGTACAGTACAAGACGATATTTTTCTCCTTCTTTTCTTTTAGCATGTCAACCGCCATTGGCAGCTGTTCCCTAAACGTGTCAGATGGGATTTCCGTCGCATTTTCAAAATGCCCTACTTCATACTCATAATGATTCCGCATATCAACGATGACAGTGCCATCTTCGTCGGACAGTCGGTTGAATGTGGCAGCATCCACGTAAGTCCCGATTTTTTCTAAACTGAATGACGGATCGCTTATGCCATCCGCCACTATTTTTTCTCGTATTTTTATTTTGAGGACCCAAAACGACTTGCCGTTATCGTTGATCGCCTGGTTTAACCTAATCCCCGACAGCGAATCCACGGACCGTAAATACTTTTCTACGTTATCTAATTCAGGCAAAGGAACACTGATCTGGGCATTGATCCCTTCAGGTGCAATATAGATTCTCCCGAACACGCCAAAACTTTGCAACGAGTGGTACAACTCGTCACGAAATTTAGTGGTGTCGCTTACCGGGAAATACTTGTAAAATGATAGTGTAATGCGAGAATGAATTTCTTCCCGTAGTCTGCGTTTTAACTCTTTCTGTGAAATGCGATTATGTCGTACGGCCATAGGTGGAAATTTGCAGTACACTTTTCTGATGAAAAAATTTCGTGTGCAAAATTACGCCAAATTCAGGATTTGCGGGTAATTCCGGCTGATTCCTGTGAAACAAATAATTACATAATTGCAAGCCAGACCGAGTTTATTATTTTGACGCAGGTCGTAAATAGCTTGCCGCAAGTGCTGAAAGGCCGCCAACGATCCCGCCAATAATTGCCGTAGTAAAGATTAGCAAATATGATGAACCACCCAATGGAAGTATTTGTGCAATCTTTTGCGATAATATGCTGTTGTTCTTGAAATCAATCCACCAGGACAGGATTCCCCATTCTAAAAAGATACCAACAAAGCCGGCGAAGAAACATTTCCGCGAGTTCTGAGGGATGATTACGCTGACTATGAATGATGCACCAGCAATTTCCCACCAAGGCAACCATAAGCCACCGACAAAGCTCAAAAGAGCGGTCAACAATAGAGCGATCAAAAACTTCATTTACCGAATGACATTTTATATTTGACCTTAAAATCGTTGAAATCACTTTTATTCATGACCCATAACTTGTAATATTTCCCTTTCGACCAGTCGTCAACGAAATCATCATAATATCGACTTCCGGGATTTCCACTTTGACCTCCGGGATAAATTCCAAATGCGTTGGTTGTGTCTGTTAATTCAACGATCATTCGCCAACTCGGGCCATGATCGGCCGTAGCAGCATTAATACAATTAAGCCCACCTCCCACGTTCAAATGCATACTGCTGAATGGAGCCAAGCGCGCCAAATGGCTAATTCTGGTGTCTTTGAATTTTTCCCAGCTTAGTTTTTTTTCAATGTCCAGGCTTTTGAGCGACACGGTGCTTTTTCTGAAAGCAGCCAATATGTCGTCTCTGAGTGTCTCTTTTTTCGGTGTATTGATATTATCGAGAAATTCAAAGGTGGAATCTTTTAATATCGATTCAAGCAATGTACTCGATTCCGGGAAAGTAGTCGGACCTTTACATTTTCCCAACTCATCCGACCAAACGACATTTTCAAAGCTTTCCCACGTGAGTACAAAAACAGTGGCTCCAGCTTCGTTCGCGTCGTTGAAAAAATTCCATTTTTTTAGCGTGTCTAAATAGTCTCTTTCATTGGCATCGAGTGAATCAGGATCAAGATTTCTTAAAATTAACGGTACTGCCATCGCAGCAAACTCGTTAAAATTATTTGTCTGAAGCCTTTCCATTGAATCAATAGTGATGTTCACCATATTGGAAAGAACCTTGTTTATTATAAGCCCGCGATATGGCGGGAAGTAGCCGCCGAGGTAATATGGATATTTTTTGGGATCGGCCGGAAATTGATTCGCGCTACTCACGTATCCGCGGTCAGGATTGACCAGATGCGGGTTCTCTTGTTGGGGTATAGTGCCTTGCCATGCATAACTACTGTCTAGCCCAGGCATGATAAAATCTCCTTGCCTGCGCCATTTGGCAGGAAATTCGCCCTGATCCCAAATTGCGATATCACCCATTTTCGATGCAAATATGCAATTTTGACCAGGCGTGTGGAGGTTTTGAATCGCAGCGTAATAATCATCATAGTTTTTGGCGTGGTCGAGAAGGTAAAATGTTTTTAATTCATTGCTTGCATCATGGGCCTTCCATCGCACTGCATAATATTTCGTGCCTGCAGTTCGGTTTCCTGTAAATTTCCGATCATACATTACTGGTCCAAATAAAGTGTAGGCAACTGTGTCGATGAAATCAGAACCTCCCTTAACCTTTATTGTGTCGTACCTGAAGCTCGTTTCGATCCATTTTCCGTTGAATAGATATTCTTTCATCGTCGAGTCACGAAATCGAATTTCATAATAATCGCGAACGTCTCTTTCAGCGTTTGTAAAGCCAAAGGCGCAGCTATCGTTGAACCCGATAACTATTCCAGGAGCTGCAGGAAACGATGCTCCATAAGCATTGAATTTTGGAGTGTGGATCTGCATTTCAAACCACAATGAAGGCAGGTTCAAACCAAGATGGGGATCGTTGCATAGAATCGGTTTTCCGCTCCGGGTCTTTTTGCCGCTTACTGCCCAGTTATTACTTCCGTTTTCCCTATCGGGTTTATTTTCCAAGATCGCTTCCGATGAATCAGTCTTCATAAAATAAACCGAGTCAACATTTGAGGGAAATTTGACATTCATCCCGGGGGGCGGGAATTCAGTTCCTTCGGGAACGATTGGATCGAGCGAATCTTGGCCATACGGGTACATTTTTTCGAATGTTGAAATGCCAAGGAAATTCCGAACGTTGGTATACTCAAAATCGTTTTCATGCCCTGCAAGATCAAGTGACATGTACTTAAGGAAAAGGGCAGTTTTCAGATTTGTCCAGTGTTCTGGTTTATAGCTTAACAATTTATACTCAATAGGTAGTTCACTTTCTTTCAAATTATCGATGTACGCATTTACGCCGGCAGTATATGCATCGGCTTCGTTTTTAGTAACCGGATCCTTTTCCATCTCAGCAACAGATTTTTCTGCCGCATAGACCATTCCAAGCCGCCGTTTTTCTCTGTCAAAATTTACTGCTTTCTCGCCGATCAATTCGCTAATTCTGCCACCCGCCGCATAAACTTCAAATTCCATTTGCCATAGCCTGAATTTAGCGTGGACGTAACCCTGGATAAAATATGCATCGTGATCATTTGTTGCAAAAACGTGGGGAACCATCCGCTCATCTGTGTAGACGTTTACCGAGTCCAATAGCTGTGGAAATTTTAAATCTCCTCCAAAATCCTTGTCATACGGATCAGCGTTTTGCCAAAAACCATGCTGCGGACTCAAGAATTTTCCAATTGAGGGAATACTGCCCCATTGCTTGTCGAGACCAATAATTATTGCGACAGTCAGGATTAACCAACTAAAGAAAGGAATAACCCGCATATCTCTTTTCGATTACCTTACCGCTAAAAATAGAACTTTTTTTATTGTTCGAACTTCAAAACCCCTTAGCCATCACAATTCTCCGGCCAGTCGGATTAAGTTGTCGGCGAGACTTTCGAGCTCAGAATTTGTATTGAAACTATGCAAAGTAATTCGTAATCTTTCTCTTTGTTTAGGCACCGAAGGATAGGAAATGGGACGAATGTCAAACCCGCGCGCTTGCAGGAGAGATGCAATTAACCTGACTTTTTCATTTCCCGGGATTATAATCCCCTGAATAGGCGTTGGGCTGGACAATTTTTCAAAAGGTATATTTGCTTCGCGAAAATGGCGAGCCTGTTCCATTAAATATCTGCGTTCATCGTCAAGTTTAGGGAACAGTTCGTAAGATTTCTTAATTGCGTCGATAGCTAGCGGTGGCAAGGAAGTCGTATAAATAAAAGCTCTGGAAAAATTGATCAGGAAATCCCGGAGTGTAGATGTTCCCAAAACAATGGCGCCGTGGCAGCCGACTGCTTTTCCGAATGTATGTATTCTTGCTAAGCATAATGCTTCGCAACCCAAAAACTGGACAAGGCCCTCCCCATGGTCACCAATAACACCCGTTGCATGGGCTTCATCGACGATCAGATGAGCACCGAACTCGGAACATGTGCGGGCAATTTCCAAAAGTGGTGCCAGTTCTCCGTCCATAGAGAAGACCGATTCGGTAATTACAAAAGTGTTACCGGAGGAATGCCTGATCTTGCTGCGAAGGTCATCAATATCATTGTGTGCAAATGCTCGTGACTGAGCCAGGCTGAGCCGGATGCCATCTCTAATTGATGCATGACTCAGTCTGTCGAATAAAATAGTATCGCCTCTTTTCGGCAAGCAACTCAGCAACCCAATATTGGCATCGTACCCGGAATTGTAAATGAGTCCTGCCGGTGAATTATGAAATTCTGCTACAAGCTGCTCGGTCTCCAACAGCAATTCATAGTTTCCTGAAATTAGCCTTGAACCGGTCGAACCGGTAGTGTGCTTTGCAGCCTCAATGGGCAATCGCTTTTGAGAGGCTATTCCTAAATAATCGTTAGAGCAGAAATCGATTTGGTGGGCATTAATCTGCAGTTGCCTGAAATTATGTTGGCTCTTTCTATCTTTCAGCCGATCGGAGAGAAAATCCTGGTTCATATCTTTGAAAGCTAAAGGTCAGGTTAATATCGAAAATGCCAAAACAACCAGTAAATGGCAAATAAGTATAAGAACATTCTGGGACTGCACTTACCGACCGATCCCAGATGGACCGATTTGGCAGGCATGTCAATTCAGGAAATTTTGTCCGACCACGCTTATTGCGAGCAGAAGGCTGCTGTTAGCTGTATTTCGTTAATCCAGCGTTATCCAGCCTATACTAAGCTTGTTAATGACTTGGCCCCCATTGTAACCGAGGAATGGGGACACTTCCGCAAGGTACTTTTCGAAATAGAGAAACGAGATCTGCAATTGGAACGCCAGCGAAAGGACGAATATGTAAATAAATTGATGGCCTTTCAAAAAAAAGGCGGAAGCGAAGAAGAGCGCCTACTGGATCAACTACTTACCATGGCTATGATCGAAGCGCGCAGTTGCGAAAGGTTCAAACGCCTTAGTGAAGGATTGAATGACGACTATTTACGAGAATTTTATAGGTTCTTTATGGAAAGTGAGGCAGGGCATTACCATCTATTTATTGATCTCGCCGACACCTATTTCGCACACGCGACGGTTCGCAAACGCTGGGGTGAATGGTTGATTTTCGAATCAGACATAATCAGGAATTTGGTAATTCGCGGAGACAGAATTCATTGATGCCGCGCAAGTTTTTAAGAATTGTAAAGGGCAGTAATTTCGATTTATTTTGATATAGGTAACTTTCGGGAATCGATTATTCATTTTGCCCTACTTTTCCATCATAAATCAAACAACCTTTCATGAATCGCAGAAACTTTGTAAAAAATTCCGCCCTGACAGCAGGTGGCATAGCTATTCTCCCTTCGGGTAGCCTATTTACAGATGGCCAAAAGGTTCGACTTGCAATAATTGGTACTGGCCTCCGCGGCCAGAATCATTTAGACAACGCCCTGCGCCGAAACGACGTCGATGTTGTTGCAATTTGTGATGTCGATGACCGGATGCTGGGTATGGCGACCGATATTTTAAAAAAGTCAGGTAAACCAATGCCGCAGGTTTTCAGTGGCGACAATTTCGCGTATAGGAGACTCTTAGAATTGAAGAATTTGGACGCTGTATTGATAGCTACTCCTTGGGAATGGCATTGTCCTATGGTCATCGATAGTTTGCAGTCAGGCTTAAAATATATTGCTACTGAAGTTATCCTGGGAATTACGTTGGAAGATCATTGGCGCGTTGTCCAGGAAGCTGACAAACAAAAAGCAAATGTCATGATGTTGGAGAACGTGTGCTATCGTCGAGATGTTATTGCTATTCTTAATATGGTTCGACAGGGCATGTTTGGAGAACTATTGCATTTGCAGGCAGGTTATCAGCATGATCTCAGAGACGTAAAATTTAATAACGGCATCGACCCTTATGGCCATGGTGTCGAATTTGGCGAAAAAGGATTTTCTGAAGCGCGATGGAGGACAAACCACTCAGTTCATCGAAATGGGGACCTCTACCCTACTCACGGAATTGGACCTGTTGCCCAAATGGTCGACATTAACCATGGGAACCGCTTTTTGTCGTTATCATCGTTTTCGACAAAAACGCGAGGCCTGCATAAATACATTGTTGATCACGGCACCGAAAATCACCCCAATGCCAAAGTAGAATTTAAGCTTGGTGATATAGTTACAACGCATCTCAAATGTGCCAATGGCGAAACTATTTTTCTGCAGCATGACACGAATAATCCGCGCCCTTATTCGCTGGGGTTTCGTGTTCAAGGAACTAAGGGTTTATGGATGGATGTAAATAAATCAATTTATATTGAAGGCACAAGTAAGAAAGAGGATGAGTGGGAGGCGGCGCAACCCTATCTGGATAAGTACGACCATCCTCTTTGGCAGAAGTGGGGCAAGGATACGGAAGGCGCCGGCCATGGCGGAATGGACTTTTTTGTACTCCATGCTTTTATCGAGTCAGCTAAGAGAAAGACCCGAACTCCGATGGATGTTTACGATGCAGCTTCTTGGAGCGCCATTACGCCGTTGAGCGAGAAAAGCATTGAACTTGGAAATCAGACAGTAGACTTCCCCGATTTTACCAGCGGACAATGGATGTACAGAAAAAACATTTTTGCAATAACAGACGATTTCTAACGTTTGCCTGCACCAACTGATAAATTAGTTAGAAGGGCTGCCGCGAGATTTTCTCGGATACCGGCGGAAAACCTGGCGATCGAAGTCCTCGGAGATGGTTTGATCAATCATACATACCAGGTTTCCGGGAGTTTTGATGGATCGTCATTTGTACTTCAGGCAATTAACTCCACGGTATTTAATCAACCATACGATATCCTGTATAACTATGCCTTGGTTCAACAGCACCTGACCAAGCAGGATAATGCAGTCAATATTCCGGCAATGGTGTTAACAAGAGATGGCCGTGGAATGTGGGTCGATCTGGAAAGGAATTATTGGAGAGCGACAAATTATTTGCCAAATTCTTTTTCGAAAAGGACTGTAGCGAGCGATCACCTGGCTTATTCAGTAGCCAAATGTTTTGGCAACTTCACCGCTTCTTTAAGTTCGATGGATAGTGATGCGTTGAGGACAGTCATTCCCAATTTTCACGATTTGAAAGACCGGTTCATTGAATTTGAAAAAGCGGTTAAATCTGCCCAGGCTCAGAATTTGAAGAAATCAGCATACATCATTTCTGAATTACGAAATCGCAGGAAGTTGGTCGATTTCTTCGATCTGGTGCAGCGCGCGCCGGGATTCCGTTCAAGGGTGATGCATCACGACTGTAAGGTCACAAATGTCCTGTTTGACCGTCAAACCGACGATGCCATATGTCCCGTCGACCTTGACACCGTAATGCCGGGTAAGTTTTTTTCCGATTTGGGTGACATGATCCGCTCGATGGTGTGTGAAGAAGACGAAAATAGTACCAATTGGCAATCGATCAGGGTAAGACCAGATTTTTACCGTGCAATTCTGAATGGATACCTGGAAGAAACAAATAAAATTTTTACGACTGACGAATTAAACCACATTCACTATGCTGGATTATTTCTAATTTTTATGCAATCCATACGCTTCCTTACCGATTTTCTGTCTGGCGACTTATATTACAAGACGAATTATAAAGAGCAAAACTGTGACCGGGCATTTAATCAATTGATTCTGCTGCAGGACTTGGAAAGGGTGCTAAAGGAATTGTATTCATTTGACCCTTATTCATTGTGAACGTAACCAAGTTCTTTCATGATGGACTTCAACCCTTTCAGGGAACCTTCAAATAGTTTTCTTTTCGAGAATAGAGGGATGATTGAGGTGTTGATTATTTTGGCAGCTCGGCTTGGAAGCAGTTTCCTTTTTTTAGCTAAATCTTCAATTTGAACCATTCGTTTGGCAACGCAGATTTTGAGCACTACATGATGCAGGATTCCGTCATCCTCTGCCAGCCCGAGATCCACAGAAGGGAAGGTTGTGTGAAGTGAATCAACTTGTATCAACATCGAGGAGTCAAAAGTCACTAGGTAAATCCGGGCGCTTGTTCCAGACGCTAAATTCGAAATAACCAGACGTAAAACTTCCAATTCCTCATCACTATAGTTATTTTCAAAGTCATTTACACACTCACCACCTTTTAGGATTATTTTGGTAGCTGGCAATTCCGTCTGTACCCCAATTTGCACTGGCCCGGGCTCGGTATTTTTTGCCAATAGCTGCGTTTCCGGCTGGCTTTTCGCGTTGTAGTATGAAAATAGTACGCAAGAAACAGCCGTCACGATGAACATTACAATTGGGCCCAATTTCAATTTCATTTGCGCTCAAGATTGCGGGAACGTTCATGACTTTACAAAGGGATTGGGAATATTAGCTACGGTTAGGCTTAGCGATGTCGAGTCAAGCAGCTCTTTTCGAAGGAGTGAAAGGCAACGTATTAAAGATAATCAAATTTTCCGATCAATCAAATTCTTCAATTGGTAAGGATTGGCCGGAAATTCTGCCGTTCAGGTGCCCCCAAAGTACTCCAGTTCTCTCTTGAATTCGAGAAAGTTGTACTTTTCACTCAACCGGGCGACCTTATGGTGGAAAGTTTTAAGAAATTTCTTGTGCGCCTCCGTTTCGGGGTTCGACGGTGTGTGGTTCATTGCTGCCACAATTTGTGTCACTTCGGCGGCTACACGTTGCGAATCTTCATCGATAAAATTTTTCAAGAATTCTTGAAATACATATTGGGTACATTGATAATTAGGATGGACCATGTCAACATCGAAAAAACGATAATCCCTTAAAACATCAATCACGATCTCATAGGCAGGGAAATAATAAATGTGGCCAAATTTGGCACATAGGTTATGCACACTTTCAATTAATCTTGCTTTACTCCTATTATTCTCTGTGACCCCGTCCCTGATGTGTCTTACCGGGCTTATCGTCAAGACGATATTTAACGAGGGGTTGAAATGAAAAAGTTGATGGATGCAATTATCAAGTTTGGCTTGAATCTCTTCGACCGATAAAAGATGCTTATTAAACCACTGTGCAGGGGCGCGATGGCAATTTGCTACTGCTTTGCCTGATTGTCTTAATTGGTACGAAAAGGAGGAACCAAGAGTAATTATCAGCCACCTTGCCTTTCCAAGATAATCAGCGGCATGAGCCATAGATCGGTTAATCTGATGAAGGCATGTTTCGATGTTGGTATGAGAAAACACGCTATGATGGTTCCAGGAATGCCACAGCTCGTTAACGCAGATTAAGTCCTCGATCTTATAAACCTTGTTTTTTATGTAGGAAATCAGTGAAGCGGACACACTTTCAGGATCAAATAGAATTCCGTTAGGATTTTGTAAAATGTTGAATTTCAGACGATTTAATCCATCACCAATATGTTCAGTGAAGCATGACCCAATTAGCATGATGGGGTCATTATAATTGATTTTCTGCGCCGGAGTATCAATAGCTAAATCCAGCATGAACTTCATAACGCCTAATTTAATTTGTATGGGTAAGGCCCTACTCAAAAATTTTCATTGCCAAGTCAATTGATTCAGCCAGGGCCTCTCGATTTAAAGTGTCTGTCAGAATCCCCAACGATTCAAAATAGGGAATTAGCAGTTCAGTATCCATGTTTCCGACGAGATTATCACCTGCCATTGGGCAACCACCAACCCCCCTCAAAGCGCCATCAATTCTTGTGCAACCTGCAGTTAAAGCAGCGTCAATTTTTGGGCGCCAGCCCCCGGGCGAAGAATGAAGATGAGCGCCGACTTCAATTCCAGGGGACTGAGTGATTACACTTTTGGCGACCGTGGATATCTGTTCTGCCGTCGCGATGCCAACTGTATCCGCCAGGGAAATGATTCCGATTCCCAATGCGGCCATGCGTTGTACCCATTCCAAAACCACATCTTCAGAATATGGGTCATCATAAGGGTTTCCGAAAGCCATGGAAATATAGATCACAAGCTTTTTCCCCTTTGTTACGCAAATGTCCCTGATATCTCTTACTCGAGAATAGGATTCCGTTATCGTACTTCGAGTGTTCCGGAATTGAAATGTCTCCGAAATCGAGAACGGGAACCCCAGGTGCGTAATTTCGTCGCGTAAAGCTGCTTCCCTTGCACCTCGAGCATTGGCGACTATTGCCAACAATTTGGTTTTCGTAGTCCCAATTTCCAATCCATCGAGTACTCTTTGCGTATCAGCCATTTGCGGAACAGATTTCGGAGATACAAAGCTTCCAAAGTCAATCGTATCAAATCCAACTCGAAGGAGAGAATTAATGTATTCGATTTTCTGGGAAGTCGGAATCATTTTACTCCAGCCTTGCATCGCGTCACGCGGGCATTCAATTAACTTTACCTTTTTCATTCTTTATTCCAATTTGCATCTTACAAGGCGATTGGTGATTTTCCGGCGCCGTTTATTTGGTCCTCATCCGTTGTTTCATTCCTTCAAACATAATTATTCCTGCAGCCACTGAGACATTTAACGAATTGAAGTCTCCTGCCATCGGAATTGAAAAGCTTTTATCTGCAACCCGTAACAGATGAGGCGATATGCCGCTTCCTTCACTGCCGAGTATGATGCAACTTGGATCAACCAAATTCAGGTCGAAAACCTTTTCTGGCGAATTTACGTCGCTGGCATAAACATTTATTCCATTTAGATGAAGTGTTTCAACAGCTCTCAACAAGCTTCCTGTCCGGCAAATATTTATCCGGTCTAAGGCACCTGCAGACGATTTAATAGCCTCTTCGTTCATAGAGCCGACGCCTTTATCTGGTATCACGATGGCCTGAACGCCACAACAAAGGCAGGTGCGTGCAATAGCACCAATGTTTCGAGTATCTGTGACGCCGTCTAGAATGAGAAAAAACGGAATATTTCCGTTGGATACAATATGATCAATGACTTCCTGTAAACCCAAGTATTGTACCTGCGCCGCAAAAGCCAAAACGCCCTGGTGATTGACTTTTGTAAATCCCAATAGCTTTTCAGGAGGAACGATTTGAATGGGCACATTTTTTTCCTTAGCCAGCCGCCTTATATCACCAAGTGACTCGCCACTGGCATTTCTTTGAAAAAGGATTTTGTCGATGGCGCGTCCGGATTCCAAGGCTTCGATTACTGGCATTCTTCCAGCGATAATAGCATTTTTTTTCACATCTGTATCTTTTGAATAGCGCCTGAAATCATCATCAGCTTTACCTTTAGAATAGCAGCAACCGACATGGAATCCGTAATTGCACCGTGTTCTACCATATCCAAAGCCTCGTCAAAAGGAATCCTTTTAACTTTAATCTCTTCTGTTTCTTCTGGCTGGGCAGCATCTTGATGAAGATCAGTGGCCAGAAAGATAATTGCCAATTCGTCTGACACAGAATTTGAAAGATGCATGACGAGAATCTTCTGCCATGTGTCAGCCGTTAGTCCTGTTTCTTCGACGAGTTCTCTTTTCATTCCGGCCAAGGGTTCTTCGCCTGCTTCCAATCCCCCTTCGGGAATTTCCCAACTATACTTGTCGAGCACAAATCGATATTGTCCAACAAGGTAAACATTCCAGTCATTATCGAGGGGAAGGGCACCGACCGCAATCTTTCTAAAGTGCACCTTCCCATATATTCCGGCGCCCCCATTTGGATTTATAACCTGAAATTCGGTCAATACAATCCAGGAATTTTCGTATTTTTTCTCTTCAGAAGTAATTTTCCAAGGATTGGTATTTTCATCCATAACCATTTTTTTGAACACCTGAAATAATTCACAACGCGAGGAAGCAGAAAAAATGACCCTTACGCCTTAGCTCATCAAAATTCACGTTGCCACCGTCCGGTTTAAAAAGCGAATGCCCAATTCTCTTTTCTCAGAGCATTGAGCGACTTTAGGAATCAATTTGATTATTTTAATCCAAAAGCTTTCTTAATTTTCGCGACATGGTCAAGCTTTTCCCAGGTAAAAAGTTCCACTTTTTTCTTCGCAATTTTGCCATCAGGAGAGACAAATGTTTTTTCAACAATTTCAGGTTTCCGGCCCATATGCCCATACGCAGCTGTTTCACTGTAAATCGGATTGCGCAATTTTAATCTTTGCTCTATGAAATATGGCCGCATGTCAAAAAGCTCTGCAACTTTTCTTGCAATTTCGCCGTCGGTAAATGGAGTCTTGGACGTTCCAAACGTGTTAACGCAAATGCTCGTCGGTTGTGCAACACCAATTGCATAAGAAACCTGAACAAGCACCTCATTGGCAATACCTGCCGCCACAAGGTTCTTTGCGATGTGCCTTGTTGCATATGCGGCAGAACGATCAACTTTGGACGGGTCTTTGCCGCTAAATGCTCCGCCCCCGTGGGCTCCCTTTCCACCGTAGGTGTCGACAATGATTTTTCTTCCAGTGACCCCAGTGTCACCGTGCGGGCCGCCAATTACAAATTTCCCCGTGGGATTGATATGAAATTTGATTTTGTCGTTAAACAGGTGCGCGTATTTTTTATATTTCGACTTAACCCTGGGGATCAGGATATTTAGAATATCTTTTTTGATTCTCTCCTGCATCTTTTGCTCTGTATCAAAATCATCGTGCTGCGTAGAAACTACGATTGCATCTATTCTCGAAGGCCTATTGTTGTCATCGTATTCCAGGGTCACCTGGCTTTTCGCATCTGGACGGAGATATTTTATTTGCTTGTTTTCCCTCCTGATGGCTGCAAGTTCGATCAGGATCTTATGCGCCAGGTCCAGCGCAAGTGGCATAAAATCATCCGTCTCATTGCTTGCATACCCAAACATCATTCCCTGGTCTCCTGCGCCCTGCTCTTCTTTTTTCTTTCTATCGACTCCTTGATTAATGTCAGCTGATTGCTCGTGAATAGCCGAAAGTATACCACATGAATTTGCCTCAAACATATACTCGCTTCTCGTATAACCGATTTTTCGAATTACACCTCGCGCAATTTCCTGTACGTCAAGATAGGCCTTCGACTTTACTTCACCCGCTAGCACAACCTGCCCGGTTGTAACAAGTGTTTCGCACGCGACTTTTGACTGCGGGTCAAAAGCAAGGAAATTATCAATTAATGCATCTGAGATTTGATCTGCAACCTTGTCTGGGTGGCCTTCCGAAACACTTTCCGAAGTAAATAGGTATGGCATAAAATTGTGGTGATTTTGATTGACGTGGCTGTCATTGTTTGTTATCGCAAATATACTCGCAGAATTCATTTATTAGATCTAAGATGGAATTCAAATCGGTATTTTTCAAAAGCACTATTTTGCCAGCTCCCTATATAAGTGAAGATAGTCTGACAGGTCAGATTCAGCATTGTAGTGCAAAATTCGTTTGCCCCGGATTTTATCGAATTCCTCCGCCAATTTCTTGTCAGGTTTATCCGTGCCAAAAGTGATTGCTTCGGCGTACGTCGCGCCGCCTCGAAACATTGCAGAATTATTTGCCTCTTTGAATACTTCGAGATCCTTGGGTTTCAGGAGAGGACTTATGTTGATCAATTTCAGGAAATCTGTTCCGAGCTTCTCTTTAAAGGTATTTTGACCTATCGTGAAAACAACCTTGCTGTGCGAAAAAACTGGTTCCTTTTTATAAACGGTTTTCAAATACATCGGTATTAATCCAGTCATCCAACCGCTGCAATGTATAATATCAGGAGGCCATCCGAATTTCTTTACGGTTTCGAGCGCACCACGGCAATAAAAACCGGTTCGCAATCCGTTATCTTCGAACCATTTTTCATTCTCATCATTAAAAACAAATTTTCGTTTGAAAAGATCCTCGTTATCGAGGAAATAGACTTGCAATCGTGCATTTGGCAATGATGCCACCTTTATTTGCAATGGATAATCATCGCTGCCAATAGAAACATTGATTCCCGAAAGCCTTACCACTTCGTGTAGCCGGTGCCTGCGTTCATTGATAACGCCGAATCTCGGCATGATGCATCTCACTTCAAATGAAGAATCATTTGCCTTGACAGCTAATTTATTCACCGTTTCAGCAAATTCTGTTAGCTCCAGATACGGTGAAATTTCATTGGCAATGAACAAAATTCGTTTTTTTGTAACCATTAGTCTTAATTAGTGGAGGAATTAGCTCCTTTCGAATTAGTTTGCAAAGGTAAGAATAATAATTAAGACTGGTGCTTTGTTTCACCCTTCCCAGACCAAACCAATGCTATGATTATTGTTAAAAATCATGATCAACTAAAAGAAGTTCTTGCGCACCGCAAGGTCAATGGAAAGACAATTGGATTTGTGCCAACGATGGGAGCACTTCATTTGGGACATATTGCCCTTCTCGAGCGAGCAAAAATTGAAAATTCATTTGTTGTTTGTAGCATTTTCATCAATCCGACACAATTCAATAGCCAGGCTGATTTTATCAACTATCCGGTTACGATTGAGAAAGACATTTCGCTTTTAGAAAGCCACCATTCGGACCTCCTCTTTTTACCATCTGTAGCAGAAGTTTACCCGGAAGGTTTTGAGCATTTGGAACATTATAATATAGGAACAATTGAGTCTGTTTTAGAAGGTAAATTCCGACCAGGGCACTTTCAGGGAGTCTGTTTGGTTATGTCTCGTCTCCTGAAACTTATTAGGCCAGATAAGCTTTACATGGGTAAGAAGGACTATCAGCAATGCCTGGTTGTTCGACGCTTGATAGACATACTTGAATTATCGTTGGAACTGATTACCGTTGAGACCGTCAGAGAACCTGACGGACTCGCCATGAGCAGTCGTAATCTCCGGCTTAACGAACGAGAAAGAAAAAATGCGACCGCGATTTTTGACTGCCTCATGCATCTTAGAAATACTCTCCACCCTGGTAATCTCCGCTCCAATTTAGATGAAGCACGGACGATTCTCGAGGCAAATGAATTTAAGATCGATTACATTGCGATTGCTGGTTCAGGCGATTTATCAGAAGTAACACACTGGGATGGTGAACAAAAACTCGTCGCACTTGTCGCGGCATTCCAACATGAGATTAGGCTGATTGACAATATACTGCTATTTAATGAACACATCTGATTTGAGATTGTTACTTTTGTGGCCGATTTTTAATCGCCAAGCTATGGAAATAGAAGTACTTAAGTCAAAGATTCACCGGGCAGTCATAACAGAAGCAAATCTTAATTATATCGGAAGTCTCACGTTGGACGAAGACCTTATGGATGCGGTGAACCTTCTCGAAAACGAAAAAATTCAGGTCGTTAACGTCAATAATGGTTCAAGGATTGAAACTTATGTAATAAAGGGAAAAAGAGGCTCTGGCGTTTGCTGTCTGAATGGTCCGGCGGCGCGTCGAGGAGTAGCCGGGGATGTTGTAATAATCATTTCGTACGCGCGTATGGAATTCGAAGAAGCAAAAAAATTTACTCCTAAGATCGTTTTTCCGGGAGAAGGTAATAAAATTTAAATGGATTTGCCTCAAAGCATGGGGCGATAATGTTTTGACTTATGAACAAAAAAATGCGAAACCTATTGCAATACATTTTGTTTTTGGGTTTTGGTTTTTTTTTGTTTTGGCTAACGTTGCGCAAATCCAGCTGGCATGAAATCACCCATAATCTGGCAGGTACAAATTTTATATTTTTGATTCCTGCAACCGTCTCTTTACTCTTTGCGCATTTTTTCCGAGCAGTCCGATGGAAAATTATGATTGAACCGCTTGGATACAGGCCAAGCACTCAAAACACTTTTCTATCAGTTTTGGTAGGATATTGGGCTAATCTGGCATTTCCACGACTGGGTGAGGTTCTCAAGTGCACAATCCTGGCCCGCTATGAAAAAGTGCCCGCGGATAAGTTGGTCGGGACGATTTTGGCCGAACGCGCTTTTGATTTTGTCACACTTTTAATTGTCCTGGGAATCACGATCATAGTCCAATACGACATCGTGGGAATGTACACGCTGGATGAATTTAAGAAGATATTTCAGTCCCGGACCGGGCATATCTCATACACTCGCATTATTGGCGCTGCTATATTTTTCATCGCGTTGGTTCTCGCTACAAACTATTTCATTAGGCGGTTTGCTCATCTCTCCTTTATTCAGAAGACAAAACAAATTCTGCTGGGGATCTGGGCAGGGTTAACCAGCGTTCGAAACATTCGGAACAAAGGATGGTTTTTTTTCCATAGCGTATTAATCTGGCTGTTCTATTTGATAAGCACTTATATGGGCTTTTTCGCCATGCCGGGAATGAGGGTTTATGGAGTAAAAGCGGCATTGTCCGCTCTGACATTTGGCGCCATCGGCATGGTTGTTCCTTCGCCGGGAGGAATAGGGTCTTACCAATATGCCGTGCAGCAGGTATTGCTGGTTTATGGCATTTCGGAAGCGCAAGGATTATCGTTAGGCATCTTGATATGGTTTTGCCAAACAGCAATCCTGCTTATTTTTGGAACCCTCAGTTTCGTATTATTACCAATTCTGAACAAAAAAAAGCCATGAAGAAATCGGATATAATAAGTCAGAAGATCCTACCACTTTCCGAATTGGCCCGTCAGTCAGAGCGTTGGCGATTTTTGAATAAGACGGTGGCATTTACAAACGGGTGTTTCGACATTTTGCATCAGGGGCATATATTTTCACTGGCTCAGGCTGCATTGGAAGCTGATTATTTGATCGTGGGTCTCAATGATGATTCCTCTGTCCGCAGATTGAAAGGGGCTGGCAGGCCAATTAACCATGTAGAATCAAGGGCGCTGGTTTTGGCCTCTCTATTCATGGTCGACGCGGTAGTTGTTTTTGAAGAAGATACACCATTGGCTCTGATTAGAGCGCTGACTCCCAACGTTTTGATTAAAGGTGGCGATTATACGGTCGACGAAATTGTCGGCGCTGGTGACGTAATCGCGAGTGGAGGAAGGGTAGTTATCAATCCTATTTTAGAGGGATTTTCGACAAGTGCCTTAATTGAAAAAATCCACCGCCTGTAAGAAATTGAAGCAGACATTTGCGGTTCTGGGCCAGATCAGCTTCGATACATCCGTTCTATTTCCTTAACGATAGTCTCGATTTGCTGATCATCTCCTTTTGGATCATATGGCTGCTTCAGGCTTGTACCGAAGAAAAATGCGACTGTTTGCCAAAATCGCGCGGTAAATCCTCCCTTGTATTCCTTGATTATGTCGTAGCAATTGTTTCCGGTCTGCCGGTTTATCAGTTTCATCAGGATTTTGCCCTGGTAAACTGAAAGGTTTTCAAGAGGGTCGGCAAATTCTTTTTTAAGTTCCTTCTCCCTCGATTTTATATAATTTTTCTTCTCGCTTTCTGTAGTCATTGCCGCAAGTTTAACGTTCATTTCATTCATGATCGCGCCCGCCTTTCTTGCATAAGGATAAGTAACATAAACGGCGTTACGTAACTTGGTCCATTCTGCCATGCGTTTTCTCATCGCTTCGGGCATCCTTGCAGTTATCCATACCATTTCAAGAGTCCGCGAAGGAAGTGTGTCACCATTGTAAACATAAATGGGAACCAGGATCGTATCATTAGGACCGTATCGCGAGGTGACATTCTGAGCAAATGCCGACTCATTTCCGAACAAAAGGGCGGAAAATAGAAATGGGAAAAATAAGCGCTTCAGATACTTTACCATTCGAACATAAAGTTAATCAATGCCATTCGTATTTCATACTTGTTAACAACGAAAGTAACCTGGTAAACTTGTTAGGTTTTTATTAAAAAAACCAAGTCATATGAGCTTAACTCGTCGAAAGACACTTATGGCAAACCCTGCGATCATAATAAACGTTCCAAGCCATAAAATATTAATCTGGGGAAATAAAAGTACTTTAAGCGCAACAAACGGGACCATAGCGGCAGATTCTTTTACACCGAAAATCAATTTTTTTTCAGACCCGACGCCGTTAAAAGATATGGCAAGGTCTTGCGCAAACACAGTGTCAATAAGGGGAACGATCCGATTATTTTTAACATAAAATGCAGGGTTGGCCTTAAAACGCATGCTGTCCTTATCGATGATCGTCATGTTGGCCATCAAAGCTGTGTCATCAGGCGAAAAATGATATCTCGTATTGTTGGGATTGGGTGTAATCCCGTCCAAAATTATATAACCCTTGGAATAGTAAATTGTATCGTTGATCCCAATGGTGTACTGGCGGAATGCTGCTGTATCTTCTTGATTTTCCTGCTGAGGGTTATAGGCAGCACTGATGTAAGAAAAGATATCTTTGTCCCAGTAATGATGCATGTCGGGGTTAAAAACATTATCGTCAGGACTCTTACCCGTGTTTACCATATTTGGATACAGGTCGAATTCGTCCTGATTTTTCTTTTTCTGCAACCGAACGTGGAAATAAGTGGTCCTGTTTCGTGAATCCACCGAATCATTATTTATAAATGTCGCCCAATATTTGCCCATGTCTGTTCTCAGGTTCTTAATGAGCGTAATATTTTCCATAGGGTTTTGCTTCGCTGAAGGAAGAAAATTTATATTTATTCCTGTAGTATTATAAGAAAGAACTTCTTTTTTGGAAGACGAAAGCAGTATTCCAATCATCATCAATCCAAATCCCACGTGCGCGATGGAACCGCCGGCGTTTCTAAGGTTTCCTCTTATTGCTGACCAGATGTACATCGCGTTGGCTACAACAGCATACATCGCGCAAAATACGGCAAGGTGAATGGCAGCCAGAAAGCCATTCCCGTATCTGTCGTAATGAATATTTCCAAGTATACTTATGGCAACGGACAGAATTACGGCGATGAGAGTAGGTGGCACGACCTTCATCAAATTGCGTGTGCTAGTCATCTTATATTTCAAATACTGCCCGACGGCGGTTAGAACCCCGACAATAACGGCAATAAATATTTCAATTCTGTTGTAGGCAAATGTCGCGTCATCTCCAATAGTCAAATTGGTCCCAAATAATTTGTTCGGAACAGGTAATGACGTAGCCGCTATTACAAATGCAGCTGACAGAAACAACACCAGGGAACCAATAAACATCCAAAACTCGCGAGAATTTATATTCTCCTCTTTCCTGATATGGGGAATGCTTTTATAGCGCCAAAACAATAGTCCAAACGCAGGGACCAAGAAAACTGTAATTAAAGCAATTAATTGAAAATTCATGCCTGAGTCCACGAAAGAGTGGACTGACGTGTCGCCCAATATTCCGCTTCTGGTCAGGAATGTTGAATACAAAATCAGGATAAATCCGAGAAAGATAAATAAATAAGTCGCACGCAAAGAGTGCCCTGTAGCATTAAAAATCACCATGGTATGTAATCCGGCGAGATACACAAGCCAAGGCACCAACGATGCGTTTTCCACGGGATCCCAGGCCCAATACCCTCCAAAACTAAGCGATTCATAGGCCCAAGCTGCACCCATCATTATTCCGGTACCTAAGATGCAAGTTGAAAAAAGAGTCCATGGCAGCGCCACTTTCACCCAATCGCCGTATTGCTTTTTCCAAAGTCCGGCAAATGCAAAGGCAAAAGGTACAATTGTCGACGCAAAACCAAGGAATAGAATAGGCGGATGGATAACCATCCAGTAATTTTGAAGTAGGGGAGTCAGCCCTTGGCCATCTTTAATGTAGGTAAGGTAGTCATGTTTCAACATTCCGGTCGAAGCTTCATGAAGAAATGGCGCAGCATCAAAAAGCTCGGTATGCCGAATCAACATAAATGGATTAATGCCAATTTTTGCTCCCCAAAAATATAGACCCACGATCATCGTTGCCAGGCAAAGTTGCGCAAAGCTCAATACAGACATCACGGGCGATTCCCATTTTTTACTGGTGAAAATCAAAACTATTCCCAGTACGAAATGCCAAAGCATCCAAAGAAGAAAACTGCCTTCCTGCGCACTCCAGACGCAGCTCAGCAGGTATTTCAGATCCAGGGTCTTACTGGAATGTTCCCAGGCAAAATTGTACTCAAAATAGTGGGCCCGGATAATATAATAGATTACCGCAAAAACTCCCATAAGAGCCAAACCATCTATTGTAAAGGTGATTCTGCCCAGCCTTCTCCAAGCCCGCTCATCGTCGACGGATTTTGAACTCGCAGATTTATAATAGGCAACAGTGGCAATAAAAGATGCGGCAAATGAAACCGTCGCAAAAAAATGTCCTATTCTACCCGGCAACAGGTGCTCGCCTAAATAATCCATTATCAATAATCAATTTTCGGTGAGATTTTTTTTGGCCACATTGGGGTCGTCGGTATATTTTGAAGGACATTTTATTAGAATACCGTCCTTTTGAGTAATCTGAAAGACGTCACCCATCATTTTTCCCTTTAGCACAATCCTTTCTGCTTTTTCCATATCATAAGGCTTCTCAAAAAAATATTCAACTTTTGCTCGGTTACCGAGGGTATCAGAAACATAAAAGCTGCAATAATTGGGGTTTCTGGCCGCGTTATACTCGATCGGTTTTGAGTTATCCAACCGCGCAATGATTGTCACGCTTTTGCCTTCCTTTTGTTTCGCTGAGGCAATCGTTTCGTAGGTTGAGAGATTTCCCATAAAGCTAATGAGCAAGCCAATCGACGTCGCGATAAAAACCAACAAGACAATATGCAACTTTTTCATATCAAAAAAATCTGCGCAAAGTTACTTCAAAATCATTCATTGGCGGCCCAAAATATTTGGCGCTTACGCTCAGTTTTCAATCAGGTGGGGCGTGAAGCACCCTAGGTTATTCGTATTCAGTCCAACTGACTCCCGAATGCTAATTCCGGCCGCCTCCTGGCCGACCACTCAGCTGGCAATATGCGAATGCCTATTTCATGGGTATGCAGGCAGCGCGCAATACTCTTGAAATATAAACCCCTCTCTTCCATAATCGCCAGTAGAACTGGCAATTATTTGGCCCTTTCCATATTATCGTAACATCTGCGCCTTCACCCGAAAGGCATTGCTTCACAACAAATTTGTTTAAGCGACACTTTTCAAAAAAGCCGGGAGAAGATTTGGGTGCGCCGGAAATAATTGCCACAATGAGGGAAGAATTGCTTTGTTCGACAAAATCATTTTCCAGGCCGGCTCGATCCGGTATGATTGGTTATTGTCACTCAGGATATTGTGACTAAAAGGGTCGGGGAAAGTCATTCCCATGGCTACAACTTGAAAATGTTCCTTAATGGCGCATTTTCCAAGCCCTCAAAAATCTGACGGTCTGGATCCCAGCCGATATCATCAATAATGCGTTCGAAACCAAATATACCTGCGTTCAAATCGCTGATGTTATAACCATATGTTAATGGGGTCAATTTTAAAATTGGTTAACAAATGACCAGGTCAGCCCCACATTTTTTGCCGCTAGAAATTCCTGAACTAAATTGCGTTGTTTTTACCTACTAATTATGACCGATCTTTCTAAGTTTGACGCCAACGGCGTAAGCAATCCAAAAAATAACATCTTCGGATTGCCATTTTCCGAAGATGAAGCCCGGTTGATTATTCTGCCTGTACCCTGGGAGGTAACAGTAAGTTATGGCGCGGGAACTTCGAGGGCGCCGGAGCACATCTTTATAGCCAGCATGCAGGTTGACATTTTCGATGCCGATTGCGGCAATGCATGGAGAAAGGGATTTTATATGCGACCACACGATCGAAAACTTCTGATGAAAAGCGATTACCTCCGGAAAGAGGCTGAGTTATACATCGATTATATTTCCAAAGATGAGCTAGTTGAGAAAAATACCTTCATGACGAAGTCGCTTAAGGAAATAAATGAAGGAGGCGCCAACCTGAATGTCTGGGTCTACGAGCAGACCAGGGAATTGCTGAAAAGCGGCAAACTGGTTGGATTGTTGGGAGGTGACCATAGTGTACCCTTTGGGTTTTACAAAGCCATTGCGGAAACCTATGGAGATTTTGGCATTCTGCACATCGATGCTCACTGCGATCTCAGAAAGTCTTATGCGGATTTTACTTATAGTCACGCGAGTGTAATGTACAACGCGCTTAATGAAATCCCGGAGGTAAAAAAAATAGTCCAGGTAGGCGTGAGAGACTACTCGCAGGAAGAGTGGGACTTTATTTGTAAAAGTGATTACAGGCTGGTTACCTACTTTGACAAGGAAGTAAAAGAGCGAATGTATGACGGACAAACATGGAAACAGATTACAGATGAAATGATCGGGCATCTTCCGGACCGGGTCTATGTCAGTTTTGATATCGATGGCTTGGATCCCAAGCTTTGTCCCCACACCGGCACACCCGTTCAAGGAGGTTATGAAACAGAGCAGGTTTTGTATTTAATAAAAAAGATCTCTGAAAGTGGCCGTCAGTTTATCGGATTTGATTTAGTAGAAGTAGGCACAGGAGAATCGGATTGGGATGCAAACGTAGGGGCTCACGTACTTTGGAAATTATGTAATATGTTAGTAGCCGCGAATAGTTAGATTTCCATAATTCTGTCATGCGTTATGATTATGTTGTTACGCTGAAAAGGAACAACGAAAAATTCATCGATTCAATAAGCATACTGCTGTGCCTGGGGTCCGCAATGGCTTTTTTAACTTTACAGGTAAAACGTCAGCATTTCGATGTGTTTTTTACTTTGGCATCCCTGACTATTTTGACCGGCCTGGTGACGGGTATTATTCGTCAAAGGGAAAAAGGCCGGATAGTTCGGTATAGGACATGGCTGGTAGTCGCCGGGATTTTCTGGATTGCGATGCCTCATTTTCAGTGGGCATGTTTGTTGTTTTTTGTTCTCGCCTTTCTCGAGTATCAGGCAAAGTATCCGCTGGAGATCGGCTTTTCGACAAACCAGATAGTAGTCAATTCCATCTTTCGGAGGAAATTTATATGGTCAGAATTCACCAATATTATGCTTAAGGATGGGCTTTTAACCCTGGATTTTAAAAATAACCGCGTCATTCAAAAGCAAACTGTGGATGATGAAGATGAATTTGACGCCGACGAAGATGAATTTAATGCCTATTGTAAAAAGCAACTTAATCATTAATTAAATCCTCGATGATATAATGAACGGACGGCCTTTTTTGCTTTACTCGGATGGCAAAGGAAATATTTATGAAGATCAATCGCTGTTTGCGACGGGTAGAAGTGGTTGGGACGCTATGTTAATACCGGATATTGACTGGATAAAATTGCCTCAGGGTGGTTCAATTTACGAATTGCCCGGAAGACGGGCGATAGGCGTTGACGTCCAATCGGGAGAAATGCGACTTTGCGAAAAGGGAATCGCCGTTGCGGCCTTCATCCCCCCCGCACACACAGGACTTTATCTCGCTGCTTACGAATCAGAACAGGGCGCTCCTACCCTTCCGCTTTTTTGCTATACGGCGACGGGTTGGCTTGATCAACAATTCTTCGTGCCGGCGGTCCGAATTGAAGAAGATATTCGGCAAGAATCGAAAGGCTACATTGAAGGAGACATTAAAAAAGGAGCCGCTCGTCTTTTGAGTACTTACCCGCATAATCGTCTTGTCAGGCATTTAGCTTCCAATTGCTGCCTCACTTACCATTGCCCTGCAGCCCGAAATTTGGCTTTGGGTCGCTGGGAGTGCCCAGTCCCGGTATCGATGGCCTGTAACGCGAATTGTATCGGCTGCATTTCATTTCAGCCTCAGGAGGAACCCATTGTTTCCACACAGGACCGGTTGACTTTTCGGCCAAACGTTGAGGAAATAGTCGAATTTACAGTGCCACATTTGGAAAACGCATCCTTTCCCATTATTAGCTTTGGACAGGGATGCGAGGGTGAGCCGTTACTAATGTGGGAGACAATTCGAGACGCAATTATTGCAATTAGGAAAAGTACATCCAGAGGCAGCATCAATATGAACACGAACGGATCAAAACCAGACGCCGTAAAAGCACTTTGCGATGCCGGACTTAATTCTATTCGGGTAAGTATGAATTCCGCGCGCAAAAGCATTTACGAGCGTTATTATCGCCCAAATAATTACGAATTTGAAGACGTGCTAAAAAGCCTCAAAATAGTCCGCGAGCGTGGGGGCTGGACATCGATAAACTATTTTGTCCTACCTGGAATGACTGACAGTTTCGATGAATACGATGCGATCCGGAAACTCATTTCTGAAACCGGCCTAAATATGATTCAATGGAGAAACTTTAATATCGATCCCGATTGGTATTTGGGTAGAATTGGGGTGGCGGAAACCGGTGAATTTTTGGGAATCAAACAATTAATGGAATTACTTAAAGAAGAGTTTCCCTCCTTGAAACACGGGTATTTTAATCCTCCGTTCGAGCGTATTCGTGGAAATTTTGAGTCCGATTTTGCCCATTAAAGCGACCAATTTCAAAGAAGACCCCGACAGAATTTGTATCATTTTTAACAATTTGGGTGGGAAAGCACAGGCAATGCAAACTATGCTGCCTCGTTTCATTATGAATTTGGAGTCTGACTGTATCGTTTGGGTTATTAAATCGAGAATTGGTCGAGTATTTCAATAAATTTGTATGTCAAACCAGGTGTACATGACAGATACCTTTGAATCTCAAAAAAATTTCCGTGCTTCTGTATACACGGCGTTAATCTGTGCACTGCTGATTGCGCTGCTATTGCTTGTTTCATGGTCGCTACCGGTAATCCAGCCGCCGGTTGCCGATGAGGGAATTGAAGTAAACCTGGGCAATAGTGATAAAGGCAGCGGAAATAACCAGCCCTTCCTGCCGGGGAAACCTTCCGCGGAAGATAGGGAGCGATACACCCCGCCTAAACAAGCGATCGTTGAAAAAGCGCCCGCAAAAGATGTCGAAACTAACGACAAAGAAGAAGATGCACCAGTTGTAAAAAAGCCTGCTTTTACAAAACCTGATGCGACACGACTCCCCAAAAAAGAAATAGAAAAGAAAATCATTAGGGTAAGGCAACCTGAAACGAGCCCCGTACCCGTTAAGCCAAAACCTAAGGCCGTTTTTCATGGAGTGAACGGAAACGGAACCGGCGGTAACGACGCAGATAATTTCAAGCCTGGGGGTAACGAGGGTATAGCAGGTGGCAAGGGCGATCAAGGGAAACCGGGAGGAAATCCTGACTCGAAAAATTACTCCGGGAACGGCGGAACAGGCACTTCTGGGAGTATACAGCGCACCGGGCAGTTAGCCAACCGGAACGTACTGCATATGCCATCATTCACCGATGACTTCAATCAGGATGCAACGGTGGTGATCGACGTTCACGTAGATGGTGCGGGCAATGTGACGAGCGCCGAATTCCATTTGCATGGCTCAAATACTTCCGAATCATCGTATGTTGATATTGCAAAAAGAAAAGCCATACAGGTAAAATTTATTGCAAATGGCCAGGAATCCTTTGGTTCATTAATCTTCCACTTTAAAGTCCATTATTAGTACTCGATCAAATGCCCGTTGGGCCATCCGCGAGAAAAGTCGTGCAGCAAATGGTCACTTCAGCTTGCATTAAAGGCTTTTCCGTTTAGCTGCTTTCATTTAATTTGCTCATTTATGGATTACCAGGAGGCTATCGATTACCTGTATAGCCGGCTGCCGATGTTTAGCCGCATCGGCGCTGCGGCCTATAAAGCAGATTTGGGTAATACGCAAGCTTTGTGTGAGATTCTCGACAACCCGCAGAACAAATTCAAATCAATTCATGTTGGGGGTACCAACGGTAAAGGTTCAGTCAGCCATATGCTCGCCGCAGTTTTCCAAACTGCAGGATATAAGACGGGCCTTTACACTTCGCCGCATCTAAGAGATTTTCGAGAAAGAATCAAAATTGACGGTAGAATGATAGACGATGGTTTTGTGACTGAATTCGTGGACCAAATGCAAATGGCGATTGTCGATATCCAACCTTCTTTTTTTGAGTTGACAGTCGCGATGGCATTTAGCTTCTTTGCCGAACAGAAGGTTGACGTTGCTGTCGTGGAAGTCGGGTTGGGTGGAAGGCTTGATAGCACTAATATCATTCGACCAGAGCTATCGGTGATTACTAATATTGGATATGATCATATGGACCTTTTAGGCGACACTCTAGAAAAAATTGCGTTTGAAAAAGCTGGTATTATCAAACCGGGTATTCCTGTCGTTGTAGGCGAATACGATTCGCGCACCGCCCACATTTTTGAAGAGCGGGCAAATTTGGCTAGAACAGCCGTAAGTTTTGCTGACAGGAATAGATATGTGTCCGGCTGGTCGGTCGATCACACGGAACTCGTCGCCGAGATCACTTCCATCCACAATAATGAAAAGAATTATTATCATCTCGATTTGACCGGAATATATCAAAATAAGAACTTGGTAACAGTCCTGGAGGCAGCAAGCATACTCCGAACTTCCGGATGGAATATTCAGGAAAAACAGTGCCGTAAAGCCCTCCGTGAAGTCAAACGATTAACAGGATTGCACGGGAGATGGGAGATTATAGCTACCAATCCGGCGATTGTCCTGGATGTAGCTCACAACGAGGATGGGATAAAGCAGATCTCTAAGCAAATTGAGATCACGGACCACGAAGAATTACATATCGTATTTGGGATGGTTAAGGATAAAGATTTTCAAAAAATCCTATCATTGCTACCCAAATTGGCTCAATACTATTTTACTAAGGCCCAAATTCCCAGGGCATTGGCCGAGGAGGATCTGGCAGCAGCTGCAGCTAGTCTCGGGATTCGAGGAAACCACTATCCGGATGTCAATGGAGCGCTTCAGGCCGCGGTCAGTGCAGCCTCGAAAAAGGACCTCATCGTTGTATGTGGAAGCGTATTTGTGGTTGGAGAAGTTGTCCTTCCATCTTGACACTAGTGCATTGACAATTTAATTAAGAAACATAGTGTTTAGATAGCTTTCGATCTGCGTCTTGTCGTGTAAATTTCCATTGGATAGTGCATTTTTTCTTGTTTCGTCC